>CATVZP010000091.1 GCA_958348565.1 uncultured Collinsella sp. | reverse complement strand
CAAAGTCGATGCAGTCGAGGCTCTGCTCAATGTGCAGTGGGCGCAGCTTGCCGTCGGTGCCGGGACGGTCGTAGTCGTACAGGCGATACGTCACGTCGCTCGACTGCTGCGTCTCCAAAATGAGCGTGCCGGTCTTGATGGCGTGCACGGTACCGGAATCAATCTGGAAAAAGTCGCCCTTGTGGATTGGCAGTACGTTGAGCATGTCGTCCCAGCGGCCGTCCTCGATCATTTGTGCGGCCTCGGCGCGGTCCTTGGCACGCTGGCCGACGATGATTGTGGCGCCGGTCTCGCAGTCCAGCACATACCAGCACTCGGTTTTGCCCAGGCTGCCGTTCTCGTGCTTGGCGGCGTACTCGTCGTTGGGATGAATCTGGATCGAAAGGTCGTCCTTGGCGTCCAGAATCTTAATGAGCAGCGGGAACTCCTTGCCCTCGCAGTTGCCAAAAAGCTCACGGTGCTCGGCCCACAGCCACGACAGCGTGTGGCCGACATACGGGCCCTCCGCAATCTGGCAGTCGCCGTTGGGATGGGCCGAGATGGCCCAACACTCACCGATGGGGCCATCGGGAATGTCGTAGCCAAATACGGTTTCGAGCTGGCGGCCGCCCCAGATCTTCTCGTGGAAGATCGGCGTCAGTTTAATCAAATCGGACATATTCATACCCCATTGTGTTGCGCGGGCGCCGCGTAAAACTGCTCAAAATGAGCGCCCGCATGACTACAAAAACCTATGCCAACGTTACGTTGTGCAACTCAAAGCGGTCGCCAACGTTGCGCGAGACCGAATACTCAAAGGCGTCGCCGCTGTCCAAAAAGCCAATCTGGGTGAGCTCGAGCAGGGGAGAGCCAGGTTTGGTGTCCAGGCGATCGGCTTCTTCCTCGGTTGCTGCCACGGCGCGAATGGTACGGTGGAAGCTCGAAATCTTCAGCCCACATTGCTCGCGGATGAAGTGGTAGACCGATCCGTACAGGTCCTTCTTTTTAAGGCCTGGAATCAGCTCGAGGGGCATGTAGGTGTACTCGATAACGATGGGCTTCTCATCGGCCTGACGCACGCGCACGATGTGATAGGCAAAGTCATCCTCGGCAATTCCCAGCTGGGCTGCGATGTCCGCTGGTGGATTAACAATCGAGAAATCGTAGACCACCGAGGTCACCTTCTCCCCGCGGTGCTCATACGAAAAGCCCTGGGCACGGTCGTTTTTGCCCTGGAAAAACGCCTGACCGGGAAGTCCCGCCGTGTCCTTAACGTAGGTACCCGATCCGCGTCGGCTGGTAATAAGACCTTCCTCGGTGATTTGCTCGATAGCTCGTTTGACGGTGATTTTGGAAACGCTATAGAGCTCGCAGAACTCAACGACGGTGGGAAGCTTGTCGCCCGGTTTAAGAGTGCCATCCTCGATGCTTCGACGAATATCTGCAGCTATCGCCTCGTATTTGGGAATCATTGAACCTCCTTTCCGACATATATCAATACGCAAGTAAGTATAACCCTTAACAAGGCACCCATATAACCTTTATCTAAGAAGCTCGAGAAAGAAAAAAGAAAAAGACGCTTTACTTTTAGAATTAGAGCGCTATAGTTTAAGCAACGAACGGAATCTTTCCGCAGAACAGGATCGACCGTTTGGGGACGGTTTTGTTTTGGCGGGTTGGATATCGGTATGACCGGTGCGCGCCCGCGCCGGATAACCTGCCAAAGCAAACCCGTCTCCAACCGGAAGCTCTAGAACACGAAAGCGAGGACTTTGATGGCACAGTATCAGCTACCCAACGACTTCTTCTTTGGCGCTGCTATGTCCGGCCCGCAGACTGAGGGTCAGTGGAACCAGGGCGGCAAGCTCGAGAACCTGTGGGACACCTGGTCCATCCAGGATCTGGGCTCGTTCTACAACTGCGTTGGCTCTTACGCCGGCAATGACTTTATGGCCAAGTACCAGGAAGACCTTCGCATTTTGAAGGACTTGGGCCTGGATACCTATCGCACTTCCATCCAGTGGAGCCGTCTGCTCGATGCCGACGGCAACCTCAACGAGGAAGGCGCCGCGTGGTATCACGAGTTGTTCCGCGCCTCTCGCGAAGCCGGCCTGGAGCCGTTTGTCAACTTGTACCACTTTGACATGCCCACCTACCTTTTTAACCGTGGCGGCTGGGAGAGCCGTGAGGTTGTCGAGGCTTATGCACATTACGCCGACGTCGCCTTCCACGAGTTTGGCCAGGAGATCAAGTACTGGTTCACCTTTAACGAGCCCATCGTCGAGCCCGAGCAGCGCTATCAGGAGGGCGTGTGGTTCCCGCAGCTCCACGACTTTAGCCGCGCTCGCACCGTGCAGTATCACATCTCGCTGGCGCACGCGCTGGCCGTGGCCAACTACCGTCGCGCCTATGACGAGGGCGCCGTTCGCGCTGATGCCAAGATCGGCATGATCAACTGCTTTACCCCGGTCTACACCAAGGAGAACCCCAGCGAGGCAGACCTCGAGGCTGTGCGTATGACCAGCGGCATCAACAATCGCTGGTGGCTCGACCTTATTACCAAGGGCGAGCTTCCTGCCGACGTGCTCGACAGCCTGGCCGAGGGCGGCGTTAAGCTTCCGTTCCGTGCCGGCGACCAAGAGATTCTTAAGCAGGGTGTTGTCGACTGGCTCGGTTGCAACTACTACCACCCCACGCGCGTTCAGGCGCCGGCGAGCAAGATCGACCAGTACGGTCTGCCGCACTTTGCCGACGAGTACGTGTGGCCCGACGCCGTTATGAACGAGAGCCGCGGCTGGGAGATCTACCCGCAGGGCCTCTACGACTTTGGCATGGACTGCGCTAAGAACTACCCCGATCTTGAGTGGTTCGTTTCCGAGAACGGCATCGGCATCATGGACGAATACAAGAACCGCGATGCCGAAGGAACCATCCAGGATGACTACCGCGTCGACTTTGTGCGCCAGCACCTGGAGTGGGTTGCCAAGGCAATCTCCGAGGGCGCCAAATGCCGGGGCTATCACTACTGGGCCGTCATCGATAACTGGTCTTGGGCCAATGCCTTTAAGAATCGTTACGGCTTTGTCGAGGTCGATCTGATGGATGGCTATAAGCGCCGCCTTAAGAAGTCGGCAGCCTGGCTCAAACAGGTCGCCACGACCCACGTGGTTGATTAGCGACCGGGCGAACGCCCAGACCGCGCGCCGCCGCGCGCAACACATGGCACATCTGGTGGCAGAGGGCGACAGACCACCGTGCGCATAGGAAAAGGCCGGATTTGAAAGTTAGGAGCAATCATGGCCAGTGACAACGGAAAGAGTTTCCTCGACAAGTTTGCCGAGGTCTCTGCGAAGGTGGGAAACCAGGTTCACCTGCGTTCCCTGCGTGACGCCTTCGCGACCATCACGCCGCTCTATATTCTTGCGGGTATCGCGGTTCTCATTAACAACGTCGTGTTCCCTCTGTTCCCGCTCGATGCGGCGGGCCTTGCCAACCTTCAGACGTGGGGTTCGGCAATTACGCTGGGCACCCTCAACGTCTCTGCCATTATCTTGGCCGGATTGATTGGCTACAGCCTCGCTAAGAACAAGCGTTTCGATAACCCGCTCGCTTGCGTGGTCGTCGCTATCTCTGCTTTCGTCATCATGATGCCGCAGCAGATCACCGCCTCGCTTGCCGCCACGAGCCCGCTGCTCACCGACAAGATCACCTCCGCCGAGGTCACGGGCGCCCTTTCGACTGCCAACACCGGCACCAACGGTCTGTTCTCGGCTATTATCATCGCCCTGCTTTCCGTCTCGCTCTTCATCAAGATTTCTGGCGTCGAGAAGCTCAAGGTTAAGCTGGGCGAGGGCGTGCCTCCCGCGGTCTCCAACTCCTTCAACGTCATGATCCCGATGCTGCTCAACCTCGCAATCTTCGCTCTTGCCGCAGCCCTGCTCGCCGTGTGCGCCGGCACCGATCTGTGCGCCATCATCTCCACGTGCATCTCCAACCCGCTCAAGAACATCATGAACGCCGGTCCGTGGGCTGTTATCCTCATCTACACCCTTGCTAACCTGCTGTTCTGCGTCGGTATTCACCAGTCCACCATCTCTGGCGCTACCGTCGAGCCGATCCTGACCATGCTCATCGTCGACAACATGGCTACCTTTGCCGCCGGTGGCACCATCCAGCCCGATCACTACATGAACATGCAGATCGTTAACAGCTTCGCCCTCATCGGCGGCTCGGGCTGCACCCTCATGCTTCTGCTCGACACGCTCCTGTTCTCCAAGAACAAGGCTTCCGAGACCGTTTCCAAGATGGCTATCCTGCCTGGTCTGTTCAACATCAACGAGCCGGTTATCTACGGTTACCCCATCGTGTACAACCTGCCGCTCATGATCCCGTTCGTCCTTCTTCCCGATCTGTTCATCGGCATCACCTATGGCCTTACCTGCGCAGGCATCATCAGCCCCTGCATCGCCCAGGTGCCCTGGACCATGCCTCCCGTCATCAATGCCCTGCTCGCTACGGGCTTTGACTGGCGCGCCGGCGTGTGGCAGGCTCTCGAGATTGTCATTGGCATGGCCGTCTACCTGCCCTTTATGAAGATTTCCGAGAAGGCAATCGCCAAGCAGGAGGCTCTCGCCGAGTAGAACGCCTAACGTTCGTCCCTTTCACCTTTGCGGGCGCCGGTACGCGGTGCCGGTGCCCGCGGCTCTCTCCCTTGCGTAAAGATACAGGGGAGCGGGCACAATAGCCGCAAGGAATACAACCAGTTGTCGTCTGCGCGCCGCGCAGTTATAAGGAGGAAACCATGAAGAAGATCATGCTCTGCTGCAATGCCGGTATGTCTACGAGCCTGCTGGTCCAGAAGATGCAGGCCGAGGTTGCAAACCGTGGTCTGGATATTGAGGTCGAGGCTCGTCCCATGAACGAGGCCCACGATCACCTGGACGAGTGCGACATGTTGCTGCTTGGTCCGCAGATCGGCTACACCAAGGGCGATTTTGAGAAGGAGGCCGCCGGTCGTTTTCCGGTCGAGGTCATCAACATGGTTGACTACGGCCGCATGAATGCTGCCGGCATCATCGACCACTGCGTCAGCGTGATGGGCTAGGTGCTCCGCATGGAGGATATGAACGAACTGCAGATGACCTGCTTTGAGATCATCAGCTACGTCGGTACCGCCAAGAGCATGTACATCAATGCCGTGCAAAAGGCCAAGGAGGGCGATTTTGACGCCGCCGAGGAGCTTATCAAGCAGGGCGACGAGACCTATAACGGTGGCCACGATGTTCACATGGGGCTTCTGAAGAAGGAGGCCAACGGCGAGCGTAACGGCGAGGCCCCGTTGATTCTGTTGCATGCCGAGGACCAGATGGCCGGTACCGAGACCATGCGCGTCATGGCGACGGAGCTCATCGAGGTTCACAAGCAACTGCGGGCACTTAAGGCCTAGTCGGCGTTATCGCCGCGATGGACCGTGCGGTCCAACAGACAACACAGTCCCTTTGACGGGCGCCGGGAGTCACCGCCTCCCGGCGCCCTTATTTTTGGGAATGGTCTTGCGTGGCCTGTTGGGCAGCCATTTGCGTTTCCCCAGATAAAACCTGCCAAAATAAACCTGTCCCTTTTTGGTAGGTTTTTGCCTTGGGAGCGGTACCATACAGGCAATGTTTAAACGAGAAAGGTGGGCTCCCATGGAACCTAAGCAGTACTACATCGGCATCGACGTCGGCGGCACTTCGGTTAAGGAGGGCCTGTTCGACGAGGACGGCAACCTGCTTGCCAAGGCCAGCGTGCCCACGCCTCCTATCGTTGACGCTGCGGGCTTTGCTGCGGTGACCGAGGCTATCGACCAGGTGGTCGCCAAGGCACAGATTCCGCGTGCCTTTGTGGCGGGCATTGGCCTGGCCGTTCCGTGTCCCATCCCGGCGTCGGGCGATGCCAAGGTCAAGGCCAACATTGCCATTAACCTGCCCGAGCTGAGGGTCGCCATTCAGGAGCACTGCCCCGATGCGGTCGTTAAGTATGAGAACGATGCCAACGCCGCTGCCATGGGCGAGGCCTGGCTCGGCTCTGCCAAGGGCGTACAGAACGTGGTGATGGTCACCATCGGTACCGGCGTGGGCGGCGGCGTTATCGTTAACGGCGACGTGGTATCGGGTGTTGTGGGCGCCGGCGGCGAGATTGGCCACATGTGCCTGAACCCGGCCGAGGAGCGCACCTGTGGCTGTGGCGGCCATGGCCACCTGGAGCAGTATTCCAGCGCTACCGGCGTGGTGAGCAACTACCTTGCCGAGTGCAAGAAGGCTGGCGTCGAGCCCATCGAGCTCACCGGCCCCTCAGATTCCAAGGACGTGTTCCAGGCCTGCCGCGAGGGCGACAAGCTCGCGCTGGCCGCGGCCGATACCATGGCCGACTATCTCGGTCGCGCCCTGGCACTTATCGCCAACGTGGTCGACCCCGAGATGTTCCTCATCGGCGGCGGCGCCTCCGCCTCGGCCGATGTTTACCTCGACAAGGTTCGCGAGCACTTTAAGCAGTACGCGCTCTCCGCCTCGCGCGAGACGCCCATTAAGGTTGCTTCGCTCGGAAACGACGCCGGTATCATCGGTGCCGCCTACGTGGCCCTGCGCGCCGCTGGCAAATAGCTGGTGCAGGGGGGCGGACTTGGTCCCCATGCTTGCTCCAAAATATGCCGTGGCCCTTCCGTCTGCGAAGGCTCGGCATCGGCGTGCTACCATAGCTACGTCCAAGTACACATATACAAGTGGAGGATATCCATGGCAAACGTTCTTGTCTTTGGTCACCAGAACCCCGATAACGACGCCATCATGAGCGCCGTCGTCCTGTCCCAGCTGCTCAACCAGGTTGAGTATGCCGGCAACACCTACGAGGCCTGCGCCCTTGGTCAGCTTCCGGCAGAGTCTGCCAAGCTGCTCGCCGACGCCGGCATTGCCGAGCCCCGCGTGATCGAGTCCGTCGAGGCCGGTCAGCTCGTCGTCCTCACCGACCACAACGAGTCCGCCCAGTCCGTCGCCGGCCTTAAGGACGCTACGGTCTTTGGCGTCGTCGATCATCACCGCATCGGCGACTTCGAGACCGCCGGCCCGCTGCACTACATCTGCCTGCCCTGGGGCTCCAGCTGCACCATCGTCACCAAGCTCGCCGGCGTGCTCGGCGTTGAGCTTTCCGACGTTCAGGCCAAGCTGCTGCTTTCGGCCATGATGACCGACACGCTCATGCTCAAGAGCCCCACCACCACCGATGTCGACCGCGCCGTCGCCGCCAAGCTCGGCGAGCAGGTGGGCGTCGACCCGGTCAAGTTTGGCATGGAGGTCTTCCTCACCCGCCCGTCCGGCTCCTTCACTGCAGCCGAGATGGTCGGCAACGACATCAAGATGTTCGAGCCCGCCGGCAAGAAGCTGCTCATCGGCCAGTACGAGACTGTCGACAAGACCCGCGCACTCGGCATGATCGACGAGATTCGCGAGGCCATGCGCGCCTACGCCGCTGAGAAGGGTGCTGACGGCATCGTTCTGTGCATCACCGACATCATGGAGGAGGGCTCGCAGGTCCTGCTCGAGGGCGAGACCGAGGCTGCTCAGAAGGGCCTGGGCATTGCCGACGAGCACGACGGCGTCTGGATGCCGGGCGTCCTCTCCCGTAAGAAGCAGGTCGCTGCCCCCATCATGGCCGCCTGCTAGGTTGAGTTGACCGAACGCCACGACCGGATCGCGGACGCCCCGCGCTCCGGTCGTTTTTTGTGCACGGCGCCGCGTCGTCTCTTGGACAGGCGTGCCCGTGCCGTTGAACAAATAATGTTCAACCTGTGGTTCCGCTTTTCGGTCACGCCTGCGTGCTTGTCGTGCAGGGTAGGCTAGATGCAAGCGTAATACGTTAGAGCGCGGCGCCGCCACTTGGGCGGGCCGTGCTTTTTTAAGACGGGAGCTTTCCCGTGAAAGGAGCCGCCCATGGCAGCAACTGAGCAGCTGTTCAACGTCCGTGAGCGCAAGCGTTTTGAGCGCCACGACATTTGGGAGCGCATCGCCGAGAATGGCACGATTTCCGCCGCGGTTATGGTTATTGCCGCCATCGCCGCCGTCATTTGCGCCAATACCGATGCCTACGAGGCCATCCATCACTTTTTGGAGACCCCGCTGTATGTGGGTCTGGGC
>CATVZP010000090.1 GCA_958348565.1 uncultured Collinsella sp. | reverse complement strand
ACGAATATATCCGTACCGGCACCGAGGTCGAGGCGATCGACACCGTGGGCGAGTCTTTCGACCACGTGGTGACCGCCAAGGTGCTCACCAAGACCCCGCACCCCGATAGCGACCACATGTATGTGTGCTCGGTCGATGTGGGCGACAAGAATCTCGACGCCGACGGCAACCCTGCTCCGCTGCAGATCGTCTGTGGCGCGCAGAACTTTGAGGCCGGCGACCACATCGTCACGGCCATGATCGGTGCTGTGCTTCCCGGCGACGTCAAGATCAAGAAGAGCAAGCTTCGCGGCGTCGTGTCCATGGGCATGAACTGCTCTGCGCGCGAGCTCGGCCTGGGCGGCGACCACTCCGGCATCATGATTCTGCCCGAGGATACGCCTTGCGGCATGCCGTTTGCCGAGTACGTGGGCTCGAGCGACACCGTGCTCGACTGCGAGATCACGCCCAACCGTCCCGACTGCCTGTCCATGATCGGCATGGCCCGCGAGACCGGTGCCATCTTCGACCGCGATTTCCACGTTGAGCTGCCCGCCATCAAGGCCGAGACCGGCCGCGCGACCGACGACGAGCTTTCGGTCGAGATTGCCGACGAAGGCCTGTGCGACCGCTACGTCGCCCGCATCGTGCGCAACGTGAAGGTCGGCCCCTCGCCTGACTGGATGGTCAAGCGCCTCAACGCCTTGGGCGTGCGTCCGCACAACAACATCGTCGACATCACCAACTACGTGATGATGCTTACCGGTCAGCCGCTGCACGCCTTTGACCTGGACACCTTTGCCGAGCGCGAGGGCAGGCGTTGCGTGGTGGTTCGCGCCGCCCAGCAGGATGAGAAGTTCACGACGCTCGACGGCGAGGAACGCACGCTTGACGCCGGCATGGGCCTTATCACCGACGGCGAGCGTCCCGTGGCGCTGGCCGGCGTCATGGGCGGCATGGATTCCGAGATCGAGGACGATACCGTCGATGTGATGGTCGAGAGCGCCTGCTTCAACGCCGGTCGCACCTCGCACACCAGCCGTGATCTGTCGCTGATCTCCGACGCCTCCATTCGCTTTGAGCGCCAGGTCGATGAGACCGGCTGCGTGGATGTCGCCAACGTTACCTGCGCGCTCATCGAGGAGATCGCCGGCGGCGAGGTCGCTCCCGGCTACGTCGACGTTTTCCCCGCGCCCAAAACCATCGACAGCATTAAGCTGCGCCTGGCCCGCGTGCATGCCATCTGCGGCGCCGACATCGAGCCCGACTTTATCGAGCGTTCGCTCACTCGCCTGGGCTGCACCGTCGAGCGCGACGGCGAGGACTTTATGGTCACTCCGCCGAGCTTCCGCCCCGACCTGCCGCGCGAGATCGATCTGATCGAGGAGGTCCTGCGCCTGTGGGGCATGGGCCGTGTGACGGCGACCATCCCGGCTGCCAAGAACCACATCGGCGGCCTGACCCGCGAGCAGAAGCTCACCCGCAAGGTCGGCGAGATCCTGCGCGCCTGTGGCCTCAACGAGACCACGACTTTTGGCTTTGCCGCCCCGGGCGACCTGGAGAAGATCGGTATGTCCACCGAGGGCCGCGGTTGCCCCGTGGTGCTCATGAACCCGCTGGTGGCCGAGCAGACCGAGATGCGCCGCTCGCTGCTGCCGGGCCTGCTGCAATCCGTGGCCTATAACGAGGCCCACGGCACGCCCAACGTGCATCTGTACGAGGTCGGCAGCCTGTTCCACGGTCGCGAGAACGCCAGCCTGCCCAAGGAGACCAAGTCCGTGGCGGGTGTGCTCTCGGGCCAGTGGAGCGAGCAGTCTTGGAGCATGAAGTACCGCAAGCTGCGCTTCTTCTTTGGTAAGGGCATTGTCGAGGAACTGCTCGCCCAGCTGCGCATCGAGAAGGTTCGCTTCCGTCCCGTCGAGGGCGAGGGCTACGCTTTCTTGCAGCCGGGTCGTGCGGCCGAGGTTCTGTCCGGCGGCACCGTGCTGGGCTGGGTCGGCGAGATTCACCCCAAGGCGCGCGAGGCGATGGGCATCGATGAGGTCGTCGTTGCCTTTGAGCTCGATCTGGACAAGCTGATCAAGGGTGCCCGCAACCAGGAGAACTACCGCGAGTTCTCGCAGTACCCGGCTGTTGAGCACGACCTTGCTATCGTGGTCGATAACTCCGTGACCTGCGAGGATCTTGAGCGCCGTATTACCAGCGCCGGCGGCAAGCTGCTCGAGGGCGTGCGCCTGTTCGACGTCTACCGTGATCCGGTCCGCGTGGGTGTGGGCAAGAAGTCCATGGCCTTTGCGCTTACGTATCGCTCCGACGACCACACGCTCACCAGCGAAGAGGTCGAGAAAGCGCACCAGAAGATCGTCACCAAGGTGTGCAAGGGCGTAAACGGCGAGGTCCGCGGCTAGGGCTTGCTCTGGGGGCGTAGGGCCTGATGGCGGTTGCTGTGGGCTCTGCGTGACCGCGGTGTTCGGAATAAGGCACCGTTGAGCCTGCATATATGACACGCGCATTACATAACGGCGTGCTGCTTTGTCGGCAGCGCGCCGTTTTGCTATGATAGCCCGCGGCGTGTTACGAATCTGACAATGCGTAACACTGACAAGGTGATTTAAGCGGCGTTGCAATTTCGTGCGCCGATAACCGGGAGGCGTACATGCACATTCCAGATAATTATCTGTCCCCGCAGACCGATGCCGTCATGGCGGTGGCAATGGTGCCCGTTTGGGTCCATTGCATCAAAAGGGTGCGCGCCACGCTCGATCGCGAGCACATGGCTTTTCTGGGCATCTGCGCCGCGTTCTCCTTTTTGCTCATGATGTTTAACGTTCCGCTGCCCGGCGGCACCACAGGCCACGCCGTCGGCGGCGCACTTATCGCGCTGCTGCTGGGCCCCGAGGCCGCGGCTATCGCTGTCTCGGTCGCGCTGGCGCTGCAGGCGCTGCTGTTTGGCGACGGCGGCATCCTGTCCTTTGGCGCCAACTGCTTTAACATGGCCTTCGTGCTGCCGTTTGCCGCTGCTATCGTGTTCCGTGCGCTCAACAGCCGTTTGCACGACAAGAGCTGGGGCACCTCGGTTTCTGCCATCGTAAGCGGCTGGGTCGGCCTGTGCCTGGCGGCTCTGTGCGCGGCAATCGAGTTTGGTATTCAGCCGATGCTCTTCATGAATGCTTCGGGCGCTCCGCTGTACTGCCCCTTCCCACTGTCCGTGGCTATTCCTGCCATGTTGATCCCGCATATGCTGGTCGCCGGCGTGGTTGAGGGCGTGGCGACGGCCGCCATCTACGGTTTCATTAAGAAGACGGCGCCGGGCGTTATCGTCGGCCCCGAGGCTTCCGACGGCCTGCTGGAGTCCGAGGGCGCAACCGCCAAGAAGACCTCGATGATCCCCACGCTCATCCTGGTCGCTGTGCTCGTGGTGGCTACGCCGCTGGGTTTGCTTGCTACCGGTGACGCCTGGGGTGAGTGGGACGCCGAGGGCGCTGCAACTGCCGTCCAGGAGGCTGGCGACGACAGCCTGCAGGCTTCGGTCGGCCTCGATGCTCCGACGTTTGCCGATACACTGCCCACGGGCGATTATCTGCAGGCCTATTCCGAGGAGCAGGGCCTTGGCTTTGCCGGCCAGGCCGCGATGTATATTCTTTCGGGCGTGATTGGCGTGGCGGTGCTTACCATCGCATTCCGCCTGGTCTCGCTGACGGTCAAGGAAAGCGGTGCTCATGGCAATAGCCGAGCTGCCTAGCTGGCTTGCGGTCGAGCAGCGTTACGAGCCCGCGGGGGCTCGGCATCGTGTGATGCAAAAGAATGTCCTGCACCTGGCGAGCCTGCTTGAGCGGGTTCGCCTGGGTGGAGGCGCGCACGAGGGCGGGTCGATGGTCGACCGCGCCCTTTCTTGCGTTTCGGCTCCGGTGCGCCTGGTGGGGATGTTCGTTTGCGTCCTGTGCGTGTGTCTGACGCAGAGCCCGCTGTACCTCATGTTGATGGCAGCTATCGCACTGGTGCTCGTTGCTGTTCGCCCCGTACGCGGGCTGCGGGCAACCTTTGTGCCGGCGTTGGCTGCCGCGGGGTTTGCCGTGGTTCTGGCGCTGCCTGCCTTGCTACTGGGTGCTTCTGCCACGGGCGCCATGCTCAAGATTGCACTCAAGACCTTCATTAATGTGTCACTGGTGCTGGGTGTTTCGTGGACGCTTACCTGGAGCCGCATGTCAGCGGCGCTCAAAATGCTGCACCTGCCCGACGAGGTCATCTTTACGTTTGATATGGCGCTCAAGCATATCGAGGTGCTGGGACGCACGGCGCACAATCTGTGCGAATCGGTCATGCTGCGCAGCGTGGGTCGTGCGTCTGCGGGTTTTTCGCGCACCGACTCGCTGGCGGGTATCATGGGCATGACCTTTATCAAGGCGATGGAATGCAGCCGCGCGATGGACGAGGCTATGCTCTGCCGCGGCTTTGCCGGTGCGTATCCGGCGCCCGCACGCGCCGGGTTTGGCTGGCGCGATGCGGTTTACGCGGCCGTTGTGGCGTTGCTCGCCGTGTTGTGCGCTGTGTTGTAGCGCGGACGGTCGAACCGTCGATGTGAATAGGGAAGGGCGACGTTTTGACGATCGATATGAATAATGCGGCGGGCACGAACGGTGCGGGCGGCGCCGAGGTCACGCCGCTCATCGAGCTGCGCGACGTGGTGTTCTCCTATGCGGGCCATACGGTGGTCGATGGCGTTTCGCTGCAGGTCGATCGCGGTGAACTCGTTGCCTTGCTCGGTCCCAACGGCTGCGGCAAGACGACGATCATGCGCCTTATTAACGGCCTTGAACTCGCGGACGCAGGGGCATACCTGTTTGACGGGCACGTGGTCGATGCGGCGTTTCTAAAGGATTCCGCGGCCGCTCAGCGTTTTCATCAGCGCGTGGGCTTTGTGTTCCAGAATGCCGACGCCCAGCTGTTCTGCGCTACGGTGGGCGAGGAAGTTGCTTTTGGTCCCGCGCAGATGGGGCTGCCGGCAGACGAGCTCGAGCGCCGCGTGCGCGATGCCATGGGGCTGTTCCAGGTTGCCGACCTTGCCGACGCCTCTCCCTACCAGCTCTCGGGCGGGCAAAAGAAGCGCGTTGCGCTGGCTGCGGTGGTGTCGATGAACCCCGATATCCTGGTGCTCGACGAGCCTACCAACGGACTTGACGAGGACTCTTGCGACATCGTGGTCAACTTCCTACTGGCCTATGTTGCTGCCGGTAAGACGGTCTTGATGAGCACACATCACCAAGATTTGGTGCGCCGCCTGGGGGCCCGTGCAATCTATATCGATCGATATCACCATGTGGTCGAGGCGCCTTCGCCGTCGTATGGAACCGAAAGCGGTGCCACGGACTAGTTGCTGCGTAGAGCGTGCGTAGCCGCTCGCGCGGCTTTGCCGTGATGGTATAGTTATCCAGGTTTTTATGGGGGTGGCTATGCCAAGCTGGAACATTCATATCGCTCAGACGGAGCGTTTGCTGGAGCGCACCGGTGCGCTTGCCAAGAGCGTTCGCGACCGCAATGCCTTTTTGTTTGGCTGCGTGGTTCCGGATATCTTCGTGGGCTATATGGTCCCTGGCATCGCCGATCCCATCCCGTACCGCATTACGCACTTTGCCAAGCCTGAGCCCATCCCTAAGCCTCGTGAGCATGAGTTCTGGGATACCTATGTGGCACCGTTGCTTAAAAGTTCGCCCACCGGTGCGCCGGCCGCGGCGACCTCGATTATCGAGGAGCGCGAGCGGCTGAACCGCGTGCACTATCCCCAGCGCTACAAGGATGCCGAGCCGGTTGCCGGTCCCGGAGCTCGTGAGTTCTCGCTTGCGTCCGAAGATGTGGCGCAGTCGCTGCTCGATTTAACGCTGGGCGTCTGGTCGCATCTGGTGGCCGATACCGTATGGAATACGCGCGTGAATCAGTACCTGGAGGCGCACGGCGGCAAGCCGTGTGAGGAGTTCCGCATTAAAAAGCAAGGCGACTTTGACTGGTTTGGCAAGACGCTGGGCATTGTCTCCATCCCGCGTGCGACCGATCGCCTGTATACCGCTGCGACGCGTTTTGGGCAGTATCCCATCCATAAAGAATATGTGCTCAAGACCATCGGCGTCATGCACGAGATCGTGCGCGAAAACCCCGGCGAGCCCGATCATCCGCCGTACCGCCTGCTGACCGAGGAATTCTTTGACGCAACGTTTACCGAGGTCATCGAGCTAACCGAGGCGGGATTTGCGGCTCGCGTTGCTGCTCCTGACGTTCCCGCAGTCCCCCTGATTGCTAGCTGCTAGCTGGCCTCCTTAACGGTGAACAGTTCATCCCAATCGACCAACAGCTCCCGCCGAAGGGTATCTTCGGTGATGCGTTCCTGGTCGGTCTTTGGGATGTAGGGGAGCCCCGCCTTTTTATGGATGAGTTCGGCGATGTTGTTAAAGCTCTTCGTGTCCTTGATTTGCTCATAGGTTATCTGGATAACGTCATAGCCCATGCTTGCGAGTGCAGTGGTGCGCTCGGCATCGGAGAGGCTTGCGGCTTCGCTGTCATGAGCGGAGCGGCCTTGGCATTCCAGAATGACGCCCATGCTATTGGTGGCACTTTCGATGAGGATATCGGCGTAGCAGCAGGTTTTGTCATACAGTGAGCGCGCGGCGTCGCTGAGTGGGATGCGCACGTTGTTTGCGATGCTGATGCCCATGCCGCCCTCGTCGCGGGGGAGCGAGACAAGCATGGAAGTCTGTACTTCGAAGGGCGAGGCGGTCTGCCCCGTCATGTGCTCGGCCGCCCAGCGCAGTTGTTTAACGCCGCGCAGGCCTGCGGCCTGCTTGGCGAACGCGGCGATATCCGCTGCGGAAAGCAGCGGCGTGCGCTTCCACAGGTTAGTGCCATTGCCCTTGGTGTCGACAACACGCTCCCAGCCGCAGTTGGGTGGAATGAGCTTAAGCGAAATAGCTTCATCGAGTTGCTGTTGCGTTCGCTCGCAGGGCTTAAACACTGCAAAGGAGCCGCACATCTCGTAGCAAGCCATGAGTAACTGGTTGCGTGAGACCTGCGTAGCAAGGTTGAGCAGCGTAAACTCGGGTGACGTGACATCAAACCCATGTTCAGTCTGCCTAAACGACCCCGGAGGTGGTTCTTGGGTCAGGAGGTGCGATTTAAACAGGCTTCGCGACCCGGATTGTGCCCGAGTGAATACAAGCCTGTGAAGTGGTGCGTGAAACAGGTCTTTTACAACTGCGTGACTTCCGAGGCCACAACATCTGCGATCCATATTGCCAAGGCTAATGGTGGGGTAAAGGCCTAATACCTGCGGCGGGATGCGGTAGTAGTTAAAGGCGGATTGCCCACAAAGCGTCAGGTCCATAATGCCCTCCTGGCCGAAATCATCTCTTTGAAGCGAGTGATGCCAGCGTCAATCCGGAAGTATGCGGCAAAATCTGAACCCTATGAGCAGACCTGGCTTTTGAGGCTAGTTTATCAGGCATTTTGTTGCGAAAAAACAGGGTGTGCTCGGAGGTTCCAGAATTTGCCGCATACTTCCGAAAACCAGGTCGATTTGGTTTTTGCTAAAACGATTTATCAGCCCTGCGTGAGGTGTGGTCTTGCCACCGGGTGAACACTTCTAGCGCCTGAGCTATATTTTTTGGGCCTCGAAGGGTGGATTTCGCGCTTTTGGTAAAGAAATGAGTGCGTGTTTTGCCGTGCGCCGGCATTGGCACAGAAAAAGGGTCCGGAAGGCGAAGCCTTCCGGACCCTTTGCAATGCAAATCTGCTTGCAAGTGCGATTTAGCGCACCTGAGCGACGTAAGCGACGTTGGTCGAGGAGACCTTGTCCTCGAGCTGGACGCTCATACGGGGATCGCCGGCGGTAGCGACGGTCAAATCGCCAGTCTTGACGTAGCCGAGCTCCTTAGCGGTCTCGATCGCCTTGACGATCGTGCCGTTGACGGTGCCCTGGGTAATCTCTGCCTGGTGCGGGATGACGCCCCAGTACATGATCATCTGCTGGACGGCCCACTCGTGGCGGGAGAAAGCGCAGATCGGCATGTTGGGACGGAAGTGCGAGATCAGGCGAGCGGTACGACCGGTGGTCGTGGGCACGGTGATGCACTTGGCGCCAACGGTGGTGGCCATGTTCACAGCGGACATACCCACAACGTTGTTGACAACGCGGGTGCCGTGAGCGTCAGCCGGAACCTCGAGCGGAGCGTGAGCCGGGAGGTACTTCTCGGTCTCGAGAGCAA
>CATVZP010000089.1 GCA_958348565.1 uncultured Collinsella sp. | reverse complement strand
CTGATCGAGCAGGGCGCTTGCCACCTGGACGAGGTCAAGGTGCTGGTGCTCGACGAGGCCGACCGCATGCTCGACATGGGCTTTTTGCCCGCCGTCCGCCGCATTGTGCGCGAGACGCCGGCCGAGCGCCAGACGCTGCTGTTCTCGGCCACGCTCGACGAGGAGGCCGTGGGCGAGATCACCGACCTGGTGAGCGACCCGGCCCGCGTGGAGATCGCGCCTGCCACGTCGACCGCCGACACCGTCGACCAGTTTGTGTTCCCGGTGTCCATCGAGGCCAAGAACAACCTGCTGCCTGAGTTCCTCAAGAAGGAGGGCCCGGAGCGCACTATCGTCTTTATGCGCACCAAGCACCGCGCCGACAGCTGCTGCCGTCGTCTGGAGCGCAAGGGCATCAAGGCCGCCGCAATCCACGGCAACCGCAGCCAGGCCCAGCGCGAGCGCGCGCTTTCGGCTTTCCGCGACGGCACCGTCGACGTGCTGGTGGCAACCGACGTCCTCGCCCGCGGCATCGACATTAGCGATGTGCGCTATGTCGTGAACTTTGACGTGCCGGCCGAGCCGACCGACTACATCCACCGCATCGGCCGCACGGGCCGCGCCGGCGAGCTGGGCTGGGCCATTACGTTTGTGACCGAGCAGGACGTCGATGAGTTCTACGAGATCGAGAAGCTCATGGACAAGACGGCCGACATTTATGACGCCGGCGACCTGCATGTGGGCCCCAATCCGCCCGCCGTCGATCCCGAGCGCGATCCTGCGGCCTTTAAGGTGAAGAAGAAGACCAAGCGCGGCAAGTCCAAGAGCAAGAAGAAGCTCGAGCAGGCACGTCGCGACGGCAAGCGCAACGGCGACGATTACGGCGATGTTGCCGGTCGTTCCAACCGCGGTCGCGACGAGCGTCGCGGCGACGGCGAGCGTCCGAGCCGTCCCAAGCGCGGCGGCAAGACCCGCGTGCGCGAGGGCGTTCAGGCTCGCGTGGACGAGGCCGTGGAGAGCGTGGCCCGCGAGGTGGTTGCCGAGGAGCGTGCCGGTGCTGTTGAGCAGGGCCCGCGCGGCAACCGTGCCGAGCGTCGTGCCAAGCAGTTCCAGGGCGAGGCGCATCGCCGTCGCCGCGAGGACGAGGACCGCGGTGGTCGTCGCCGTGTTGAGCGCGAGGACGAGGGCCGTGGCTCGCGTGGCGGCAAGCGCGGCTCGGGTGACCGTCGTCGCTCCGGTCGCGATGGCGAACGAGGCGGGCGCGATGAGCGCCGCGGCGGCGAAGGCCGTGGTTCGCGTGACGAGCGTGGTACCCGCGGCGGCGAGTCCCGCGGTGGCAAGCGTTTTGACGAGCGCGGAGGCCGCGAGGGCGGCCGCGGTGGTGAGCGTCGCGAGGGCGCTCGTGGCAACGGTGGCCGCAGCGGCGCCGGTCGTTCGAATGAGTCGCGCGATCGTCGCGACCCGCGTGCCAGCCGCGATCGTCGCGATGACTGGCGCAACTACGACGACACCCGCGAGGAGCGCCGTGGCGGCTATCGCGGCGGGCGTGGCGGCAACCAGGCCGGCTCCCGCGGCGGTCGTGCCGGCGGTCGCGATAACCGTGGCAGCTATGGTAACAATCGTGGCGGCAAGCGCGGCGGCAGCTCCCGTCGCCCCGGTGACGGCGGCGGCAAGCGCAAGTAACATACGCGTCGCACGCTAGAGCGAGGCGAACTAAGGGCCCCGAGCAGACTATGCTCGGGGCTCTTTTTAGTGCAAGGGGGACAGGTTGGTTTGAACCAACGTTTTGAAGTTGCGGTGGAATACGGACTGTTTTGGCCTTTTGAGCGGCTTTTCAGTCCCTATTTCACCGCAACTCATGATTGGTGCAAAGTAACCTGTCCCCAATGCGCCAAACAAGGAGTGTCCCTGAGTGTCGCCTAAATACCGTTTATCGGAGAAAAAATACCGTTCATCGGTCATAATGATTGTTCTGGCTTTGGGCTCGTCTACAATAGCTCCCGTAAAAAGAAATGCGGAAGGTTACCGAGTCCCTCGGACGTGGGCCTAACCAAAGTCTTTGAACGGGTGTGTCTTTCTGGATGCATTCGCTTGATTTTGGTTGGGCTATATTTATGAAGGGACATGCCACCATGGGTTTCTTTTCTCGCCTGATGGGCGGTTCGGATGAGCAGAAGACTGCAGCTTCCGAGTTCGAAATCCTCGCTCCCGTTTCCGGCGAGCTTGTTCATCTAGAAAATACCAATGACCCTGCTTTTAGCGGCCGTGCAGTGGGCGATGGCGTTGCCGTGGTTCCCCAAGAGGGAACGGTGTGCGCTCCTGTTTCCGGCACCGTCGCGGCGCTGTTTCCGACTGAGCACGCGCTGGGCATCATGTCCGACGACAGCTCTGCTCAGGTGATGCTGCATATCGGAATCGACACTGTTAAGCTTGAGGGCAAGGGCTTCCATGCGCTTGTTGCCCAGGGTGACCATGTCGACGCGGGCCAGCCCCTCGTCGAGGTCGATTTCGACACGGTTCGCGCCGCCGGCTTCGATCCCACGGTCTTCGTTATCGTGTGCGAGCGCTCGGAGAACTCGACTCTTCGTGAGCATGCTTCCGGCCCTGTTGCTGTTAAAGAGCCTGTCGTCTGGCTTTCCGAGTAAATTCTTGTGGTGGGTACCGTGGTTATCAAGCGAGTTTTTAACAACAACGTCGCAATGGTCACTTCGGACGATGGCTCCGAGCTCATCGTCATCGGTCGAGGCCTCTGCTTTGGCCGTCATGCCGGCGATGCCATCGACGAGGCGTCGATCGAAAAGACCTACGCGTTGCAGGAGGGAACTTCTCAGGACTCGCGTACGATTGACCGCTTGGCACATCTTTTGGAGTCCATCCCCACCGTCAACCTCGTGATTGCCGAGGACATTGTTCAGATGCTCCGTCGAGAGCTCAATGTTGATATTAACGACAAGATTCTCATTGCTCTCGCAGACCATATCAGCCTTGCTTTGGAGCGCGAGCGCAAGGGCGTCTCCTGTGAGAATCCGTTGCTGCTCGAGATCCAGCAGTTCTATCGCAAGGAGTATGCACTTGCGGGCCGTGCGCTGCAGATTATCAAGGAGTATATGGGCATCCAGATGAGCGAAGAAGAGCAGGGTTTTATTACGCTGCATATCGTCAACGCCACCATGCCGCAACGCTCCGATCGTTTGATTGTTTCGGTCCAGCTTGTTCGCGACGTGCTTGCGATTGTTTCTGAGCGCTATTCTACGACCCTCGATAACACCTCGCTGCCTTACGAACGTTTCGTTCGTCACCTGCAGTTTTTCGCGCAGCGAGCGCTCGATCCTACGGCCGGGCAAATCAACGGAGACGCGCTGTTCCGAATCGATGAAACGGCGTATCCGTGCGCATTCTCGTGCGCGGACGCCATAGCCGCCCACTTGTCGTCTACCTATAACGTTGTCGTTACCGATGCCGAGAAGAGTTATCTCGCATATCACATTGTTAACCTGCTTGGAGAACCTGGTCTCTAGGCATAACGTGCCTATACATCGATTGATATAAGGCAAGGCTCACGGTCTTGTCCAGGGCACATCTGTCTTAATTTGCGGAAAAGGAAGGGGAGTACCGCTATGACCGCAAAAAAGAAGTTCAATTTCAAAGCGCCGTTGGAGGTGTTCGCGAAGTCAATCGTCCAGCCGATGATGTATCTCTCGGTTGCCGGCATTCTGCTCATCGTGGGCATCATTCTGACCAACAAGACCATCTGCGCTTTGGTCCCCGTACTGGGCTCCGGTCCGTTCCAGCTTGTGGGCGCCGTTGTCTACCAGTCGCTGATGTTTATCATCAACAACCTCTCGATTCTGTTCTGCGTGGGCATTGCCGGCGCCATGGCAAAGAAGAACAAGGGCCATGCTTCGCTGATCGCCCTGATGTCGTTCTTCCTGTTCCTGCAGGCTAACAACATCGTGCTCAACGCTACCGGCTCTCTTGCCGATGCGAGCGGCATGCTCGGTCTTACCGGAACCGGCCAGGCCACCGTTATGGGCATTCAGGTGCTCGATACCGGCGTGTTTGGCGGCATCATTCTTGGTTGCATCACCGGTGCCGTGTTCAACAAGTACTCGAACAAGCAGTTCCCCATTGCCCTTTCGATGTTCTCGGGCGTTCGCTTTCCGTTCCTGATCATGATCATCATTTCCTGGATCATGGGCGCTGGCTTCTGCATCGTTTGGCCTCCGGTTCAGGGTGCCATCTCCTCCGTTGCCGGCATCATTAAGGAGTCGGGCAACATCGGTCTGTTTATCTACGGCATGCTCAACAAGCTGCTCGTTCCCACCGGTCTGCACCACCTCATCTACACTCCGTTCCAGTTCTCCGATGTGGGTGGCACCCTGACGCTGGGCGATCAGGTTATCGCCGGTGCCTACCCCATCCGTGTTGCCGAGATGGCAATGACGGGCCAGCCCTTCTCCGATAGCACCTACTTCAACAGCTACACCTTCAACAACCTGTGGCCCTACATCGGTATCGGTCTCGCCTTTATCGTCACCGCTTACAAGGGGAACAAGGATAAGACCAAGGCCGTTATCATCCCGCTGATCATCACCGCCGTGCTCTCCTGTGTCACCGAGCCCATGGACTTCCTCTTTGTCTTTGCCGCTCCCGTGCTCTTTGTCGTTCACTCGGTTCTTTCCGGCATCTTCCTGGTTCTGCTCAAGGTCCTCTCCGTGCCCGCTTCGACTGCAGGCGGCATCATCAACATCGTGGTCTCCAACCTGGTCCTCGGTGTCGACAAGACCAACTGGCCGGTCATGCTGGTGCTCGGAGTCGTCAACGCCGCTCTGTACTTCTTCCTCTTCACCTTCCTTATTAAGAAGCTCAACCTCCACACGCCTGGTCGCGAGGAGGAGTCCGAGCTCGCCGAGTCCGTTGCCGAGGGCGAGGCCGCCGCGTCTGTCGCGGTGAAGCAGGGCGCTGTTGCCGCAGCTCCCGCAGAGGGCGTCGATGCAGGTATTGCCGACCTGGTCGCAGGTCTTGGCGGCAAGGACAACATCGAGGAGCTCGAGAACTGCTTTACGCGTCTCCGCGTGAACGTTAAGAACCCGGACCTCATCAATGAGGACCTCATCAACCACGTGCCCAACAGCGGCATCAACCGCAACGGCAATAATATCCAGATCATCTTTGGCATGAAGGTCGCCGAGATGCGCGACAAGGTCGAAAACGCAATTGAGAAGGAGCAGTAAACAATGATCATTACTCTGTGTGGTGGCGGATCCACCTTTACCCCCGGCATCGTCAAGTCCATCGCTCTGCGCAAGGACGAGCTCGACGTTGACGAGATTCGTCTGTACGACATCAACGAGGAGCGTCAGCGCAAGATCGGCGTGCTCGTGGACTGGATTTTGCACGAGGACCTCGGCCTGGACATCAAGCTCACGGTGACCACCGACAAAAAGACGGCTTTTACCGACGCGAGCTTCGTGTTTGCCCAGATGCGCGTGGGCGGCTACGCCATGCGCGAGCAGGACGAGAAGATTCCGCTGCGTCACGGCTGCGTGGGTCAGGAGACTTGCGGTTGCGGCGGCCTTGCCTACGGCATGCGCACCATCTTCCCCATGGTCGAGCTGATCGATGACGTTGAGAAGTACGCCAAGAAGGACTACTGGATTCTCAACTACTCCAACCCTGCCGCCATCGTCTCCGAGGGCTGCCGTGTGCTGCGTCCCAACGCTCGTATCATCAACATCTGCGACATGCCGATCGCGATCATCGACGTGGTTTGCGCCGCGCTCGATATCGACAAGAAGGATGTCGAGTACGATTACTTTGGTCTCAACCACTTTGGTTGGTTCACCTCGATCCGCCACAAGGGCGAGGAGGTGCTCCCGCAGCTGCGCGAGTACATCAAGGAGCACCAGATCCTGCTGCCCGACTCCTACCTCAAGGGCATGGGCTCGCTCATGGCAAAGAAGCCCGAGGAGGCCACTGACGAGCATCCCGAGCAGAATCGCCACACCAAGGGCAGCTGGTACTACGTCTGGAAGGGCGAGTACGAGATCATGGAGTGCTTCCCGGAGTACCTGCCCAACACGTATCTGAACTACTACCTGCAGCAGAAGGAGTTCGTCGAGCATTCCAACCCCGAGCGCACCCGTGCTAACGAGGTTGAGGAGACGCGTGAGAAGAACCTCTTCGACGGCATCGACCACTACGAGAAGACGGGCGAGATCGACGAGAGCACGTTCTATGCGGGCAGCCACGGCGACTGGATTGCCGACCTGGCTATCGCTCTGAAGAACGACACCAAGCAGCGTTTCCTGGTCATTTGCGAGAACAAGGGCGCTATCCCCAACATGCCCTACGACGCTATGGTCGAGCTGCCTGCCTACATTGGCAAGAACGGCCCCGAGGTCATCAGCCGCGACAACATTCCTCTGTTCCAGCAGGGCCTCATGATGCAGCAGCTGAACTCCGAGAAGCTCGTGGTCGAGGCTACGATCGAGGGTTCGTACGAGAAGGCGCTTAAGGCCTTTACGCTGAACAAGACCGTGCCGTCGATGAAGGTCGCCAAGGAGGTTCTCGACGACATGATCGAGGCCAACAAGGGTTACTGGCCCGAGCTTAAGTAAAGGCGGAAGACGCTGACGCAAAAGAGCCGCTGGCCGCATACCTAGAGCAATGCCCCGTCCACGTGATTGCGTGGGCGGGGCATTGTCATTTGGTAACGCGTTTTATCAAATATGGCATTTATCTGCGGTAATGTTCTATTTCACCGCCGAGGGTGACTTTTCATACCGCCTGCCGAACTGCGTGGAGACCTAATAACTTTTTAGGTCAGTGTTGTGCGTGTAGCAACTTCGCCCGGCCTCGCCTCCAGGCTGCCATGTGAGAGGGGATCTTATGGCTCGACTGCACGTAATGGAACGCAGCCACGCTCAGGCCGTCATGGACGACCTGCACGATGCGCTTGGACGCCGTCTGGCGGTGAGTTCGCTCGCCCCGTGCCCCGTTGAGTTTACGGCGGCGCTCGTCAACCTGTGCTCCACCCAGAGCTGCGGCAAGTGCACGCCCTGCCGTGTGGGCCTGAGCGCGCTGAGCGATCTGCTCGCCGATGTGCTCGAGGGCCGCGCCGACGAGTCCACGCTCAACTTGATTGAGCGCACGGCCCGCACCATCTATCTTTCGAGCGACTGCGCCATCGGTTACGAGGCCGGTGCCATGGCGCTTACGGCTATCCGCGATTTTCGCGACGATTTTGAGCACCACATCCGCGAGCACTCCTGTGGCTTTGACCGCGAGGCCCGCGTCCCGTGCGTCTCGGGCTGCCCGGCGCACGTCGACATTCCCGGTTACATTTCGCTGGTCGAGGCCGGCCGCTATGCTGATGCCGTCAAGGTTATCCGCAAGAACAACCCGCTGCCGCTCGTTTGCGGCCTGGTGTGCGAGCATCCCTGCGAGATGCACTGCCGTCGCGGCATGGTCGACGATCCCATGAACATCCTCGCCCTCAAGCGTTTTGCCGTTGAGCACAGTGACCTCAACGATTACAAGCCCAGCGTGGCCGACAACACCGGCAAGCGCATCGCCGTGATTGGCGGCGGCCCGGCCGGCCTTTCCTGCGCCTACTACCTGGCCGTGATGGGCCATAAGGTGACCATCTTTGAGCAGCGCCACCACCTGGGCGGCATGCTGCGCTACGGCATTCCCAGCTACCGCCTGCCGCGCGAGCGCCTGCAGGCCGAGATCGACTGGATCTTGAGCGCCGGCATCGACGTGGAACTCGACCACTCCGTCAATGGCGAGGAGCTTGCCCGCCTGCGCGACGAGTTCGATGCCGTTTATCTGGCCATTGGCGCCCACAGCGATAAGAAGCTCGGCCTTCCGGGCGAAGAGGCGCTCGGCGTGGAGTCGGCCGTCAAGATGCTGCGCGCCATCGGCGACGACGAGCTGCCCGACCTGAGCGGCCAGCGCGTGTGCGTCATCGGCGGCGGCAACGTGGCCATGGACGTGGCGCGCTCTGCCGTGCGCTGCGGTGCCGAAAAGGTGAGCATCGTCTACCGCCGTCGCATCTGCGACATGACGGCCCAGGATGCCGAGATTGCCGGCGCCCAGGCCGAGGGCTGCGAGGTTCTGGAGCTCACCGCACCGCTCGCTATCGAGACGGGCGAGGAAGGTCGCGTGAGCGGCCTGCGCGTGCAGCCGCAGATTATCGGCGAGCCCCGTCGTGGGCGTCCGGCCCCGCGTGCCGCCGCCACGCCCGA
>CATVZP010000088.1 GCA_958348565.1 uncultured Collinsella sp. | reverse complement strand
GAGGTCCCGTTGTGCGGGAGCCCCGGGGAGGGCAAATATATAAGGTCGATCGCGAGTTCCGCACGAGCCGGAGAGCACTTAATGTGCTCTCCGTGCGAGTCAGGACTGTCCGAGCAGGCGACCTTATATATTTGCCCTCCCCGGGGCTCCTCGCCAGTCCCTCAGCTAGTTCTTCAGCGAGTTCAGCGGCGCCGGGAAGCGTCCACCGCGGTGGGCAAGCACGGTGCCGGCGTTGGGGTTCACCGGCATGATGGGCGCACGGCCGAACAGGCCGCCGTACTCTACGCAGTCGCCCACGCCCTTGCCAATGGCGGGAATCACGCGGACGGCCGTGGTCTTGTTGTTGATGACACCGATAGCCATCTCGTCGGCGATGATGCCGGCGATGGTCTCGACCGGGGTGTCACCGGGGATGGCGATCATGTCCAGGCCGACGGAGCATACGCAGGTCATAGCCTCGAGTTTCTCGAGCGAAAGCGCACCGGCCTCGACGGCGGCGATCATGCCGGCATCCTCGGACACGGGGATAAAGGCGCCGGAGAGACCGCCCACGCTGGAGCTGGCCATGACGCCGCCCTTCTTGACGGCATCGTTGAGCATGGCGAGCGCGCAGGTCGTGCCGGGGCCACCGCAGGTGCCCACACCGATGATCTCGAGGATGCGGGCAACGGAGTCGCCGATGGCAGGCGTGGGAGCCAGCGACAGGTCGACAATGCCTTTCTCGACACCCAGACGGCGGGCTGCCTCACGGCTCATGAGCTCGCCGGCGCGGGTGATCTTAAAGGCGGTCTGCTTGATTTTCTCGGCAACCTCCATCATCGAGGCGGAGTCGGGGAGCGTCTCCAAGGCAGCAGCCATAACGCCGGGGCCCGAGACGCCAACGTTGATGACGGCGTCGGCCTCGCCACCGCCGTGGACGGCGCCCGCCATAAACGGGGAGTCCTCGACCATGTTGGCAAAGCAGACAAACTTGGAGGCGCCAACGGAATCCTGGTCGGCCGTGAGCTTGGCGGCATCGATGATGGTCTGGGCGGCCATGAGCACGGCATCCATGTTGATACCGGCGCGCAGGCTGGCGACGTTGACGCTGGAGCAGACGCGGCTCGTGGTGGCGAGCGCCTGGGGGATGGACTGGATGACGCGGCGGTCGGCGTCGCCGATGCCCTTCTGGACGAGCGCGGAAAAGCCGCCCAGGTAGTCGATGCCGAGCGTCTCAGCCGCGCGGTCGAGGGCATGCGCGATGGGGGTGAGGTCCTCATCCTTGCAGCACGCGGCGATCTGCGCCACCGGGGTGACGGAAACGCGCTTGTTGACGATGGGGATACCGTATTCGCGCTCGAGGTTCTCGGCGGTCTCGACCAGGTGCTCAGCCGTGTGCGTCACGTGGTCGTAGATCTTCGTGCACATGCGGTCGAGGTTCTCGTCACCGCAACCCATGAGCGAAACACCCATGGTGATGGTCCTGATGTCGAGGTTCTGCTCCTCAACCATGCCGCGGGTTTCCGCGATTTCTGCGGGCGTGATCGCCATCCTTGCGCTCCTATCTGCCAAAACGAGCATAGTCTTATCTATTCTAACGTGCCGCACGTGCCAAGTGGCGCGTGCGGCACGTTTTGGTGCTCGGTTGTTTCCGTTGTGTTACTGCCCAAAGACCTCTTCGGCGATGCGTGCACTCTCGGCGGCGTCCTTGGCGTAGTAGTCCGCGCCGATCTGCTTGGCGTATTCGGGGGTGAGCACGGCGCCGCCCACGATGATCTTGACGCCCGGCACCTCGGCATGAAGCAGCTTGATGGTCTCCTCCATGGCGACGACCGTGGTGGTCATAAGCGCCGAGAGGCCGACGAGCTTGATGTCGCGCTCCTGTACGGTCCTGAGCACCTCCTGCGGGTCGACGTCACGGCCTAGGTCAAAGACGGTATAGCCGTAGTTATCGAGCAGCATTTTGACGATGTTCTTGCCGATGTCGTGGATGTCGCCCTTGACGGTGGCCACGCAGATCTTGCCCTTGTCGGCAATCTCGCCGGCGGGCATCAGGCGCTTGATGGTGTCGAAGCCCACACGCGCGGCCTCGGCCGAGGCCATGAGCTGCGGCAAGAAGAACTTGCCCTGGTCAAAGAGGACGCCAACCTCGTCGAGGGCGGGGATAAAGTGGTTGTTGATGAGGTCCATGGCGTCGTGATCTGCCAGCAGACGCTCGGTCTCGGCCGCGATTTCGCCCTTGCGACCCGAGACGACCATGTGGCGGATGGGGTCGTCATCGGCGCTTACGGTGGTGCTTGCGGCAGCCGCGGCATCGCTCGATGCTGACTGAGCGGCCGCCGGGTTCGCGGCGATCTTATACGGATCGGTCCAGCCGGCGTAGCGCTCGATGTATCCGGTCGAGCCTTCGTCCTCAACGCTCAACACGCGATAGCTGTAGACGGTGTCCATAAAGCGCTTGGAACCCGGGTTCATGATAGGGGCGTCCAGACCTGCGCCAAAGGCGGCGGCCAAAAAGACCGAGCCCAGCAGCGGGCGGGCAGGCAGACCAAAGCTGATGTTCGATACGCCGAGTGCGCACTTGACGTTCAGGCGCTCCTTGCACATAGACATGGCACGTAGAATCTGCTCAGCCTGGCGCTGGTTGGTCGAGGCGGTCATGACCAGACAGTCGATGAGGATGCGGTCCGGGCCGATGCCGTAACGGGCGGCTTCGGCCACAATGCGCTCGGCGATGGCATAGCGTGCCTCGGCGGTATCCGGGATGCCGCCCTCGTCGAGCGTGAGGCCGACGACGTTGGTGCCGTAGTGGGCGACCAGCGGAAAAATCTCATCCATGATCTGCTGTTTGCCATTGACCGAGTTGATGATGGGCTTGCCGGCGTAGCGACGTACGGCGGCCTCGACGGCGGCGGGGTCGGTGGAGTCGATCTGCAGCGGCAACAGCGTGGAACCTTGGAGCTGCTCGGTCGCTTGCTGGATGACCTTGACCTCGTCGATCTCGGGCAGGCCCACGTTGACGTCCAGGATGTCGGCGCCCTGCTCCTGCTGGCTGATGCCCTGGCTCACGACGTAGTCCAGGTCGCCGTCGCGTAGGGCCTGCTGCAAGCGCTTTTTGCCGGTGGGGTTGATGCGCTCGCCGATGACGGCGATCTTGTGGCCGTCGCAGGGGAGGTCCACGACCGTCTGGGCGCTCGTGACCGACATGCTGGGCTTGCGGTGACGCGGGCTGGGCGTGTGGTTGTCGATAAGCGTGCGCAAGGCCGTCATGTGCGCCGGCGTGGTGCCGCAGCAGCCGCCCACGACGCTCACACCGTCCTCGATCATGCCGGCGACGGCCTCAGCGTACTCGGGTGCCTGGATATCAAAGACGGTATTGCCGTCATCGTCAACGTGGGGCAGTCCCGCATTGGCCTGCACCATAACGGGCTTGTCGGTGACGGTGAGCATACGCGCGGCGAGTCCTCGGAGCTCGGCCGGGCCCTGGCTGCAGTTGATGCCCAGGACGTCGGCGCCGATGGCGTCGAGGGTGATGGCGGCGACCTCGGGGCTCGTGCCCAAGAAGGTGCGACCGTCTTCCTCAAAGGTCATGGTGGCAAAGACGGGCAGGTCGGAGTTCTCGCGGCAGGCGAGGACTGCCGCCTTGATCTCGGCAAGGTCGGTCATGGTCTCGATAATAAAGAGGTCCACACCCGCAGCGACGCCGGCGCGCACCTCCTCGGCAAAGAGGTCGTAGGCCTCGTCAAAGCTGAGGGTGCCCAGGGGGCGCAGCAGGGCGCCGATGGGGCCGATGTCGCCGGCGACGTAGCGGGCGCCGGCCTCGCGGGCGCAGGTGACTGCCGCGGCAAAGACGTCTGCCACGGTGGCGGCGCCGTCGAGCTTGTGGGCGTTGGCGCCAAAGGTGTTGGCGGTGATCACGTCGCAGCCGGCCTCGACGTATTGGCGCTGAATGTCGGTAATGACCTGGGGCTCCTCAAAGTTGAGCAGCTCGGGCAGGGCGCCGGCCTTCATGCCGGACGCCTGCAGCATGGTGCCCATGCCGCCGTCAAACAGCAGGTGTCCCGTGCCCTCGATGGCGGCACGCAGGCGGTCATCCTTAATGCGAAGGTCGTCGATCGTGCGCGTCTTGTATGCAGCGCCATTACGGCGTGCGGCATCAACGGGTGCCGCCAGCGCGGCGCCGTCCAGATCATGAGTGATAAGCGGAGTAAACATCGATGGCTCCTAATGGCTGGAATAGCAGGTGGTGTGGGCGGCGCGGAAGCGGCAGTGCTCGCGCATGCGGCAGATATTGCAGGTGGGGCGGCTCTGGGCGTCGTGGACTTCGCCGTCGAACAGACCAATCACAGCGGTCACGCTCTTGGTGGGCATGAGCAGGCTGGTGGGGGTGACGGTAAGTCCAATGAGGCGCGTGGCATTGAGTGCATCCACGATCGAGCGCTGGGCAGAGAGCGGGCAGTCGCCATAGCCGGGACTGAAGCGCCAGTTGCCGGCGAGCCCGTGTGCAGCGGCTGCAGCCTTGACCCGCTGGTCCATCTGCTCGACGGCGGCCTCCACATAGGCAGAGCATGCGGCGTCGAGCACGGCGCCTTCCAGGGGTTGCTGGGCTCCCGTGGTGCGCAGACGGCGTTCGGCAGACATCCCGAGGGTGCAGGCCATGAGCGCCGCCAGGCGGGCGTCTTTGAGATGTCGATAGATATCACGACCCCGCAGCTCAACATTGGTGCCAACCAAGCGGATGCAGGGCTCGCCCTGCTCGTCGACGCCCGTGGCATCGACGGCAAACACGCGTCGCACGCCGCGGGGCTCGATATCCAGCTCTAGGCGCTCGACTACAAGCTCAATTCGTCGTGACAGCTCGGGCTCAATCTGCTGGCCGCCGTAGCCCAGATACCGCAGCATCTCGGCACGGTCGACACGAGGGTGGTGGGCAGCGTCGATACGGTAAAGCGCCGGCGACGCAAGGTCGGCCGGCACTTCAACAACGGTTGTATCGACGTGCGGTTTTTCCATTACCCCAGGCGCTCCATAATGGTCGCGGCGATTGCAGGACGGTTCATAGTGTACAGGTGCAGACCGTCGGCACCGTGCTCCTTAAGGTCGCAAAGCTGACGAGCAGCATAATCTACACCGGCTGCCTGCAGGCTCTCGGGGTCGTTCTCGTACTTGGCGAGGATCTTGATGACGGGGGAGGGCAGCGACGCGCCGCACATAAAGACCATGCGGCTGATCTGCGACTTGCCCATAAACGGCATGATGCCCGCGGTAATGGGCACGGTGATGCCGGCCTTGTCGGCAAGCTCGCGGAAGCGATAGAAGCACTCGTTATCAAAGAAGAGCTGTGTCACAAAGAAGCTCGCGCCGGCGTCTTGCTTTTGCTTGAGGTGCTCGACCGAGAGGTTGAGATCCTCGCAGGCAATGTGGCCTTCGGGGTAGGCTGCGGCGCCCACGCAAAAGCCGGCGTCGACGAGCTCGGGGATGAGGTCGCGGGCGTAGGCGTAGTCGGAGGCAGGCTTGTCGTCCTCGGTCGCGCCGGCGGGCAGGTCGCCGCGCAGGGCTAGCACGTTTTCCACGCCGGCAGTGCGATACTCGTCAATCTTGGCGGCGATGTCGGCGTGGGTGCGGCCCACGCAGGTGAGATGCGCTACCGAGGGCGTATCGAATTCGCTCGAAATCATATGCGCGATGGGGGCGGTGGTGGCACCGTTACCCGAGCCGCCGGCCGAGCAGGTGACCGAGACAAAGCTCGGCGAAAGCTTACACAGATTGCCTGCCACCTCGCGAGCCGTGTCGAGGGTAAGCTCGCCCTTGGGCGGGAACATCTCAAACGAAACGGGTGCGGTGCCCTGGGATGCTGCCTGCTTAAAAACCTCGTCGACGCGCATATCGTGCTCCTTTAGATACTTAATAGTGTGATGTGTAGTAAGGATTCTACAGCACCACTGTGTTACGGTGGAGTTTCACTCGCTATTTGGGGATACCAATCGAAAATGCTTTGCTATCGGCATTTCTTATAACAGAGCGGTCAATCTAGGATGGGGCTATAAAGACTGGTATCTTATACGAAATACCAGTTAATAGAGCCCCATTCCGAATTGACTACCCTTAAACTATGGGGAGAGGTCTGCAATTTATACAGTTGATTGGCCATTAAGGGCGGCAGCGCCGCTGTGATGCGGTAACCTCATTGATTGGTTTCGCGACAGCAACATAACGGTAATGTCGCGGAAACACGGCGAGTCTAAGCTATGACTCGTTCGTTAGTAATCAACACCGCTTCTCACGCGGTGCCGATACGAAGGGAGTTCCGTATGGCCGATCTTACTGACCGCTTCGGGACCATGGTGTTCTCTGAGGAAGTCATGAAGGACTACCTCCCCAAGGACATTTGGAAGCGCCTTGCTGCAACCCTCGAGGACGGTGAGCCGCTCGACCTGGATGTGGCCAACGCCGTTGCCCACGCCATGAAGGTCTGGGCCATCTCCAAGGGCGCGACGCACTACGCGCACTGGTTCCAGCCGCTTTCGGGCATTACTTCCGAGAAGCACGACAGCTTCCTCGAGCCCAACCACGACGGCACCGCCATTACCAAGTTTACGGGCAAGAACCTCATCCAGGGCGAGCCTGACGCCTCCAGCTTCCCCAACGGCGGCCTGCGCGCCACCTTCGAGGCCCGTGGCTACACCGCTTGGGATCCTACCAGCCCCGCCTTCATTAAGGACGATGTCCTGTGCATCCCCACGGCTTTCTGCTCCTACACGGGCGAGGCCCTGGACAAGAAGACCCCGCTGCTGCGCTCCATGACCGCGCTCTCGCGTGAGTCCAAGCGCGTTTTGGCGCTGTTTGGTAAGACCCCCAAGAAGGTCGTTCCTTCCGTGGGCGATGAGCAGGAGTACTTCCTGATCAAGAAAGACGCTTACCGCAAGCGCAGGGACCTGGTCATCACCGGCCGCACCCTCTTTGGCGCTGCCCCCTGCAAGGGCCAGGAGCTCGAGGAGCACTACTTTGGCGCTATCCGCCCCACCGTCTCGGCCTATATGAAGGACCTGGACGATGAGCTGTGGGCGCTTGGCATTCCCGCCAAGACCAAGCACAACGAGGTCGCTCCCTGCCAGCATGAGCTCGCCCCTGTCTATGGCGAGGTCAACGAGGCCATCGACCAGAACCTGGTCATGATGGAGAAGATGAAGCTCATCGCCTCCCGTCACGACTTGGTCTGCCTGCTGCACGAGAAGCCCTTCGAGGGCATCAACGGTTCGGGCAAGCACAACAACTGGTCGCTTGGCACCGAGTCCGAGAATCTGCTCGATCCGGGCGACACTCCGCTCGACAACCTGCAGTTCATCGTCTTCCTCACCGCGGTGATCGAGGCCGTCGATAACTATCAGGAGCTCCTGCGTGCCTCCGTTGCCTCGGCCGGCAACGACCATCGTCTGGGCGCCAACGAGGCTCCTCCGGCGATTATGTCCATCTTCCTGGGCGACCAGCTTACCGAGGTCGTCGAGAAGATCATCGATGGCAAGGCTTCCGTCCATGCCACGCGCGGCGTGCTCGACCTGGGCGCCGATACCCTGCCCAAGCTGATGCAGGACAACACCGACCGCAACCGCACCTCCCCGTTCGCCTTCACCGGCAACAAGTTCGAGTTCCGTGCCTGCGGCTCCGAGCAGAACGTCTCCGACTCCAACCTGGTGCTCGATGCCGCCGTGGCCAAGTCGCTCAAGTCCTTCGCCGACGCACTCGAGGGTACGCCCGAGGATAAGTTCCAGGACGCCGCGCTCGAGTACTGCAAGAAGGTGCTGACCGATCACCAGCGCATCCTGTTCTCCGGCGACGGTTACTCCGACGAGTGGCCCATCGAGGCCGAGAAGCGCGGCCTTGCCAACAACAAGACCACGGCCGACGCCCTGCCCGCCTTTGTTTCCGATAAGGCCATTGCGCTCTTTGAGGAGACGGGTGTCCTGACCAAGGCCGAGGCCCAGTGCCGTTACGACTGCAAGCTCGAGAAGTACAACAAGCTCATGAACATCGAGGCTACCACGATGGTTCGCGAGGCGCGTCGTACCTATCGCCCGGTCATTACCGCCTACGCCACCAAGGTCGCTAAGGGCCTCGAGACTATTCGTGCCGCCGGTGCTGAGGCCGCCATGCAGTGCGAGCAGAACACGCTCAACAAGCTCTGCAACGGCATCACCGCCATCAACGACTCCATCAAGGCGCTCGACGCCGTGCATCAGAAGGCCGAGGCCCTCGATGGCCAGGAGCAGGCCAATGTGTATGCACACGAGGTCGTTCCCGCTATGGATACGCTGCGCGCCGCCGTGGACGCCATGGAGGAGATCGTGGCCGCCGACTACTGGCCGGTCCCGAC
>CATVZP010000087.1 GCA_958348565.1 uncultured Collinsella sp. | reverse complement strand
AGCAATCGTGCGAAGATATCGTCTTCATAGGGATTCAGCCGGGCGATACGGAGTTCTACAACCCCATGTCCCCGGAGGTCTTTGAGGCCGTCGACGCCGTGTACGACGCCGTGGCCGCCAACGACTTTTCCCACTTTGTCCGCTTGGGGCAGGAGCTATAGCAGCGCTTGCCCCTGCTGAATAGGAAAGAAGTGATTGACATGGCAGATTCCAAGGCAGAATATCCCGCTCCCGATTGCCTGGCGCCCGCCGCGATCGAGGCCAAGACCGAGGCCGCCGGCGTGACCAAGGCTAACCTGCCGGTCGCTAAGGCCTTTCTGTTGGCAATGTTCGCCGGTGCGTTTATCGCCTTCGGCGGTCTGTTCTTTACGGTGTTTTTGAGCGACAGCACGCTGGGCTGGGGTGCCCAGCGCGTCGTGGGCGGCCTGTGCTTTTGCCTAGGCCTGGTGCTGGTGCTGGTGTGCGGCGCCGAGCTGTTTACCGGCAATTCGCTTATGGTCTGCGCGCTCAAGAGTAAAAAGATCACTCTGGTCCAGATGCTCAAGGCCTGGGTCGTCGTGTGGGTCGGCAATTTTGTCGGTGCCCTGCTCATCGTCTTTTTGGTGTATATGGCTGGCATCTATAAGCTTAACGGTGAGGCGGTCGCCAACTCCATGGTGAGCGTCGCCGCCGGCAAGGTGACGATCGACTGGGTGACGATCTTCTTCCGCGGCATCCTGTGCAACATCTTTGTGTGCCTTGCCGTGTGGATTGGTACTGCCGGCAAGACCGTGGTCGATAAGGTTGTGGGCATTTTGCTGCCCATCGCCGCCTTTGTGGCCTGCGGCTTTGAGCACTGCGTTGCCAACATGTACTTTTTGCCCATGGGTGCCGTGATGCACGCGTGCGGCTACGGTGCCAAGGTCGCCGGCGCCGATGCGCTCAACGCCGCGGGCATTGCGTTTAATCTGTCCGCCGCCACGCTGGGCAACATTGTGGGCGGCGCTGTTCTGATCGCGCTCGGCTACTGGTTTATCTACGCCAAGAAGTCCGAGGCGTAATAAGTCGGAATGACGTACGGGCCTCCCGAGGGGCGTTTGCCTTTTGGGAGGCTCTTCGTGTCTTGCTGGAGTGGATGCTGCGGGCTTTGCGTCGCGGCAGCTGGTGGCTGAGCTGTGGTGCGGTGGGGCTTGAACCCCTGAGCTGGAAGGAATAATCGAGATGGCATCGAGAGCTATGTATGACGGTCGCACCGTGGTGACCACATGCGGGGGATGCTATGCCGATTGCGCCTTTGCAGCCCATGTTGAGGATGGGCGTGTGGTGGCTGAGTTGCCGGTGCTGGGACATCCGTGCGCGGCGCGTGCCCTGTGCGCCCGCGGACGGCATCGCCTAGCAATGCCGTTTGACGAGCGCGACCGCATTGTGCACCCCATGCGTCGCCGAGCTGATGGCTCGGGGTTTGATGCGATTTCCTGGGATGAGGCGTTTGCCCAGATTGCCGAGCGCCTTTTGGGGATTGTTGATGAGCGCGGGCCCCGTGCGCTGGGCATGACGCTTGGCGTGCCCTCGTTCGACCGCTACTGGGCCTATCGCTTTATGCATGCGCTGGGCTCGCCCAACGTATACGGTGCCGACGGTGCCTGCGAGGTAAGCCGTCTCACCGGCTGGGAACACAGCCTGGGCTACAGCCCCGTCTCCGACCTGGCACATACTGATTGCATTATGTATTTGGGGCGTTCCATTGTCGATTCGTCGACGATGGGGGCCGTCGATGCGCTCAACGATGCCCGTCGCCGTGGGGCGAAGATTATCGTGGTCGACCCCCGGCGTAGCGGCTCGGCTGCGCTTGCAGACCGCTGGCTCCGCGTGCGCCCGGGCTGCGACTTGGCGCTGCTGCTGGGTATTGCCCACGTGTTGATTGCCGAGGGCCTGTACGACCACGAGTTCGTTGACCGCTATACCACGGGGTTTGACGAGCTGGCGCAGGCGGCCAGTGCTTGGACGCCCGAGTGGGCCGAGTCGATGTGCGACGTTCCGGCGGACGATATCCGTGCGGTTGCGCGTGATTTGGCTGCCGCCGCGCCTGCCGCTGTGGTGGATGCGGGCTTTCATGGTGGCATCGGTATCGCGTATGCCAATAGCACCCAGACCGCGCGCGCTATCTGCTTGGTCGATGTGCTGCTGGGCTGCTTGGGGCATGTGGGCGGTGCGCTCAACCCACCGACGCCGCTTGTATTGGGCGACCTCGATCCCACGCGCTTTGCGACGCCGCCGGTGCCGCGCGGGCCCAAGCTGGGGTCCGAGCGCTATCCGCTGGTCGATCCGGTGCGCGGCCTGTGTACGACTATCGGTCAGTCGATTCTTGCCGGCGATTTGCGTGGGCTCATCGTCTATGCCAGTAACCCCGGTGCGGGCTATGGCAATGCGCAGGCTTGGTTGGGCATCTTGCAGCAGCTCGACTTGCTCGTGACGATTGATATTCGCTGGTCCGAGACGGCGCGCGCTTCCGACTTCGTGCTGCCCGATGTGACATATTTGGAGGCTGACCGCGGCGTGGGTACAGTCGTGGGCCGCAACGACGCGTGCGTGTTCTACCGCAACGCCGTGCTGCCGGTCTTGCATGACGACACGCGACCGGGGCGGGAGATCTTTGCCGGGTTGGCTGCTGCCTGCGGCGTGGACGAGTACTTCGACTTTTCGCCGGACGACCTTGCGGCGGCCCAGGTGGCGCCCTTTGGGATCGATCTGGACGAGCTCAAGGAGCGCGGTTGGGCCGATACGGGCGTGGCGCTGCCGTCGCGTACGGGCGAGCCTGTGATCCCCTTGAACGGCGGCAGGATCGCGCTGGCAAGCGACGTATGGGAGCGAGCCGGCATGGGTCGTGTGGCCAACTGGATCGCGCCGATGGTGGAGCCTGGCCCGGGGATGTTTCGCCTCATTAGCGGCAATCGACCCTTTGAGTCGCATACCTCGCGCAGGCTCGCGGCCCAAGGTGCCGCCGAGGCTGGATCGGACCTGGATGCCGTGCAGATGAATGCCGATGTCGCCGCTCGCATGGGTATCGCCGATGGCGAGGTCGTTGAGCTCGTGAGCGATATGGGCCGCGACCGTGTGCGCGTGGAGACGACGCCGTATCTGCATCCGGCGTGCATCTTCACCTCGGCCGCCCCCGGTGGGCGTTCGTTTGGCCGCGATGCCGGTGACGCTCAAGCCTTGGGCGTGGGCCCGCTCGACCATACGCCGTTGCGTTGGGATCCGTTGACGGGTGCCGCGCTCACCCAGGAAAACGCCGTTCGCGTGGAAAAGATCGCGGCGCGCGAGGATAATAACGAGTAATTGACTCAGCTGATGTATTCGACTGATCCTATGTTTCTTTTGAAAGGCCGCACATGAGCGATAGCCAGAACATGTCCGATGAGGTACGCGCCTGCCTGCGCGCCATTCCTTCCGCCAACGAGCTGCTTGCCGAGTGGCCGGTGGTGAAGGCGGCGGGGGAGACCTGCGACGCGGTGGTGCATGCCGCCGTCACGGCCGAGCTCGACGAGGAGCGCGCCGCGATTCGTGCCGGCGCCGATCCGCGCTCCAAGCGCGAGCTGGCATCGGCCATCGAGTGGCGTGCGCATCGCTCCGCGCTGCCGAGCTTGCGTCCTGCCGTCAACGCCACGGGTGTTGTTATCCATACCAATCTGGGTCGCGCCCCGCTCGCGGAATCGGCCGCCAAGGCCGTGGCCGAGGTCGCGCGCGGGTACAGTACGCTCGAGTACAGCGTGGACACCTGCTCGCGCGGGTCGCGCAAGGAGCATGCCGCGCAGCTCATCCGTTCGCTTACCGGTGCCGAGGATGCGCTGGTCGTCAACAACAATGCCGCCGCGGTGCTGCTGGTGCTTGCCACCCATGCCGCGGGCAAAGAGGTCATCGTGAGCCGCGGCGAGCTCGTCGAGATTGGCGGCAGCTTCCGTATTCCCGATGTCATGGCGGCTTCGGGCGCCAAGCTCGTCGAGGTCGGCGCCACCAACCGCACGCATCTGGGCGACTACGAGCGCGCCATCACGCCCGAAACGGCCATGATTCTGAAGGTCCATCCCTCCAACTATCGCATCGAGGGTTTTCACGAGGAGGTGAGCTCAAGGGAGCTCGCCGTGCTGTCGCATAAGCATGGCCTGCTGTTCTACGAGGACCAGGGCTCGGGCGCGCTGCTGCCTGACGACATCCTGGTTCGCGGCGGCGAAGAAACCACGCCGGCTTCGGTCGCGGCGGGGCTCGATATCGTGTCATGCTCGGGCGATAAGCTGCTCGGCGCCGCGCAGGCGGGCATTATCATGGGTCGTCGCGATCTGGTCCAGGCCTGCGGGTCGCATCCGCTTATGCGTGCCCTGCGTCCGGGCAAGCTCGCACTGGCGGCGCTCGAGGCTACACTGCGCATTTACATGGACGGGGCGGATGCGGCCCATCGCGAGGTGCCAGTGCTCAACATGCTCACGCTTCCGCAGGCTCATCTGGAGCGTCGCGCACGCAAGCTGCGCGAGCTGATGGTGACGGGCCTCGATAAGGCTGGCTGCCCGTGTGTCGTGCAGGTGGAAATCGTCGAGGAGTCGTCGACTCCCGGCGGCGGCTCGCTGCCCACCGTCGAGCTGCCCACCATGTGCGTTGCCGTGCGTCTTGTCGACGAGCGTCTTTCCGTTGACGCGCTCAAGCGCTCGCTCGTCCAAGATTTCGACACGCCGGTTGTCACGCGCGCCTCGCACGATCGCGTCCTGTTTGACGTGCGCACACTCGTGGGTGACCGCGATATCGAGACGGCGGCAACGACGCTCGTCGCGTGCGTTAAGAAGGCGATTGCTCGATGAGTGAGGTTCAAGCGCTGGTGGAGTGTCCCGTTATCGTTGGCACGGCGGGCCACGTCGACCACGGTAAGTCGGCGCTGATCGAGGCGCTGACCGGCAAGAATCCCGATCGCCTGGAGGTCGAACGTCGTCGCGGCATGACGGTGGAGCTGGGCTTTGGCGAGCTGGCGCTGCCGAGTGGCAAGATCGTTGGCCTGGTCGACGTGCCCGGCCATGCCCACTACCTGCGTGCCATGGTGCAGGGCGCCACAGGTATCGACGTGGCCGTGCTGGTGATTTCGGCCGTCGAGGGCGTGATGCCGCAGACCCGCGAGCACGTGCATGTGCTGGAGCTGCTGGGCGTTACGCATATGGTGGTCGCGCTGACGATGTGTGATCTGGCCGATGCCGAGATGACCGAGCTTGCCGAGCTTGATGTCGATGACTTTTTGTCGGGTGCCGTGTTTGCGGACGCGCCGATCGTGCCTGTGTCGTCCAAGACAGGCGAGGGGATCGAAAGGCTGCTCGCCGTGCTCGACGAGCAGGTTGCCGCTTGCTGGGATGCCTGTCGTTCCCGCGCCGAGCTCACTGATGCCGCGCCGCGTCTGCCGATTGACCGCTGCTTTACGATCAAGGGCGTCGGCACCGTCGTGACGGGAACGCTGCACGATGCACCGGTTGCGGTGGGCGACGAGCTGATGGCTTTGCCGTCGCGCACGGTCTGTCGCGTTCGCGGGATCCAAGTGCATGGCGACACGCAGCTGGCGCTGCCCGGTCAGCGCGTGGCGCTCAATTTAGTGGGCGATGGTGTTGCCGCGCTCGATCGCGGTGAGATGCTCGGCGTGGCGGGCCGCTTTGGTCAGACGTTGCGCTTTATGATGACGTTTACGTATTTGGGTCGCGAGGGCGCCAAGCCGCGCGTGCTCGAGCCGGGCGCGCGCGTGCATGTGATGGCCGGCACGGCCGAGGTCGTCGGCCGCATCATGCTTTTGGAGGGCGAGGCCCCCATGGCGGTGGGCGAGACCCGTACCGTGCAGGTGCGCCTGGAGGAGCCGCTGCCGCTGTGTGCCGGAGACCATGCCGTGGTGCTGTCGTATTCGCCCGTTATGCTCATCGGCGGCGGGCGCGTGCTGCTTTCGCGCTGCCGTCGTTCGCGCGAACTTACTGAGGGGGAGCGCGCGCTGCTTGCAGCGCTTGAGGCCGGCGATGCCGTCGCTGGTGTGGACGCGTGGCTGGCGCTGCAGATGTTGCCAGTCGTGGTAGCCGACGTTGCCGCGGCGCTAGATCTTCTTTCCGGTGAGGCCGATGCCGCGCTGAAAGAGTTGGTGGCGCGAGGTGCTGTTTGCGAGCTTGCCGGCTCGGGCGATGCGCTGTATGTGAATGCCGCCGCGCTCGATGCCGCCATGGACGTGCTGGCGGCGACCCTGACCGCTATGCACGCGGCTGCCCCCAAGGAGACGGGTTTTACGCCCGGCGCCGTCGCCCATGCTGCTTGGCCTACTGCTGACGATACAGTTGCCGCAGCCCTGATTTCCGAGGGCTGCTCGCGCGGCGTGTGCGCCTCCGAGGGCGCCGAGGTGTTCGACCCGCACTCCGCTGCCGCCGCGGCGCGTGTGGTGCGCGAGGCCTGCGAACGTATCGTTGCCTTGCTGGACGAAGCCGGCCTCGATGCACCGACGTTGCCCGAGGTGGGCGAGCAGTTGCAGCTCGATCGCGACACCATGACGCGTGCCCTGCGCGAGCTTTCGCTCAATCGCTCGATCGTTAAGGTCGAGCGCGACGTTGCCCTGTCTGCCGCCGCCGAGGCCCATGCGCGTGAGCTCGTCGCCGCCGCCATTGAGGCAGCCGGCGGCGCAGCCACCACGAGCGTGCTGCGTGAGGCGCTGGGTGTGTCGCGCAAACGCGCCATCAGCATCTTGGAGCACCTGGATGCCGTACGCTTTACGGTGCTCGACAAGGAAGCCGGCGGCCTGCGCTCCCTACGCTAGGCCGGTCACTCGCTCCCGCCTCCTCAGTTGCGGTGAAATAGTTCCTATTTGGAGGCTTTGTCAGCAAAAACAGGAACTATTCCACCGCAACTTCTTGCTCATCTTTTTGGGATGGGACCTTTTCGGTTTGGTAAAATACCGGCGCACTTGGGAACGGATGGGCTCCGGTGGGCTCCGCGGTCCTCAAAACCGTTGCGAGGCGTGCAAAACGTCTTGGATGTGTTCGATTCACATACGTTCCCGCCACACGCTACCAGCGCTTTTGTGCTCGCGGTCTTGCTGCGTGCCGCAAGGGCGCTGTTTTGTTTTTGCACGAGCTTTTCGTAGTGCCGCTATTTCGACGGCGGTATTTAGCTTCGTGCATAGGGTTTCGAGCATGCCGATGGGGGTGGTTTGCCGTATGACTACCGTAAGACGAGCCGATCTTTCTTGCGTCGTCCAGGCGGGCGGGCTGTCGTCGCGCATGGGTTGCGACAAGGCGCGGATGTTGTTTTGCGGTGAGCCGCTCATCGAACGCGTGCTGGGTCGGCTGGCACAGGTTGCCGGCGAATTGGTCGTGACGACCTCGCGTCCCAGCGAGCTTGCCTATCTTGAGGAGCGCGCGTTTGGCGGTCTTGTGCCGCGTGTGGTAGCGGACCTTGAAGGGTCGGCGGGTGCCATGCGTGGCATCGCGAGCTCGCTGGCTGCCGCTCGGTTGCCCCTCGCGGCGATCGTCGCCTGCGATATGCCGTTCGTCTCGCCAGAACTGATCGGCGCGCTTTCGGATCGGGTCAAGGAAGGCCTGCTCGATGTGTGCGTCCCGCGCGAGGAGCGGGGGATTGAGCCGCTGTGCGCCGTGTGGCGCCGCCAGGCTTGCGCGCCGGTTGCCCGTGAGTTGCTCGACCAGGACCGCCAACGCATCCGCTGTCTGATCGACCGGGTCCATGCCGGCTATCTGGATGAGCCCCAGATTGTCGAGGTTGCCGGCTCCACGCTCTGCTTCGAGAACGTCAATACACCCGAGGAGTTTGCGGCAGCCGAGCTGCTCGCCTAGACGATGGGAGATGCCATGTCTCACGATATTTGCCCCGATACCGGGGAACCTTGCACTTGCGATGGGTCCGAGCCTTGCACCTGCGGCTGTGGCGGCTGTGGACATACGGCCGAGGAAGAGGCAGCGGCGGCTGCGTATCGCGAGTCGCATCGCCAGGTGCCGTCCGGTGATGCTCTCGACCACGAACGCAAGATTATCGTGTCGTTCGACAGCACTTTCGATGTGATGGAATGCGAGCAGCTGTGCCTTGCCGCCGATGTGCCCGGGCGCATCATGCCGCTGCCGGGCTCCATTACCGCCGGCTGTGGGCTTTGCTGGGTTATGCCGTTCTCCGGCGATGCCCTCGCCGCCTTCCGTGCCGCCACCGAAGGCCGTATAACCCCCGCCGACTACCATCAGCTCATCCTCTAACCATCAACACCACCACAAAGGTGCCTGTCCCCAATGTGGTGGTTTGGAACATGTGGACGAAACAGCTTCGAAACACGCGATTTGTACGTAGGGTGCTCAAAAACGCTTCTACCTGCATCGTAATCAAAACGAAACATCCGCTCGTCGGCTTATGCGAAACTTTGCTGCAACAGTGCGATATTATCCATACTCGATAAAGCTCGCGGCGCA
>CATVZP010000086.1 GCA_958348565.1 uncultured Collinsella sp. | reverse complement strand
CCAATCAGGAGGCGGTCGAGAAGTTTACGCTCGACAAGCCCGCGCTTATCTGCCGTTGGCGCATGTCCAATAAAAAGGTGCCCATGCTCAACCGCCACATTCGCGCACTGTCCGAGCGCCTGGTGCAGGGCGAGCCGCTTACCCATAACATGCTCAGCTGGGCCAAACAGCACGTTGAGTGGTCACTTGCCGAGGGCGATTACACCGCGCACGACGGCGTGCTCATGCTGGTGATCGACGTTAACGGCAATGCCGCCATGACGGTGGGGGAGTACGAGCCGCTGGCCGACACGTCGGCCAAGGCGCTGCGTGCCCGTTCTGCCGAGGCTCGCTCCGAAGCCGACGAGACCGGCGTGGCGCCCGAGCTGCTCGCCGCTGTCAACAACGGCGAGCTTGCCTTTGTGGCGCCGGCGGACGAGTGCCTGTGCGGCACGGCGACGCTCATTGAGCAGTTGGCCCAGACCAAGGGCATCCCGGTCACGCGCGTAGACATTCCCGCGCAGCTTAAGGGCGCGCTGTTCCTGGTGAGCGACGAGCACGGCGTGGTCCCCGCAACCGAGACGGACGCCGCCGAGGCCGACGCCGCCACGGTCGCCTTCTTTGCCGACGGCTACGAAAAGCTCCGTGCCCGCCGCTAAATGATTTTTCTGGGACGGGGATTTAATAATCATTTGATCCCCGCGCCCGTTGCGAGCGGGGGGCGAGCCAAACGCCCCCCGCTCGCGAACAGTTCTGTCACCTTGGTGACGCGCGAGGCGCGCGCCTGCGGCTCCGCAGCCATAATGGTGGCAAGACAACCAAGAGGGGAGCGGAATCCATGGCGCTGATCTATATCGTTGAGGACGACGAGCCCATCCGTCGCGAGCTTGCCGATATCCTTGCCCGTGCCGGTTTTGAGGTCGAGGCCTGCGAATCATTCGAGCACGTCTCGCGCGATATTCTCGCCGCCGCGCCCGACCTAGTGCTGCTCGACCTCACGCTTCCCGTCAAGGACGGCCAGCATATCTGCCACGAGGTTCGCCGCGAAACCGAGGTTCCCATCATCGTCCTCACGTCGCGCACGACCGAGATCGACGAGGTCATGGCCATGACGCTCGGCGCGGACGACTTTGTTCCCAAGCCCTACAGCGCCCGTGTGCTCGTGGCGCGCATCAATGCCTTGCTGCGTCGCACCGCGGCGGCAGGCGAGCGCAGCACGCTCGTCCACAAGGGGCTGGAGCTCGACCTCGCCCGCTCCATGGTCACCAATACGGCAACCGGCACTAGCACCGAGCTCACCAAAAACGAGCTGCGTATCCTCTCGCTGCTCTTGGGTCGCGCGGGCAAGATCGTCTCGCGTCCGGCCATCATGCAGGACCTGTGGGACTCCGACGCCTTCGTGGACGACAACACGCTTACCGTCAACATCAACCGCCTGCGCACCACGCTCGAAAAAATCGGCATCAAGGGGTATTTGACCACGCACCGCGGCCAGGGCTATTCGGTCTAGGGGCCGGCTATGTCGTTTGCCAAGTTCTTTAAAGACGCGCTGCTTCCCGTCGCCGTGTGGACGTGCGGCGTGCTGCTGAGCTGCTTTGTGCTGACGGTCGCCGGCGCACCCGTTTCTATCGTGATCGTGGCGGTCGGCGTGTCCTTTATCTTCGGTATGCTCGGCATCGTGACCGAGTACGCGCGTCGTCGTCGTTTTCTGCGCCAGCTGGAGCGTGCAGCAGAGGAGCTCGAGAGTCCCGCATGGGTGCAGGAGATGGTGCAATGCCCGACCTATGCCGAGGGCGAGCTCGAGTACGAGGTCTTGCGCCGGGTGGGCAAAGCTGCCTGCGACGAGGTTGCCGAAGGCCGTCGTCAGACCGATGACTATCGCGACTATATCGAGAGCTGGGTCCACGAGGCCAAACTGCCCCTGGCGGCGGCCCATCTAATTTTGGAAAACCTGGACGGCAGCGAAGACGACCTGTCGCGCGTGGATGACCTGGGCCGTGAGTTGGCTCGCGTGGAGCGCTATATCGACCAGGCGCTGTACTACGCGCGCTCGGAAGTCGTGGAGCGCGACTACCTGATTCGCCGCTGGGATCTTAAGACCTTGGTGACGGGCGCGATTAAGGCCAACGCGCGCGAGCTCATCGCGGCGCACGTGGCGCCGGTGTGCGAGAACCTCGACTTTGAGGTCTTTACCGACGAGAAGTGGCTCGAGTTTATTCTGGGCCAGCTCATTCAGAACAGCATTAAATATGCGCGTGAGGATGGTGCGAAGATCACGTTTTCGGGCGCGTTGCTGGACGAGGGCCTGGCGAGCGAGCGCATCGAGCTTACCGTCGCGGACAACGGCTGTGGCGTGAGCGCGGCCGACCTGCCCCGCGTGTTCGAGAAGGGTTTTACCGGCGACAACGGTCGCACCACCAAGCGCGCAACGGGCATCGGCCTCTACCTGGTGGCGCGTCTGTGCTCCAAGATGGGCATCGACGTCACTGCGGCATCCGAGCCCGGCGAAGGCTTCGTCGTTACGTTTGCCTTCTCGACGAACAAGTTCCAATACTTTGAGTAGTCAGCCCGTCTTACGGTGCGGATGGCTATGTTCCCGAACGTGAACATAGCCATGAGGCTCAAATGAATCTCCTATAACAAAAACGTGCCGCCCCAAACGGGGCGGCACGCCATTCCTCTATTCAGCCAACTCGCTGAAGTAAGGCTGCGAAGGCCGCGGGGCCGGGAGGGTTTCCTAAGGGCACATCCCGCAGTCGCAACGCGGCGAGGACGTGCCCGTGGAAACCCCGCAGGCCCCGCGGCCGGTGGGAGCAACGCTACTTCACGACCAAAATGTCGCAGTCCGTATTGCGCAGCAGGAACGTCGAAATCGAGCCCAGTAGCGCGTACTTAATTGAGGACAGGCCGCGGGCGCCGCAGAGCACCAGATCTGGCTTGACCACGTCGAGCATCTCATCCTTGAGCGTCTCACGAATGCGGCCGGTGCGAATCATGACCTCGACCTCGGGAATGTCGGGATTGGCCTTGGCCTCCTCGAGCTGCTTGGCGATGGAGTTGTTAAAGGCCTCCTCCAAGCCGTTGACCAGGTCGACCGGATAGGAACCGGCACTCTCGAGTGCGGTGGAGTCGATGACGTGGCCGATAATCAGCTTAGCGCCGTTGTTCGCGGCGACCTTGATGGCGCGTGCGAGCACAAAATCCTGCTGCTCAGTACCGTCGAGTGAAACAAATACCTTGGTATAGCCCTCGTTCATGGTTTCCTCCTTGGTCTATCGCACGGGCGTGGGACTCGTGCGTCGGGCGGGCGCGGGCGCGTTGGCCGCCGGACACTTTATCTTGTTGCAGTTATACCCAAGGATTTCGGTTTGACCGCTCGCAATTCTGTGAACGGGCGAGTTTTTTGGTAAGGGTAGGCGCAGGTGCGCCGCCAACGGTTGATAATGGGACATCGCCCGCACCGTCCGCAGAACAATATCGGCGGGTGTCTAACGAGGGGGTCCCTTTGGATATCATCGAGCTTCTAAAATCTGCCTTCATGGGCCTGGTCGAGGGCATCACCGAATGGCTGCCTGTTTCGTCGACGGGTCACATGATCTTGGTGGACGAGTTCGTCAAGATGAACGTGAGTGAGACGTTCTGGAATATGTTCCTGGTCGTGATTCAGCTCGGCGCCATTCTGGCCGTCTGCGTCCTGTTCTTCCATGAGCTCAACCCGTTCTCGCCCAGCAAGGGCAAGGAGGGCCGTCGCGACACCTGGGTGCTGTGGGGCAAGATTGTGCTCGGCTGCATTCCCGCCGCGGCGATCGGTCTGCCGCTCAACGACTGGATGGAGGAGCATTTCTACAATGCTCCCGTCGTGGCGCTGGCGCTCATTGTGTACGGCGTGCTGTTTATCGTGATTGAGAACTGGCGCGCGAGCAAGCGCGAGGAAATGGCCGTTGCCGGTTCGTTTGGTTCGCGTGCTGTGGTGGCGGGCGGACGTCCCGCCGGTGCGCACTTTGCGGCGCCCGCCGCGGCTACCGCTGAGGATGAGGACGATGACGAGAATTTGGACTTTGGCTCCATCGCCACGCTCGAGGACCTGAGTTGGAAGACTGCGCTGGGTATCGGCTGCTTCCAGGTGCTTTCGCTGGTGCCTGGTACGTCTCGTTCCGGTTCTACCATCATCGGTGGCCTGCTTTTGGGCTGCACGCGTTCGGTGGCGTCCAAGTTTACGTTCTTCCTGGCCATTCCTGTCATGTTTGGCGCGAGTGCACTCAAGCTGGTCAAGTACTTCATCAAGGGCGGCACGTTCGGCGCCAACGAGGTCGCTATCTTGGGCGTGGGCTGCGTTGTGGCCTTTGTGGTTTCGCTCATCGCCATCAAGTGGCTCATGGGCTTTGTCCGCCGTCACGACTTTAAGTGCTTCGGTGTTTACCGCATCATCCTGGGCATCGTAGTGCTCGCTTACTTCTTTGTCCTGGAGCCGATGCTCGGCCTGTAACTTGGTTGACGCTGCGTGGCGGCCAGAGCGACAACTTGTCATTCAAAGAGGGCGGCATGACCAAAAGGTCTATGCCGCCCTCTTTTCATGCCAATTTGTTCGCTCTGGCCGCCGCTCGCTGCCGTTGCCATGACATTGGCGGTTCCGTGATTGTCAATAGATTGGTGCAAAGCAACCTGATCCCATTGCACCAAATCTGCTGGGGTGGGCCTGACGGTGGCGCACGGAGTCGTGGTGTGATTTGCGTCGGTGTCCGCGCGGCTCGGTATACTGGTACGGCTCAAACTATGGCGCTGCCCGCAGGCGCGCCGTCCGTCAGATGAGGAGTCGCCCATGACCCAGCCCCTGCCCTGGGAAAAGAACACTGCCGCGCCCGTGCCGCCCGCGCCGGAACCCGTGCCGCTCGATGCGTACACCGCCCCCGCCGCGCCGGAACCCGAGCTCGTTCCGCTCGACATCTACGATGCCCCGGCTCCGGCGCCCAAACCCGCCAAGCCGCTCGTCGATATCGATAGCCTGAACCCCGCCCAGCGCGAGGCGGTCCTGACCACCGAGGGCCCGCTGCTGGTCCTTGCCGGCGCCGGCTCGGGCAAGACCCGCGTCCTGACCTTCCGCATCGCGCATATGCTTGGCGACCTGGGCGTCAAGCCCTGGCAGGTCCTGGCCATCACGTTTACCAACAAGGCCGCGGCCGAGATGCGCGAACGTCTGGCGGCGCTCATCCCTAGTGGCACTCGCGGCATGTGGGTGTGCACCTTCCACGCCATGTGCGTGCGCATGCTGCGCGAGGACGCCGACCTGCTGGGCTACACCGGGCAGTTCACCATCTACGACGATGACGACTCAAAGCGCATGGTTCGCGACATTATGCAGGCGCTCGGCATTGAACAAAAGCAGTTCCCCATCAACATGATCCGCAGCAAGATCAGCTCGGCCAAAAACGCCATGATCGGGCCCGAGGACATGCTCAAATCCGCCGACAGCCCTAATGACAAAAAGGCCGCGCAGGTCTACCTGGAGCTGGAGCGCCGCCTGCGCGCCGCCAACGCCATGGACTTCGACGACCTGCTCGTTCGCGCACTCGAGCTGCTGCGCACCCGTCCCGAGGTGCTCGAAAAGTACCAAGAGCGCTTCCGCTACATTAGCGTCGACGAGTATCAGGACACCAACCACGTCCAGTACGAGATCGCCAACCTGCTGGCCGCCAAGTACCAAAACCTCATGGTCGTGGGCGATGACGACCAGTCCATTTATAGCTGGCGTGGCGCCGACATCACCAATATCCTGGACTTTGAGAAGGACTTTAAAAACTGCAAGACCGTCAAGCTGGAGCAGAACTACCGCTCCACGGGTCATATCCTGAGCGCCGCCAACGCCGTGGTGCGTCACAACTCGCAGCGCAAGGACAAGCGCCTGTTTACGGCCGAGGGCGACGGCGAGAAGATCCAGGCCTTCCAGGCAAGCGATGAGCGCGACGAGGGCCGCTGGATTGCCGGCGAGATCGAAAAGCTGCATGCCAAGGGCACGAGTTACGACGACATCGCCGTGTTCTACCGCACCAACGCCCAGTCGCGTATTCTCGAAGATATGTTCCTGCGCGCGGGCGTGCCCTACAAGATCGTGGGCGGCACGCGATTCTTCGACCGTGCCGAGATCCGCGACGTCATGGCTTATCTCAAGATGATCGTGAACCCGGCAGACGAGATGAGCGTCAAGCGCGTCATCAACACGCCGCGCCGCGGCATCGGCTCCACCTCGATTCAAAAGATTGAGCAGCTGGCGCGCGACAACCGTTGTTCGTTCTTCCAGGCTTGTGAGATCGCGTGCGCCGAAACCGGCATGTTTAGCGCTAAGGTGCGCAACGGCCTGTCGAGTTTTGTGGCGCTGGTGCGCGAGGGTCGTCGCATGGACGGCGAGCTCAAGGACGTTGTCGAGATGATTGTCGATAAGACGGGCCTGCTACAGGCCTTCCGCGCCGAGGGCACCATGGAGTCCGAGAGCCGTGCCGAGAACATCCAGGAATTCCTGGGCGTCGCTGCCGAATTTGAAGAGACGCACGAGGATATCGAGGGCACGCTCGAGAGTCTAGAAGAGCTGCGCGCGGCCGGTGTTGCCGACGTGCCTGCCGGTGCCGAGCCCGTCGTGGTGAGTGCGCCTGCGCCTGAGCCGGGACCGTCCGCCCCGGCATCCTCGTTTGAGGCGCTGGTCGGCGCTCGCGACGCCGCTGGTTCCAACCCGCTCGATGGCCTGGCCGCCCCGGCGCTCTCGCCGCAGGATGCCCTGGCCGCCGCCATCGCGGGCAACGCGTATGCCGCGCCGACGGAGATGCCGGCGGGCGCCGTGCATGCCGACGAGATCGAGCGCACCTACGGTCTGCTCACCTGTAAGGCGCTGCCCGCTCTCATGGAGTGGCTGGCCCTGCGCTCCGACTTGGATTCTTTGGCAGGCGAGACGCATGCCATCACCATGATGACCATCCACTCCGCCAAGGGCCTGGAGTTCCCGGCGGTGTTCGTGGCCGGTATGGAGGAGGGCATCTTCCCGCACGTGCACGATTTTGGCGGCAGCGATGATCCGGGCAAGCTCGAGGAGGAGCGTCGCCTGGCCTACGTTGCCATCACGCGTGCTCGCAAGCGCCTGTTCTTGACCTATGCGGCAACGCGTCGCACCTACGGCTCGACCTCTGCCAATCCGCGCTCGCGCTTCCTCAACGAGATTCCGTTTGAGGATATCGAGTTTAGCGGTATCGGTTCTGCCGGTTTTGAGGGCACGGGCTGGGAGAAGCGCGGCGACCGACACGGCACCTTTGGATCGGGCATGGGTTCGGACATGTATGGCGGCAAGGTGTTCGGTTCGCATACGCGCTCGACCGGCGGTTCCGGTTCGCGCGGCGGATCGAGCTTTGACGACTTCTTTGGCGGCAGCAGTTACGGGACCGAGCGCCATCGTGGGGTCTCGCCAGACGCCGGCCGTGTTGCCTCGACCTTTGGTTCGGGCGCGCCGCGAGCCAAAAAGCCGTCGTCCAAGGTGTCCCCGACGGTGGAGCGCAAGGTCGATCGCGCTAGCGCGTCGCAGGACTTTGCCGCAGGCGATACCGTGAGCCACAAGACCTTTGGCACAGGTACCGTGATCTCGGTCGCCGGAGACATGATCGAGGTCCAGTTCGAAAAGACCGGCCAGACCAAAAAGCTTATGAAAGGTTTTGCACCGATCGTCAAGCTGTCTTGATCCCGGCGGACCCGGGCGGGCGTATGGGGCAACATCGCCTGCTCGGGCAGTCCTGCGCAAGACGGAGGCCACATTAAGTGGCCTCCTTTGCGTGCGGAACTCGCGATCGATGTTGCCCCATACGCCCGCCCGGGTCCTTGGGTAACGTTGCTGAACGAGCGTTGCTTTGCCTCTCGCTTTTTGATCTGGAGAACCGGGTGGGCTGAATACTTAGACATGGCAAGGGGCTCCCCCGTTGAAGAACGGGGGAGCCCCTTGTTGCGTTTTTGATTGTCGTAACTAGCCAGAGGCTCGCCGGGACGGGGCGCGGGGTTTGGTCGATCGCGAGTTCCGCACGAGCCGGAGAGCACTTAATGTGCTCTCCGTGCGAGCAGGACTGTCCGAGCAGGCGACCAAACCCCGCGCCCCGTCCCGGCGAGCGCTTGGGGACCGGTGGCCTACAGGTGGCTGATGATCAGTTCCATCTTGCCTTCGAGGTCGATGGAGCTGACGGTGCTCGGGGCCAGCAGGTGGCTTCCCTTGTGGACGGGGTCGCCGCAGACGGTGCCTTCGCCGTCGATGACCGACAGACACATGAAGGGCCAGCGCTGGTCGAGGGTTTTGCTGCCGTCGACGCGCACACGATCGACGGTGTAGCAGGAGTTAGACTCGAGCTCGGTCACGCCGTTCACCTCGGGCGCGGTCACCGTGCCGTCGGTCGGAGCCTGGGCATCAAAGTCGATGCAGTCGAGGCTCTGCTCAATGTGCAGTGGGCGCAGCTTGCCGTC
>CATVZP010000085.1 GCA_958348565.1 uncultured Collinsella sp. | reverse complement strand
TGTTGTACAGCACGCCCTTGACGCCATCGATGTTCTCGAGCTCGGCCTTGTTGTATTTGCTCGTATCCTTGAGCACCAGACGCAGACGGGTCACGCAATGCGTGGCGCCCTCGATGTTCTCCAGTCCGCCGACGTTGTCGACGACTTGCTGGGACACTGCCTTGTAGTCCATGTTCCTCTCCATTCCTTTTCTAAATCATAAAACGGTTCGTTGCCGCTACAGAGACGCGATCGTTGCGTTTGCGCACTTGAGCGCACCGTCGGTGACGGTAAGCGCCACACCCTGGCCCTGCTTGTTGCAGAAGCGAGCGTTGAGCGCAACATCATCGACAAAGATGGTCGCGATGTCGTCGTCGACGACCAGACGCACATGGTGAGTGCCCTCGCCCTTAAAGAACAACGGACGCTCGAGGCCCATGTTGTTGACCTGGAACCACGGGTACTGGGGAGCCGGCGTGAACTCGAGCTTGCCCTCGCGCAGGTTGGCGCGGAACTCATAGGCAAGACCGGTCTCGGCGTCCTCGGCGAACTTGACCGAGAAGCCGGCAGCGTTACCGCCGAGCTCAATGTCGGCATCGAGCAAGTAGGTGGAGCCGGCATCCGCGGCGAGCACCTGCTCGACCTTGCCCGACTCGCAGGAAAGCTCAAAGGTCTCGACTGCCTTAGCCTCGCCAAAGGCGCCAAGCATGCTGTCGGGGAGCTTGGTGCCGAGCGTTCCGTCGGCACGCTGAACGATCTCGAGGGGCATAAAGGTGCCACCCCATAGGTAAGAGCTGGGGTCGCCGCCCTCGTCACGCGTAGGAACCCAACCAAAGAGAACGCGACGCTCGCCATCGAATGCGGTGCGAGCGGCGTAGTACGCGCGGCCGTCGAAGGAGTCGTCAGCGGGGGTAATCCAAGGACCGTTGATGGACTTGGACATGCGGTAACGGGTCTTGTTGCCGTCGCTGTACTCGGAAAAGACGAGGTACCACCAGTCGCCCATCTTAAAGAGATCAGGCATCTCAAACATGGTGTACAGGCCCGGGTTCCACCAGTCGCCCTGGAACTCCCAGTTGGTCAGATCCTTGGAGGTGAACTTGACCAGGCGGCCGGTCATCAGACGCTTGTCCTCGCCCACACGCGTGCCGAGGATGAGCATGTACTCTTCGTTCTCCTCATCCCAAAGCACAAAGGGATCGCGCCAGTTGCGGTCATCGTAACCCTCCTGGGGCGGAAGCAGCGTCTCGGCGATGTTCTTCTCCCACTTGACGGCGTCGTCGCTCGTTGCGTGAAGAAGAACCTGCTTCATCAAACGTGCGCGGACCTTATCGCGATTGCAACCAGTGTAGAGCGCATGGTACTTGTCGCCCACCTTAAACACCGTGCCGGCATAAATGTACTGGTCGACTTCCTCGTCGCCGCCGCGCTCAAGGCTCTCGCCAAAGTCCTTGTAGTTGACGAAATCCTTGGTCGTAGCGAGTGCCCAGCCAAACGGCTCTCCGAAAGGTTCGGGGTTACGCGTGTCACGCTGATGATAGAGATAGAACGTGCCGTCCTCGCCGTACGGCATGATGTCGCCTACCCAAATTCCCTCAGGCTGGTAATACACCTTGTGCATCCGAGACTTCCTTTCCACGACATACTAACTCGGTACAATGGCAAGATATGTCAATCGTTTTCATATGTCAAACGTTTTCACGCCAATACGTCTTTTCGCAGTTCCAGTCGTCGGCAAACGGTTGACATATGCCGGTGAACGGTCATCAGAGGCGTTTGAGGAATTCTTTTGGCACGGGATGAACTACGCGGTTTTGCCCTCAATGAGTTCAACGGGGAGCTTGATATTCGATTCGGGATTATCGCCGTTAATAAGAGCGATGATGGATTGCGCCGCGAGCTCTCCGATGCGATCGATATCTTGACGTACGGTTGTTAAGTCAGGCATAAACGTCATAGTGCGGCGGGCACCATCCGCGCCCACGACCTTAATGTCGTCTGGAGCGCTCAAGCCGCGCTGCTTCATCACGTTGAGACAGATGGCCGCCATCGTATCGTCTCCCGCAAAGATGCCGTCAATATCGGGGTTCTCATCGAGGATCTTCGCAACGACCGCGCCCTTTTCGTCGTCGGGCTTAACGAACTCAACCTCACGGACAAGCGCGGACAAACCGGCCTGCTCAACAACATCGAGGTAGGCATCGGTACGCTTATTGGCAGGCATGCGCATGCGGCTATTGCTGCGCAGGCACAGGATACGCCTGCAGCCGTCATCAATCAGACGGCGCGTGGCGAGCTCGCCGATGCCATAGCTGTCACTTGCAATCTGGACAGAGCCCTCGCCAAGATCGCAGTCGATGCCAACCAGGCTCAAGCCCATCTCGGCATATGCCTCGGCACCGATATTGAGGGAGTTGACGATGACGCCGTCGACCATATTGCGGCGGAGCATGTCGATATAGGAACGCTCAAGATCAGGTCGATTGGCGCTGTTGCACAGCAACATCTTAAAGCCGTTTTCCGCCAACGTGCGCTCGACCGCCTGCACAACCTGAGCATGGAACGGACTGCTCACAAAGGGAACGATCATGCCGATAAGGTTCAGACGGCCGTTGAGCATGGCACGGGCGATATCGTTGGGCGTATAGTTGATGCGCTCCATCGCGGCGTGGACCTTATCGCGGGTCTCTTGGCTAATATAACCGCGGTTATTAAGCACGCGAGATACCGTAGTAGGCGAAACCCCCGCCACCGCTGCAACTTCCTTGATGCCAGGCTTAGCAGAATCCTTAGAACGAGCGCCCTCGCGAGCCATAGCACCCTCCCCCATCAACATGTCATACGTTTACATACGAACAAAGCATACCCCAACAACAGCGGGAAGACGGTAACAGCACAAGTAAGTAAACGACTCATCCAAATAATTAGGAGAGTTCCGCCTAAAGGGTGACTACACAGGACCCCCGCCGGGCCGCTTTGGGTTACTTTCCAAAACATTTCCGCAGGACGCAAAGGGCTCCGCCGCGCGAAGCGCGCAGCGGAGCCCTTTGCATGTCCGAGGACGTTTTGGAAAGTAACCCAAAGCGGCCCGGCGATCCTGCGGGAGTTAAACCCCTTTAGAACTTGTCGTGGAAGGTACGCGAAATGACCTCGTCCTGCTGCTCCTTGGTGAGCGTGTGGAAGTTCACGGCATAGCCGGAAACGCGGATGGTCAGCTGCGGGTACTTCTCGGGGTGAGCCTGAGCGTCGAGCAGCGTCTCACGGTTGAAGACGTTGATGTTCAGGTGGTGGCCACCCTTCTCGGCGTAAGCGTCGAGCATGTGGACCAGGTTATCGGCCTGGGTCTCGGAAACTTCAGAAACCTTCATAATATGTCTCCTTCGATTAATAGGCGCCGGCCGAAACCGGCGCGCTAATCAGTAATCGTTATTGTTAGTATAGCACTAACAATAGTTACTCGCCCAGCTGATCAAGGTCGATATCGCCAAAGAACACCTGGTCCTCCTTGCCGAGCGCACTCGGGATGATGGAGAAGGTGTTGGAGATGCCGTCCTGGGCATCGCGGAACGGGAGCTTGGAAACCGAAGACAGCGAAGCGATGGCGCCGTGGCTATCGCGCTTGTGCATGGGGTTAGCACCCGGGGCGAACGGCTGGCCAGCCTTGCGGCCGTCGGGCGTGGAGCCGGTCTTCTTACCGTACACGACGTTGGAAGTAATGGTCAGAACCGAGGTCGTGGGCACGGAGTTGCGGTAGGTGTCGTTCATGCGGATGTACTCCATGAACTGGTGCACAACGTCGTGAGCGATCTGGTCGACGCGGTCGTCGTCGTTACCGTACTTGGGGAACTCGCCCTCGGTCTCGAAGTCGACGATGATGCCGTTCTCGTCACGGACGGGGTGGACCTTGGCGTACTTGATGGCGGACAGGGAGTCAGCCACGACGGAAAGGCCAGCGATGCCCGTAGCGAACCAGCGGTGCACGTGCTTGTCGTGCAGAGCCATCTGAATGCGCTCGTAGCAGTACTTATCGTGCATGTAGTGGATGATGTTCAGCGAGTTGACGTACACGCCAGCGAGCCACTTCATCATGTCGTTGTACTTGGCCACAACGTCGTCGTAATCGAGCGTATCGCCCTCGACGGCGCGATACTTGGGGCCGACCTGCTTCTTGGAGACCTCGTCAACACCGCCGTTGAGTGCGTACAGCAGGCACTTGGCCAGGTTGGCGCGGGCGCCGAAGAACTGCATCTCCTTGCCGATGCGCATGGAGGACACGCAGCAGGCGATGCCGTAGTCGTCGCCGTGGTAAACGCGCATGAGGTCGTCGTTCTCGTACTGGATCGAGGAGCTGGCGACAGAAGTCTTGGCGCAGAACTTCTTGAAGTTCTCGGGCAGACGGGTCGACCACAGAACGGTCATGTTGGGCTCGGGGCTGGTGCCCATGTTCTCGAGCGTGTGCAGGTAGCGGTAGCTCATCTTGGTAACGAGCGTACGGCCGTCGACACCCATGCCGCCGATGGACTCGGTGACCCACTGCGGATCGCCGGTGAACAGGGCCTGGTACTCGGGGGTACGGGCAAACTTGACCATGCGGAGCTTCATGATGAAGTGATCCACGAACTCCTGGATCTGCTCCTCGGTGAAGGTGCCGTTGGCAAGGTCGCGCTCAGCGTAGATGTCGATGAACGTAGAGGTACGGCCGATGGACATAGCAGCGCCGTTCTGCTCCTTGACGGCAGCAAGGTAGGCGAAGTACATCCACTGGATGGCCTCCTGCGTGTTGGTAGCAGGGTTGGAAATGTCGAAACCATAGGTCTCGGCCATCATCTTGAGCTCGCCGAGGGCGCGGATCTGCTCCTGCAGCTCCTCACGATCGCGGATGTTGTCGGCGGTCATGACCGTCGGGGTGGAAGCCTTCTGGGCCTCCTTGTCCTTGATCAGGTAGTCGACACCGTACAGGGCAACACGACGGTAGTCGCCGATGATGCGGCCGCGGCCATAGCCATCGGGCAGACCGGTGATGATGTGAGCCGAGCGGCAAGCACGCATCTCGGGGGTGTAAACATCGAAGACGCCAGCGTTGTGGGTCTTGCGCTCGAAGGTGTAGCGCTCGACAACGTTCTCGTCGACCTTGTAGCCGTGCTGGCTGGCAGCCTGGCAAGCGATGCGGATACCACCGTTGACGTGCAGCGCGCGCTTGAGCGGCTTGTCGGTCTGGAGGCCAACAATGGTCTCCTTGTCGCGATGGGCATTATCGATGTAGCCAGCGGGGTGGCTCACGATACCCGTGACGGTCTTGGTGTCCATATCGAGGACACCACCCTGCTCGCGCTCCTTAAGCAGCAGGTCGAGAACCTCGCCCCACAGCTCCTTGGTACGCTCGGTCGGACCTACGAGGAACGACTCATCGCCCTCGTAGGGGGTGTAGTTCTTCTGGATGAAGTCTCGGACGTCGACCTCTCCCGTCCAGATACCTTCCTTGAAGCCTTCCCATGCCTCCTGCATTGTGTAACCACGCTCCTAGTTACGTGTAATGCGGCGCTCTCTCACACCGCTGCTTATTGAATTCTTGAATTTTCGGCTTGCACTACCGGCTTCTTCCGTTCTTCACCACACGTTGGTGCAGGAAAAACGTTTGTCCACCTTGGAACTACAACCCAAAACCCAAGATTTCACCCGTTTGAGAAGGATAACATAGCCACCCCCTTCATCAGTGCTGTTATATGTTCCTTTTTTTCTACCATTAGGACGTTTTTAACAAATCCGCAGGAAATGCGAGCGCGAACAACTACCGTTCACCGATTTGTTTGGTATTTTTCCTTGCCTTTGTACGACGTTCACTCTAGCTGTTATGCCAGCTTTAGCAGGATAAAGTGCCCCAGAGACCCTACAGAAACTGCAGGGCGGCCACGGGATCCCCCGTGGCCGCCCTGTGGCGTAGCTAGTTTTTAGCTTTGATTGCCGCTTGGCATTAGGCGGCTGCGGCGGCCTTGTCGGTCGTTGCCTTGCTATCGCCGTTGCCCTGGCCCTCAAAATGCTTGTAGCACCAGCTGGTGACCAGCGGGGTCAAAATAGCCGTCACGATTGCGCAGGCAGCAACCTGTGCCGTGGCCGTCGCGAGCACCGCACCGCCGTACAAGGCCTCGTTGACGCTTGCCATGGCAGCAGGCGTGGCCACATTGGCTCCGGCGCAGCTCGAAATGGCCGCACCTGCGACACCCGTACCGCCCGTGAGCTTATCGACCGCGATAACGGGAATTGCAAAGACCACCGAGCAGATCACGCCGAGCAGAATACCGGGGAGACCGCCATTAATGAGCTGGCCAAAGGTCATGGTCGAGCCCATGGCAAAGAAGACGAGCACGATGATGGCGGAAAGTGCCGGTGCCATCATCTTCTTAAAGCTGGGGAACAGGTTGCCCAGGATAATGCCAACGACAATCGGAAGGATGGCGCCCACGAGCGACCAGCCAATCGGAGCCTGACCGGCGGCGCCAAGGACAATCATCGTGACCGGAGGGCCGACAACGAGCGTGGTGATGGCGACGGCGCCACGCTCGGCCTCGTTGCCCATGGTGCCCATCAGTCCAGCGTACATAGCGTTGTTGGCACCTGTGCAAGCCGCCAGCATCACCATGGCAGAGATACCAAACAGGTTGTCGTTGAACACATAAAGGATGAGCAGCGACACGGCAACGACCACGATCTGCTTGACGGCGATGATGATGGCGCCGCGGGCAGCGGCGGCAGGGGCACTCTTAAACGAAATCGTCGTACCGACGATGAGCAAAAAGGCGCCCACGAGCGGGCCTGCACCCTGCTGGGTCATGCCAAGTGTAAAGCTGCCGAGCGTTTTGAACAGGTCGGGGAATAGCGTGTTGAGCAGACAGCCCAACAGAAGCGGCACCAAAATATTGGCGCCCGGGATGGAGGACATCTTAAAGAACGGCTCCTTTACCGCCGGCGCCTCCACCGTAGTCGATTCACTCATATATATCTCCTTTGGATGCATGCGATTCGTAGCCGCACGCGCCTATGTCAGAAAGAAGGCGACAACCCCGAGTCGCCAGGGTCGCCGCCAAACTATCACCGCGGGGTATTACCCGTCCAGGACGATGCCGCCGTCGCAGTCACCAATCTCGCCGTTCACGAAGCTAGCGAGGTCGGAAGCGAAGAACAGCACCATCTGCGCAGGCTCGCTGGCCTGGGCGGCGCGGCCCAGAGGGATACCGTTGATGATGCGCTGAGAGTTCTCGTCAGAGAGAATCGAGGTCATATCGGTCAACGTGAGCGACGGGCATACAGCGTTGCAGCGGATGCCAAACTTGCCGCCTTCCTTGGCGACTGCCTTGGTTAGACCGTTGACACCGGCCTTGGAGCTGGCGTAGGCAGCGGTGCCGAGCAGGCCGCCACCGATCTTGCCAGCAACAGAGCTCACGTTGACGATAGTGCCGGCATGGGCCGCCTTAAAGTGCGGGTACACGGCGTTCATCATAGTGAAGGTACCGTTGAGGTTGATGTCGATGGTGCGACGCCACTCGGTGTCATCGATCTCGTCGAACTTCTTGGTGCTGATGACGCCAGCGCAGTTAATCAAGATATTGGTTTGCGGCAGGTCCGTAAAAATCTGCTCGACGGTCTCGCGCGCCTTGGGCGCATCGGCGACATCGAGCTGATAGAACTTGTTTCCCTCGCCAAGCTCGGCCACAGCGGCCTCGCCTTTAGCAGCGTTCCTTGCGATGAGCGCGACATGTCCGCCGCCCGCGACGATGCCCTTGGCGATCTCGAGGCCAATGCCCTGAGTGCCGCCCGTGACAATCGCGGTCTTGCCCGTGAAGTCAAATGCCATGACTCCATCCCCCTTTAATTTAGGTGTCTCCTTGCGGGAAGTTGGAGCATCGCACGTGGCGATAAATGAGTCCCAGTCGTCATGGTGGTGACAACCCCTCGCCTAACCGCGTGCATAATAGTTCTTTGAAACGCTTTAGCAATTGAATGATTTTAAATCTTTATGCACTCTTTATATTTCCTAGCGGCCAAGTAGATTTTTGGGACATGCCTAGAAATCTACCGAATGGGATGGTTGAGCTGGGGTATCATCTTTCACCGGAAATAGTTTCTAGTGTTAGGGGTTTTCGGTGGAAGATACCGATTTCCGTGAGCTTGGGCGTCAGCTCCTTACCGAGTTCGGCAGCATGCATCAGCGCATTTCGCGCTTTGCGGACAAAGCCCTCGGCGGCGAGATGGCCGTCATGCGCGCCCTCATACTCGCCGGCGGTTCGCTCACGCCGAGCGAACTCGCTGATCGCGCCTGGGTCTCGAGCGCCCGCATCGCCAATATCCTACGCGCCCTCGAGGCCAAGGGCTGGGTCGAGCGCGAGCACTCAAAGACTGACCGTCGTCGCGTACACGTCATAGTGACCGACAAGGGATTTCAGGATCTCGAAATCAAACGTCGGGAATTCGAGAACCGCACTGCGGCTTTCCTCGAGCAGCTCGGCGAAACAGATACCCAAGAGATGGTGCGTCTTCTAAGGCGTGCCAACGAAATTATCGACCGCAATCAAGAAAGGAGAGATGCCGAGTGAGGAT
>CATVZP010000084.1 GCA_958348565.1 uncultured Collinsella sp. | reverse complement strand
GCTACGACGTGCTCGACGAGGCCGACAAGCGCGGCAGCGACCTGGTGCTTATCGACACTGCCGGTCGTCTGCACACGAGCCCCGAGCTCATGCGCGAGCTTGCCAAGGTGGTTAACGTGACGCGTAAGCGCGCCGCCAATATGGCCGCCGGCCCCATGCCCGTCTCAGTCGTGCTCGTGATCGATGCCGCCACCGGCCAGAACGGTCTGAACCAGGCGCTCGAGTTTAACGAGGCACTGGGCCTGGACGGTATTATCATGACTAAGCTCGACGGCACGGCTAAGGGCGGTATCGCCATGGCCGTGGCCGAGAAGCTCAAGCTCCCGATCCTGCGCGTGGGCGTGGGCGAGCAGGTCGATGACCTGCAGGAGTTCAACGCCAAAGATTTCTGCCGCGCCCTGGTGGGCGAGTCCAATTAAGGAGTGACTAGTGTTTGATTCCCTGAGCGATCGCCTCAACGACACATTTGACCGCCTGCGCGGCAAGGGCAAGCTGACCGAGGCTGATATCACCTCGGCCATGCGCGACATTCGCATGGCGCTGCTCGAGGCCGACGTCAACTTCAAGGTCGTCAAGGAGTTCGTCGCCAAGACCAAGGAGCGCTGCATGACCGCTGAGGTCATGGAGTCGCTGTCGCCGGCACAAAACGTCGTCAAGATCGTGCTCGACGAGCTCACCGAGATGCTCGGCTCAACCGAGAGCAAGCTCGTCTTTAGCAATCGCATTCCCAATGTCATCATGCTCGTGGGCCTGCAGGGCTCCGGTAAGACCACGGCTGCCGTAAAGCTGGCCTACCTGCTCAAGAAGCAGGGCCGCTCGCCGCTGCTCGCCGCGTGCGACGTCTACCGTCCCGCCGCTGCCGACCAGCTGGCCACGCTCGGTGGCGAGATCGGCGTGCCGGTCTTCCGCGGTGACGGCGCGCACCCGGTCGATATTGCCAAGGGCGCCATCCAAGAGGCCGTCGACCACCTGCGTGACGTGGTCATCGTCGATACCGCCGGTCGTCTTCAGATCGACGAGCAGATGATGCAGGAGGCCGTCGACATCAAGAAGGCCGTCAAGCCCGACCAGGTGCTGATGGTCGTCGACGCCATGACCGGCCAGGACATCGTCAACGTCGTCTCGACCTTCGCCGATCGCACCGACTTTGACGGTGTGATCATCTCCAAGCTCGACGGCGATGCCCGTGGCGGTGGCGCACTTTCGGTGCGTCAGGTGACCGGTAAGCCCATCAAGTTTGTGAGCATGGGCGAGAAACCCGATTCGCTTGAGCCGTTCTATCCCGATCGCATGGCCAAGCGCATTCTGGGCATGGGCGATGTTGTCGGCATTATCGAGAAGGCCCAGGAGGCAGCCGATGCAGAGCAGCTTGAGGCTGCCGAGCGTATGCTGCGCGAGGGCTTCACCATGAACGATATGCTCGACCAGATGAAAGCCGTCAAAAAGATGGGCGGCATGAAGGGTATCCTGGGCATGCTTCCCGGTGGCCAGCGCGCGCTCAACCAGATGGGCGGCAACCTGGACGAGGGCATCTTCGATAAGAACGAGGCCATCATCATGTCGATGACCAAGGAGGAGCGCCTGCGTCCCTCCATCATCAACGGTCAGCGTCGCGCGCGTATCGCCAAGGGCGCCGGCGTAACCCCCACCGAGGTCAACAGCCTTATGAAACAGTGGGGCGAGATGAACAAGATGATGGGCCGCATGCGCACGATGGCCAATCAGGCACAGGCCGGCGGTAAAAAAGGCAAAAAGGGTAAGAAGGGCAAGAAAATGCGCATGCCCAATATCCCTGGCCTGGACGCTATGGGTCTGGGCGGCATGGGCGGCCTGGGTACGGGCGGCCCCAAGTCCGATATGGAGCTGCTGCGCCAGATGGAAGCGCAGATGCGTAATAAGAAATAGGGCTGTAATTCCAGCTTGATATGGCAAAGGCCACTCGGAAGCTACCGGGTGGCCTTTGTTTTTGGCTTTGATTGTTGGGCTGCGCTTAGCGTCGTGCCCTGAGCTCGTGGTGCCGTGCCGTTAGTGGCAGCCGCAGCCCTCGTGACCCTCGTGCTCATGATGGCCGTGGCAGCCACAGGACTCGCCATGTTCGTGGCCGTGGGCGTGGTCATGGCCGTGGCAGTCGCACGTGGCCTCGCCGTTCTGTGCGAGCGTGCCGGCGATAAGAGCCTCGACGCAAGCGTCGCAGCTGCCCTGGGCACCTGCGTATACCGTGATGCCGGCTTGGGCAAGCGCGTTGATGGCGCCACCGCCGATACCGCCGCAGATGAGCGTGTCCACGCCGCCGTTGGCGAGCAGGCCCGCAAGGGCACCGTGGCCGGTGCCGCCGGTGCCCACGACCTGCTCGTTGAGCACCTTGCCGTCCTGAATGTCGTAGATCTTGAACTGCTCGCTGCGGCCAAAGTGCATAAAGATGTTGCCGTTGTCGTACGTGGTTGCCACCCTCATGGTGTCGACCTCCTTTGCTGGCCATGCGGCCGTTTTCGTGGTAATGGGGGAGTACGCGATATTGCCGCCCTCGATGACAATCGCCCGTCCATTGACCAGCGCGTTTGCCACCTTGCGATGCGCGCGGCTGCAAATTGCAGCCACCGTGGCGCGGGCAATGCCCATGTGCTGGGCGACGGCCTCCTGATTGAGGCCTTCCAGGTCGCACAGCCGCAGGACTTCGAGCTCGTCGACCGTCATATCGATGGCGTCTCCACTGGCTAGGCCGTCAGGGGTAAAGCCGCGGTATTCGGGGATGATCCCGACGCGGCGCAGTTTTTCGCGTCTTCCTGCCATGCGCACTCCTTATCTGACATATGTCAACAATAGAATAGCGAACGCGCAGAATTGCGCAAGGAATTTCTGGCATATGTCAGAAAGTGAGGGCTTATGTTTGGGCTGTGGGGCCGCGTGCGCCTGGGCTACAATGAATCTCGCTTATAGACGACTGACAGGAGGGTCAATGAGCAAAGCTGATCAACAGTTTGTAACCATGTGCCGCGATATTCTGGACCATGGCACCACCACCGAGGGCCAAAAGGTCCGCCCGGTGTGGGAGGATGGCACCCCTGCCTATACCATTAAAAACTTTGGTGTCACGGCCCGCTACGACCTGCGTGAGGAGTTTCCGGCTCTTACCCTGCGTCGTACGGCCCTCAAATCTGCCATGGACGAGATCCTATGGATCTATCAGAAGAAGTCCAATAACGTGCATGACCTCAACAGCCATATCTGGGATGAGTGGGCCGACGAGACCGGTTCCATCGGTAAGGCCTACGGGTATCAGATTGGCCAGAAGAGCCATTATGCCGAGGGTGACTTTGACCAGATGGACCGCGTGCTGTACGACCTTAAGAACACGCCGTACAGCCGCCGCATTATGACGAACACCTATGTGTTTAGCGATCTGTCCGAGATGCACCTGTATCCGTGCGCCTACAGCGTGACGTATAACGTGACGCAGCGCCCGCAGGATGACAAACCGACGCTCAACATGATTCTCAACCAGCGTAGCCAGGACATTTTGGCCGCGAACAACTGGAATGTGTGCCAGTATGCCATTTTGCTGATGATGGTCGCGCAGTCGGTCGATATGATCGCTGGCGAGCTGCTGCACGTGATCGCTGATGCCCACATTTACGACCGCCATGTCGATATCGTCCGCGAGCTTATCGAGCGTCCGCAGTTTGCCGCGCCCAAGGTAACGCTCAACCCGGATGTGCATGATTTCTATGCGTTTACGACCGATGACCTGATCGCCGAGGGCTATGAGCACGGTCCGCAGGTTAAGAACATCCCCATTGCGGTGTAGGTGGCGCGCATGACGTGTAAGCTTTCTGCCATTGTCGCCGTGTGCGACGACTGGGGTATTGGGTGCGAGGGCGACATGGTCGTGTCCAACCGTGCCGACATGCGCCATTTTGTGGCGTGCACCAAAGGCTGTCCGGTCATTATGGGACGCAAGACGCTGCTGAGTTTTCCCGGCGGGCGTCCGCTTAAGAACCGTCGCAATATCGTGCTCACCCGCGACGAGGATTTTGCGCCCGAGGGTGTCGACGTGGTGCATAGCGTTGACGAGGCCTTGGCCGCCGTGGCCGATGAGCCCATTGCGTGGGTGATTGGCGGCGGCGAGGTGTATCGACAGTTCTTGCCGTATTGCGTCGAGGCCGAGGTTACGCATAACCATTGCGTGCATGACGTGGATACGTACTTTCCCGATCTGGATGCCGATCCCGCGTGGGAGATTGCGAGGCGTGGCGGTGTTGCCACGATTGCCGCGGGCGAGGGTGACGAGGGTCTCGATTATGAGTTCGTGACGTATCGTCGCGTTGAGGCGTAAATCGTCTGGCGTGAACGGTATCATCGGGTTATTTGAATGCATGGGGCGGCGCTTAGCGTCGCCTCGTTTGGTATAGATGTGCTGTAAAGAAGGGTGCGGGCTGGCTGCTATGACTGATGCCGTTGAGGTGCTGCGAATTGATTCGCTCGAGGACGAGCGGCTTGATGCCTACGTGCGACTGACCGAGCGTGAGCTGCGCTGCGTTTTGGAACCGCAGAAGGGCATCTTTATCGCCGAGAGCGCCAAGGTCATCGAGCGTGCAGTGCGCGCCGGATACGAGCCGGTGAGCTTTCTTTTGGGCGAACGCTGGCTCGACCAGATGATGCCGCTGTTTGTGCGCCTGGCGGTACGTGAAGGTGCGGGCCCGGTTCCCGTGTTCGTGGCCTCGATGGAGCTTATGGAGCAGCTGACGGGCTTTAACGTGACGCGCGGTGCGCTCGCGGCATTCCGTCGTCCACGTCAGATTCCGGTAGCCGAGTTCTTGGGTGGTGTCGTCGAGGCGGCGGGGGAGCGCCCGGTGCGCGTGTGCGTGCTCGAGGGCATTGTCGACCACACCAACGTCGGCGCGATTTTCCGCTCGGCGGCTGCGCTGAACGTCGATGGCATTTTGGTGAGCCCCACTTGCTGTGACCCGCTGTACCGTCGCTCGGCCCGCGTAAGCATGGGCACGGTGTTCCAGGTGCCCTGGACGCGCATTGGCAGCGAGGCGCGCGTATGGCCGCATGATGGGCTGGCGGCGCTACACGATGCCGGCTTTTCGTGTGCCGCTATGGCGTTGACGGATGATTCGGTGTCGTTGGACGATCCCGCGCTGCAGGAGATTGACCGCCTGGCAATCTTTATGGGCACCGAGGGTGCTGGCTTGGGCGCCAAGACCATTGTAGGCTGTGATCGCGCCGTGCGTATTCCGATGGCGCATGGGGTCGATTCGCTCAACGTGGCCGCGGCAAGTGCTGTCGCCTTTTGGCAGCTGTGTCCGCATGTGAGCAATGAGTATCACTACCAGCCGGGGCTGTATCACTAGCGGGGTGCTTTCGAGCTTTGCCGCCAAGGGCGTTTCTGCTGCCTTCGGTTGGTGTTAAGCTGATAATGGCTTTGCCGTTCAATTGATGTTTTGTTGTATGACGTACGCTAGTGGGGAGGGCGTGTGGCTAAGAAATCTACGGCTATCGATGTAACGCAGGGTGTCATTTGGCAGCAGCTGCTGTCGCTGTGCGTTCCCATTTTCTTTAGTTCGTTCTTTCAGCAGGCATACACGCTTATCGGTACCTATATCGTCGGTCAGTTTGGCGGCAAGCTCGCGCTGGGTGGCATTCAGGCCACGATGGTGCTTACAGAGCTCTGCATCGGCTTTTGTGTCGGCGTCGGTGCCGGCTGCGCGGTCATTACGGGCCAGTTTTTTGGCCAGCACGATGACGAGCGCCTGAGCCGATCGGTCCATACGGCCATGACGCTCGCGCTGGTGGGCGGTATCGTTTTCTCGATTCTTGGCATAGTGTTCGTTGAGCCCATGCTGGTGCTTATGAACACGCCGCATGAACTATTGGCCGAGGGCGTGGCCTATGCTCGTTGCTATTTTGCCGCCATGGTTGCGGCGCTGCTGCTCAATATGGGAACGGCATTGCTGCGCGCCGTGGGCGACACGCGCGGGCCTGCTGTGATCATCGCTTCCGGTTGCCTTGTTAATGCGGTGCTGGATGTCATCTTCGTTGCCGTGCTTCATATGGAGGCTCTGGGCTGCGGCATCGCGGTGGCGCTGACCATTTGCTCCAACGCCGCGATGATCGTGATTCGTATGATGCACGCACCGGGTGCGTGGCGGCTTTCTCTGTCCAAGCTCGGTATTGATCCTGACATTTGTAAGAGTATGATCTCGTGTGGTCTGCCGCTTGGCTTTCAGTCTGCTGCGTATTCGATTTCCAACGTTTTGATTCAGGTGTCGGTCAACTCGTTTGGTGCCGATGTCACCACGGCTTGGGGTCTTTCGGGCCGCCTGGATGGCATTGTCTGGATGGTTACCGAGGCGCTTGGCGTGTCGATCACCACGTTCTCGGCACAGAACTTTGGCGCGCGCAACTACGAGCGCATGCGCAAGGGCTACCATACGTCGCTTATACTGTCGTTTATGCTCATTGGTGGCTTGTCTGCCGTGCTGCTGGTATTCTCGGGTCCGCTGTCTCGCCTGTTTGTCGACGATGCTTCGATCTCGGCGTACACCACGACGATTCTTCATTTTATCGCGCCGTTCTACGCGATTTTCTCGATTATCGAGAACGCGTCGGGTTCCATCCGCGGCGCCGGCGTGAGCTTGCAGCCCATGCTGCTCACGATTTTTGGCACCGTCGTGCTCAGGGTGATCTGGGTGTTTGCGATTATGCCGTTCGATCCGTCACTTGAGCACCTGTTGCTGGTTTACCCCGTAACCTGGGTAATCACCGCCATGATGTTCACCGTCTACCATCACAGCAGCAACTGGCTCGGCCGCGCCACTGCCTAGCCATTGGGGACGTCCGCAATGGCTAATATTCGATGCCTTGGCGGGCTAGGAGGCCTTCGTCGAAGTAGTGTTTGACGGGGCGCATTTCGGTTACTAGGTCGGCAAGGTCGGCGAGGGGCAGCAAGCCGCGGCCGGTGAGCACGAGCTCCGTGGTGGTCGGTTTCATCGCGATCAACGCTTCGACATCTTCGCGCGTCACAAAGCCGCGACGCATCGCTTCGCCGAGTTCGTCCAGAATGAGCACGTCGACCTGGCTAATCTGCTCGCGCGCCAGCTCCATGATCTGTGCGGCACAGGCTTCGGGCGTGTCGCGATCGGCTTGTACGATGCGTAGCCCCAATCGAGGTGCTGCGTCATGTTCGGCGCAGTGCAGCTTCTTGGCAAACTGAAGCATGAGCACGTTAAGTCCATAGCCCGTGGCGCGCAGCGCGAGTCCCAGCGCGGCCGTTGTCTTGCCCTTGCCGTCGCCCGTATAGATTTGAACCTTGCCGACTTCCAGTGATGCCATCTCTGTCCTTTCGTGCCCGGCGTCGGTTTATCGCCGTCCGGGTTGGGTATTCTAGAAAACATTATCAACCCCAGTAGATGGAGTTCAAGCAGATGGAGATGGATGACAACAAACGTAGACGGAATATGATCCTCTACGTGCTCATCGCCTTCGTCGTCTACCTCGTGCTCTCGACCGTTCTGTTCCCCAACATCGGTCACACGCAGCAGATTACGAAGACCGATTATTCGACGTTTGTCAAAGCGCTCGATAAGAAGAGCGTTGACAAGGTCGAGTACAACACCGACGACTATACGATTTATTACACCAAGAAGGGCGAGGACGAGAACATCGCCTACAAGACGACCGGTGTGCCAAATGACGCGGGCTTTACCGATCGTGTGCTTGAATCTGGCGCCTCGCTTGAGTCGGTCGTTCCCGATAAGAACTCGGGTCTGATGACCTATTACCTGCTTACGCTCATTCTTCCCATGGCGATTTTCTTCCTGATCGGCTGGTGGCTCAACCGCCGCATGAAGAAGGCCATGGGCGATGACGGTCCGTCGATGAACTTTGGCGGCGGTGGTTTTGGCGGCGGTGGACTGGGTAAGTCCGGCGCGCGCGTGATCGCCTCCAAGGACGTGGGCGTGACCTTTAAAGATGTCGCCGGCCAGGAAGAGGCCAAGGAATCCCTCAAGGAGGTCGTCGACTTTCTGGAGAAGCCGCAGCGCTACGAGGAGATCGGCGCCAAGCTGCCGCGCGGTGCTCTTCTTGTCGGCCCTCCGGGTACCGGTAAGACCCTGCTTGCCAAGGCTGTTGCCGGCGAGGCGGGCGTGCCGTTCTTTAGCATTTCGGGCTCTGAGTTCGTCGAGATGTTCGTCGGCCGCGGCGCCGCTAAGGTTCGCGATCTGTTTAAGCAGGCCAAGGAAAAGGCCCCGTGCATCGTCTTTATCGATGAGATCGATACCATCGGCAAGAAGCGCGATGGCGGCGGCTTTAGTGGCAACGACGAGCGCGAGCAGACGCTCAACCAGCTGCTGACCGAGATGGACGGCTTCGATAACCACAAGGGTATTGTCGTTCTCGCTGCTACCAACCGCCCTGACAGCCTTGACCCGGCCCTGTTGCGCCCCGGTCGTTTTGACCGCCGTATCCCTGTTGAGCTGCCCGACCTGACTGGCCGCAAGAACATTCTTGAGCTGCATGCCAAGAGCGTGAAGACGCAGCCGCCGATCGACCTGACCGCGATTGCCCGCGCCACGCCCGGTGCCTCGGGCGCCGACCTGGCCAATA
>CATVZP010000083.1 GCA_958348565.1 uncultured Collinsella sp. | reverse complement strand
CTACTCCCCCGCCACGCTCGCGCGCAGCTTGGCGGCGATGGGCTCGGATGCCAGCAGGAACACGAGCATGACCACGGAGCACGCCAGGCACACAATCCAGGCGCTCGCAAAGGAGCCCGTGGCATCGAACAGCACACCCGAGACAATGGCACCCACGGTGCCGCCGACCATCTCGAGCGAGGTAATGGTGCCCGTGACCTTGCCGAGGTCGGCCATGCCAAACTGCTTGGACGCGGCGATGGTAGGCGTGATGGTGCCCATGCACGTTCCGATACCAAAGCTCACAGCGGCCACGATGGGGCCGAGGTCGGTTGCGGGGAAGCACAGAGCAACGCAGGCGATAATGCACGCAACGGATCCCAGCACGTTGCCAAAGCGCAGGCCAAAGCGATCGTAGATGGCGCCGAGCGAAATCTTGGCGATAACGACGGTGACCATGTAGGCCGAAAGCACAGTGCCCGCCCACATGGGATCATGACCGCCCGTGACGATCTTGGCGCCGTTGACGGTAACGCTCGTCATGTTGGTAACCTGGTTGGGCAAGATGGCGCCGTTAACGAGGCCCATAAAGAGGAAGGCGACGACAAGCAGCCAAAACGCCGGGCTCTTCTTGATGCGAGACCAGCCAACGTTAACCTCGGGCGCCGTGTGCTCGTCCTTGTCGCCAGCCGTCGAGACGGACGGATCGCCCGGGTTCTCGCCGAGCGGCTTAAGACCGATCTCGGAAGGCTTGGTGCGGAAGGAATAGGCCGTGATGGGCACCGCCGCCACCATACAGATAGCCGCGAGCACCAGGAAGGCGGAACGCCAGCCAACGCTCACGATCAGTGAGCTCACGATGGGAGACAGAATAGCGCCGCCAAAGCCCGAACCCGAAAGTGCGATGGAGATGGCAAGGCCTCGCTTGGCCGCAAACCAGTTGGCGGTCACCAGGCTGATAAGCAGACGGGTCGAGGCGACGGCAAAGCACCCCGAGACGGCAAAGAGCACGTAGACCTGCCACAGCTCACCGACAAAGCTCATCCCGGCAAGAACGGCAGAGGTGGCGATTACAGTGAGGGAGCCCAAAACGCGACCGCTCACTTTATCGGCCACATGACCGATCACAAGTGAGCCGATAACGCTCACCACAGTGGAGATGGCGTTGGAGATGTTGTACTGCGCAAGCGTAATCCCGAGGTCGCTTACGATGAGCGGCTGAAACAGGCTCATGCAGTTGACGAAAATGGTGTAGCACGTGGCCATGATCACAAAGCCGGAGGCCACCACGAGCCAGCCGGGGAAGAACTTACGTTGCTGGGACATACTGTTCCTTTTTTAAACAAACGAGTAGCAAGATTGGGTGCTACCGGTGGTCGGCGATGTAGCCCAAAGCGACCGCCGTGTAAGCCGCGGCGCCAAGGGGAAGCTCGGCATCGCTAAAACGTGCCTTGGGATGATGCTGAGCAAAATGCTCGTCCGTATCAGTCACGGCAGCGCCCACGGTAAAGTACGCACTCGGAATCTCGCTCGAAATCAACGCGAAGTCCTCGCTTGCCATGGCGTGGAACAGCGGCAGGAAGGCGGCCTTGGGCAGCACCGCGCCCACGTAGCCAAGCGACGCCTGGGTCATGTCGTCATCGAGTACGAGCGGGGGAACATCCGAGAGCGTCTCGAGGGTCGCCGGCGTGCGGTACGTTGCGGCCACGCCGTTGACGACCTCGGCGATGCGGGTCTTGAGGTGCTCTATGAGCTCGACGTCGAAGCCACGCAGCGTTCCCTCGAGCACACAAGTGTCGGGGATGACATTTGCGGCCAGACCGCCGGCAAACTTACCAACGGTAAGCGCGACCTCCTTGGCCGCCGGCACCTCGCGGGAGATGAGCTCCTGAAGCGCCAGATGTACATGGACGCCGGCCGTGATGGGGTCGATGCAGATCTCGGGGCTCGAGCCATGGCCGCCCTTGCCCTGAAGCGTGATGCGAAAACCGTACACGCCCGAGAGCGCCGGGCTGCCGTAGAGCACCAGGCCAAGCGGCGACTGGCTATTGACATGCATGGCAAAGGCGACCTGAGGACGCGGGTTCTGCAGCAGACCGTCGGCGATGGCGGCGCGGGCACCCTCAAAGGTTTCCTCGCCCGGCTGGAACAGCAACTTAACCGTAGCGTTGGCATCAACAAGCTCTGCCTCGCGCGCTTTGAGCATACGAGCCGCACCAAGCAGCGCCGTCGCGTGCATATCGTGACCGCAAGCGTGCATGCAGCCGTTGGTGGATGCAAAGGGCTCGCCCGACTCCTCGGCAACAGGCAGGGCATCCATATCGCCACGGAGCATGATGACCGTACCGGCCTGTTCGTCCGTGCAGACGCCATTGCCTTGGGCCGTGGCGGCACCGGCGCCGACAAGGCCCACAACGCAGGAACCATCAACGAGCGTGGCAAATGGGATGTCCATCTCGGTCAGGCGCGCTTGGATATACGCAGAGGTCTGTGGGAGGCTATTACCCAGCTCGGGCATCTGGTGGAGATCGTGTCGCCACGCAGCGAGCTCGTCTGCAAAAGCCTGAGCTTCTGCAACAAGACCGTCACCGATAGCGGTCTGCGCCGCTGCGGTGGCCTTGGGCGCTGATTGCGGTTGAAGATCGGACAAAGCTGGTGCCATAGATGCCCTCCAGTATCGTTTTTGCAGCAAGCACTTTGATAGCGTAAAGTGCAAGGTACTACTTTAAGGGCGAGGCATAAAAAATGCCGCCCCGGGAGGGCGGCGCAACAAGTTGTTTACAATTGCGGGCGCGGCTTTCGACGCAAAAAATCGAAGTGAGTCTCGCTCAAGATAATCGACAGGAAGATGAGCGCGAAGCCGGCGAGCAGGCGCGAGGTGAGCGCCTCCCCCATCAGCAGCACCGAGAACAGCACACCCGAAGGCGACTCCATCGAAAGGAGCAGCGAGCCCGTCGAGGCCGGGACATGCGCCAGGCCGACGTTTTGGATGAGCAGAGCCGCGCATGTGCAGCCCACCGAGAGAAACGCCATCGCACTGATAAAGCTCGGCGTCCACACGGACAGAGGCGCTTGGGTCTCGAATAGCAGCGACGTTGCCAGGCTCAGCACGCCGTTGCCCACAAACATCCAAAACGTGATGACGTTGATGTCCATTTTGCGACCGTACTTGGCAGTCACCGCCATCTGGATGGCGAAAAAGGCCGCACCCGCCAGCGTAATGACGTCACCGATGTTGAATTCAACGCTATCGAGTGCGACGAGGCCAATGCCCGCTAGGCACAGCAGCGCGGCACCCAAGTTGTAGCGCGTGAGCTTTTCGCCGCTCAGGAAATAGCTCGCGAACGGTACAAGGATGCAATACGTGCCCGTCAAAAAAGCATTCTTGCCCGCCGTAGTATGTGCCAGACCGACCGTCTGCAACGCATAGGCCGCCCACATGAGCACGCCCATACTCAGGCCAACGATCAGGTTGCGAGCGTTGAGGTGCGCGATGATGCGCTTGTGGAAGACGGCAAACATGACCAACGCTGCGGGCAGAAAACGTACATAGAGCAGCGCGAACACCGGAATGGTGCCGAGTGCGTCCTTCATAGTGGTAAAGGAGTAGCCCCAGATGACCGCCACCGAAAGGAGCAGAACCTTCCAGAACAGCGGAGAGCGTGCGCCGGCGCCCCGGGGAATACCGCCCGCGCCCAAATCCTCACGGGCTACTGGGCTATCGGGCAAGTTTTCGATTTCGTTGGCAGCGTATTGGGCCATGGAACATCCTCGCACTCAATCTGGGCGTGGTGTCCGCACGCGTATGGCTGCGTGCCGCCTCATGGTCAAATAAAAACGGGACGCACCGGACCCCCGGCACGCCCCGCTACTGTAGCAATAACCAAGCGGCCCGTGCAATCCAGCCCGCTAAAGCGTCGGCAAAGTGAACCTCGATGTTTCGTCAATGTCACGCTGTTACACTAAATAAGCTTTGTCGACTCCAGCTTTTCGATAATCCAGTCGTTGGCTTTGATGACCGGACGGCGGAAGACGACGCCCAGAGCCAGCGACGGAATCAGATAGCTCGCCAGAATGCCCAGCTCAACCCAATACTCCATATGGTAGGCGCCGGCCATGGCGGCATGCATAGCGTTGATGCCATGGGTAAACGGCAGGAACGGATATATCGCCTGGAACACGGGACCGGTCATCTCGATGGGGAACGTGCCGCCCGAACCGCCGACCTGCATGACCAACAGCACGACAGCGAGCGCTTTGCCGATATCGCCAAACGAAACCGTAAGCGTGTAGACGATATTGGAGAACACGAGACTCGCGACCCAGCCAGCCAGCACAAACTGCAGCGGGTTGTCGCACTGAATGCCAAAGAACAGGATGTCGCCCGCGCACACGAGCGTCGCCTGTAGCAAAGCCAGACCGCCAAAGAACAGATAACGGCCCAGGTAGATCTCGTGCAGGCGCACGGGGATGAGCTCGTTGATGAGTTCATCGTCAACCGAGACCTTCATCATGGCCGCCAGCACGATCGAGCCGACCCAGAGCGACAGAATCGTGTAGAACGGCGCCATGGCCGAACCGTAGTTGCGGATCGGATAGACCGGCTTGCGGTCGAGCGCGACGGGGCCGGAAAGCGACACGGCCAGGCCCTCGGGATCGTTGCCGATCATCGTCTTGATTGTGGCCAGGTCACCCGAGATCAGAGCGCTATCAAGCTCGTCCTTAAAGGCACTGATCTTGTCCGACGCCTCGCCCAGCTGATCGGAAGCCTTGTTGACGAGCCCCGCGGCCTTGGAGAGACCCTTCGCGAGCGAACCAGAGGCGTCGGTCAGACCGCTCACGGCGCTATCCAAGTCACCCGAGATACCGTTCAGGGAATCCAGAACGCCCGAAATGGTCTTCTTGAGCTCCTTGGCCTTGACCGAAAACGTAGAGTCGTAGTCAGTCTTGGCACCCGAGATACCCGCCTTGGCATCGGCGATGGCCTGGTCGACCTCGGCACGCGAGTTGTTGACCTCCGCCATGCTGTCAGAAAGGGACTTAGCGGTTGCCGTTAGGTCCTTGGCGTTGTTGCGATACTCCGCCGCGATCCTGCCCAGCGATGTTGCCACAGACTTGAGGCTCTCCTGGAGCTTTTCGTCACTGACCTGCTCGGCAAAGCCGCGGAGCTGGTCGGCCGTGGCGTCGATATCGTCGGCACGTGTATTGAGCGCCGCCGCGGCATCGTTGAGCTGTGACACTGTAAGGTCGACATGCTGATTCGCGGCATCGAATGCCTTCGCAAGCTCAGCGGACACGTTGTCAAACGAACCCGCGCTTCCGTCAATCGCGGCGTTAATGGCGTCGTTGGCGGCCTTCAGCGCTTCTTTGGAATCGCTCATGCCGCTCTTGGCGTGCTCCATCAACTGCCTGGTCGACTCGTCGACCGTACCCGTCTGCTGGAGCATACCGCTCGCCGACGTCAACGAATCGGACGTAGAGCTCAAAATGCCCGCCAGCGACGAAGCATTGGCCTGAACGTCTTGCAGGTCCTCAATCGAATCGCCGAGCGTCGAGGACAGGTTGGCGATAAAGTTGCTGACTTGGTCGGTACTCATGTAATCGAGCAGGCTGGACACCGTCTTAAGACCGATGCTCGTAATGGTCTCGGTAAAAGATTCGTTAACCTGGTTCTGAACGGCGCTCGAACCCTTCTCGGTCACGATCTGCGCGATGGCGTTGGCCTTCTGGTTCTCGTAAAACTCGATATCGGCGTGTTTCACGTCGGCCGAGAAAAGCGTCATCATGTCAGCGCTAAACGTTTTGGGGATAACGACGGCAGCATAGTACGCGCCCGACTTAACGCCCTCGATAGCCTTTTCGCGATCGTTAAGCACAACCCAATCGAAGCTCTCGTTGCCACGTAGGGTGGCGGTCACGTTTTCGCCCACGTTAACCTCGACGGGAATCAGATCGCTCTCGTAACCCTCATCGGTGTTGACCACGGCGATCTTAAGATTGCCGGTGTTGCCGTACGGATCCCAGCTGCCGGCGATGTTAAACCACGCGTACAGACACGGCACGATAATGAGGCCCATCACGACAATCAAGCCGATCACGGAGCGAGACACGTTTTGGACATCGCGCTTAAACAGATGCAGGATGTTCTTCATTTATGCCTCACCTCCTTTGGAGTGCTTGCCAAGCGCGGTGGTATCTCCATCATTTGTGGCTGTGCTGTCGCTGCCCTGAGATTTATGGTGCGAGCCTATATGCGGCAAGCGGCCCGCGGACTGATCGCCGCCCTTGGCACCACGCTCGCTGGCGTTGAGGCCAAACATGTGGCGGGCGGCAGGAATGGCGGCCGTGTGCTCGCGCATCTCGCGACGCAGGTCCTCATCCGAAAGCGCCGAGATGCGCATCTGGGTATTGAGGCTCGCGCGGATATATTCGATATTGATAAGCCAGCCGCAGATGGCAATAACCGAGATGATCCAAATGACAAGCAGGATGATCTTGCCGTTATTGTCGACATCGAGAACCGTCGACAGGACAAAGAGCAGGACCTGAACGCCCACCACGGCGGCAAAACCGCCCTTGATGTAGTACGGGTAGCGATGTTCAAAGGCGACCGCATGATCGAGCAGTTCGCGACGGTACGAATCGGAATCGAGCATGACACGCATGGCCGTGCGCAGCGAGTAGCGCTGGCGCGGCAGGTCGTTGGACTCGCAAATCATCATACCAGTCGTGGAAAGCTGTTTATCAAAGAGCAGATTGAGGTTGAGCAGCAGCGGACGCAGCTGCAGGCCGATAAAGAGCGCCACGATCAAGAACACGCCCAGAATGCACAGGTTAAACAGGTAGTTGAACGAATACATGCCGCCGACCGTCTCGCGCAGCAGATTGATGCCGTAGGTAAAGGGTAGCAGCGGGTGCAGCCACTGGAAGAAGCCGGGCATCATCTCGATGGGGTACATGCCCGACGAACCCGGGATCTGCACGATGACGAGAATGACGCCGATAGCCTTGCCGATATGCTTAAACGTGGTGGACAGCGCATAGATGATATTGACGTAGGTGAACGAGATGGCGATGCCGCCCAGCACGAACAGCAGCGGGCTGACGCACTGCACGCCAATCACCAGATCGCCTACCGTAACGATGATGGCCTGCAACGCGCCCAGGATCACCAGTAGCAACCAGCGGCCAAAGTAGCCCTGACGCGCGGTAAAGCTGCCGATGCCTTCGCGGTCGACCTCAAGCTTGTAGATGGCGATGAGCACGTAGCCGCCCACCCACAGCGCCAGATTGGTATAGAACGGGGCAATGCCCGAACCAAAGCTCTTGACCGGGTAAATTGACTTTGAGGCCAGCTCGACCGGAGATGCCATGAAGTCTGCAACGTCATCGACGTCGACGCCCATCAGGTCGGCCAGCTCGCCCATGGACTCGGAGGTCTGTAGCGCCGCGATGTCGTTGGCGGCGGTTGCGAGCTTGTCCTGGACCTTGGCAAGCGAGGCATCGGTCTGGGACAGCGTGGTCTTGGCCTGACCGAGCGTAGCGTTGAGTTGCGAAAGTGTACCGCGCGCACTTGCAATAGTAGGCGTGAGGCCAGACACGATTCCCGTCAGATCACCCGAGACGGCGGCAAATGAATCAAGCGCGCTCGAGGCCTTCGGCAGCGCGTTTCGACCCAGGTCCGTCTGGGCCTGGCCAAGGTTGGTCGCACCGGTCTGAATTGCGTTATTGATAGCGTCGCTGGCACCCGAGACAGCCGCGGCGTCATTCGCCATGGCGCTCGACTGCGCAGACAGGCCGTCCTTGATGCTCTGAAGCTTTTCATTCTGCTCGCGGAGCATATCGATGGTCGATACAATGCGCGCGTCAATTTCCTTGGAACCTGTCGACGTGTCATTGACGAGAATTTCCAAGTGGCCGATAACGGCCTTATTGTGGTCGATCGTCGCTTGGAGAGACTCAAGCGAGTTGTCGATACGGGTGGTCGTAGATGTGACCGCGCCCGTCAGCTTGCCAATCGCAGCGTTCGCGGAGGCTGACGTCTTGGTGAGCGCAAGGCTGCCTTCCGAGAGCGCCTTGGAGAGCGAGGCGACAGAGTTACCCGCCGTGGCGCGAGCCTCGCCCAGCAGGTCGTTGCCCTGGGAGATCGCCTGCGTCAGCGACGGCGCCTGACCCTGCAGACCGGCAAGTGCTGCATCTGCCGAGGCAATGGAACCACTCGTCTTATCGATGGCGGCATTCATGTCGCCAATCGAATCGCGCACTTCGCCCAACGTATCGGATGCCTCTGATACCGAACCGGCCAACGAATCCTGAGTCTGGGTTGCCTTGTCCTTTAAATCGACTCCGGCATCCTTGGCAATACTGGCAACGGTCTCGCCCACCGTGGAGACGAACTCCGAGTTGATCTGCTGCTCGATGGTGTTTGCACCGGTGTCGGTAACCTTGGGAGCAATTGCGCTCTTTTTCTCATTGACGTAGTACGTAAGCTTGGGCTGATGGTAGTTGCCGTCGAGCATCGAGACCAGGTTATCCGAGAAGTTCTTGGGGATTACGATGGCCGCATAGTACTCACCGCTCTCGACGCCCTCCTTGGCGTCGGCCGCCGAATCAACGAAGGTCCAGCCCAGCTGATCGTTCTCCTTGAGCTGATCGACGACCTGGTCGCCCGCGTTGAGCTCGCCCACCAGGTCGTTCTGGGTGCCCCGATCGTTGTTGGCGATGGCAATCTTGATGCCCTGGGTGTTTCCGTACGGATCCCAGTT
>CATVZP010000082.1 GCA_958348565.1 uncultured Collinsella sp. | reverse complement strand
AGCGGCACGTGGACAGACATCTGGTCGCCGTCGAAGTCGGCGTTGAAGGGCGAGCAGACCAGCGGATGCAGGTGGATAGCCTTGCCCTCGACCAGCACCGGCTCAAAGGCCTGGATGGACAGACGGTGCAGGGTCGGTGCACGGTTGAGCAGCACGACGCGGCCGTCGATGACCTCTTCGAGGATATCCCACACAAAGGTGGCACCGCGGTCGATAGCGCGCTTGGCGCCCTTGATGTTCTCGACCTTGCCAAGCTCGACCAGGCGCTTCATGACGAAGGGCTTGAAGAGCTCCAGTGCCATGGTCTTGGGCAGACCGCACTGGTGCAGCAGCAGCTTGGGGTCGGTAACGATTACCGAACGGCCGGAGTAGTCGACACGCTTGCCCAGCAGGTTCTGACGGAAACGACCCTGCTTGCCCTTGAGGGCCTCGGCGAGCGACTTGAGCGGGCGACCGCCACGGCCAGAGACCGGGCGACCACGACGGCCGTTGTCGAACAGGGCGTCCACGGACTCCTGGAGCATGCGCTTCTCGTTGTTCACGATGATCGCAGGGGCGTCCAGGTCGAGCAGGCGCTTGAGTCGGTTGTTACGGTTGATCACGCGACGGTACAGGTCGTTGAGGTCGGATGCGGCGAAGCGGCCACCGTCGAGCTGGACCATCGGGCGCAGATCGGGCGGAATGACAGGAATGACGTCCAGAATCATATTCGCGGGGCTGTTGCCGCCCTTCAGGAAGGCGTCAACGACCTCGAGGCGCTTAACGGCCTTCTCGCGCTTCTGCTTCTGGGAGTCCTCGTCGGCGATGATGGCCTTGAGCTTCTCGGCCTCGGAGGGGAGGTCGATGGCAGCGAGCAGGTCGCGGACGGCCTCGGCACCCATACCACCCTTGAAGTACATGGAGTAGTAGCGAGTCATCTCGCGGAACAGCGGCTCATCGGAAATGAGGTCGCGCTCGCTGAGCTTCATGAAGGCGTTGAAGGCGTCCGTGCGGAGCTGCTTCTCGTCCTTGCACTCTTCCTCGATGTCGACGATGCCGGAGGCAATCTCCTCGGGGGTCAGCGGCTCCTCGTCGGAGAACTCGTCAAAGTTCTCGGGGTTGCCCTGCTCCTTGAGGGACTCGATCTGGCGGGCGCACTCGGCATCGATCTCTTCCAGATCGGCGGCGAGCTCCTCGCGCAGGTCGTCGGCGTCGGCCTCGCGAGCCTCGTAGTCGACCTCGGTGATGATGTAGCTGGCAAAGTACAGAACCTTCTCGAGGTCCTTGGACTTGATGTCGAGCATACGGCTCATCGGGAAGCTCGTGGGGCTCTTGAAGTACCAGATGTGGGACACGGGAGCGGCGAGCTCGATGTGACCCATGCGCTCGCGACGAACCTTGGCCGAGGTGACCTCGACGCCGCAGCGCTCGCAGACGATGCCCTTAAAGCGGATGCCCTTGTACTTGCCGCAGGAGCACTCCCAGTCCTTGGCGGGACCGAAGATCTTCTCGCAGAACAGGCCGTCCTTCTCGGGCTTGAGGGTACGGTAATTGATGGTCTCCGGCTTCTTGACCTCACCGTGCGACCAGGAACGGATCTGGTCGGCGGAGGCAAGGGAGATCTTTACCGAGTCAAAATCAGTAGCTTCGAAATCTGCCACAGTCAACTACTCCTTATCAGTGGTCGTGGCGGCGACAGCCTCGGGTGCCTCGGCGGTCTCGGCATCCTCGGCCTCGACGTCGGCGTCAACGCCGGCGAGCGCAGCCAGGTCGTCGAGAGCGGAGGTCTCCTCGGCGGTCACAGGGGCGGAGGCGTCCTCGTCGGCATCGTGCATGGGCTCGATGTCCAGTGCGAGGGAACGGATCTCCTTGACGAGAACCTTGAAGGACTCGGGGATACCCGGAACCGGGACGTTCTCGCCCTTGACGATGGACTCGTAGGTCTTGACGCGGCCCACGGTATCGTCGGACTTGACGGTCAGGATCTCCTGCAGGACGTTGGCAGCACCGTAAGCGTACAGTGCCCAAACTTCCATCTCGCCGAAGCGCTGGCCGCCGAACTGAGCCTTGCCGCCCAGAGGCTGCTGGGTAACCAGGCTGTAAGGGCCGGTCGAACGGGCGTGGATCTTGTCGTCGACCATGTGGCCGAGCTTGAGGATGTAGGACGTACCCACGGTAATGGGCTCGCGGAACTCCTCGCCGGTGCGGCCGTCGAACAGGCGGGTCTTGCCGCGCTCGTCAAGCTGGGTGACGAACTCGGGGCGCATGTGATCGCCAAAGGCAGCGGTGGCCTTGTTGAGCATGTTCTTGTTGGCACGACGGATGACCTCGGCGATCTCGTCCTCCTTGGCGCCGTCGAAGACGGGCGTCGCGGTGAAGAACGGACCGGGGACGTACTTGTCGGAGTCGGCCTGCTCGGTATCCCAACCGCAGGCGGCAGCCCAGCCAAGGTGGCACTCGAGCAGCTGGCCGACGTTCATACGCGAAGGAACGCCCAGCGGGTTGAGGATAACGTCGATCGGGGTACCGTCAGCCATGTAGGGCATGTCCTCGACCGGCAGAACGTTACAGATAACGCCCTTGTTGCCGTGGCGACCGGCGATCTTATCGCCCTGCTGGATCTTACGACGCTGGGCGACGTAGACGCGCACCTGCTCGTTAACGCCGGGGGCCAGGTCGTCGCCGTTCTCGCGGCTAAAGCGGACAACGTCGATAACGCGGCCGTAAGCGCCGTGAGGCATCTTAAGGGAGGTGTCGCGGACATCGTGGGCCTTGGCACCGAAGATGGCGCGCAGCAGGCGCTCCTCGGCGGTCAGAGCGCTCTCGCCCTTGGGGGTAACCTTGCCGACCAGGATGTCGCCAGGGCCGACCTCGGCGCCGATGCGGATGATGCCGTCCTCGTCGAGGTTGGCAAGCATGTCCTCGGAGAGGTTCGGGATCTCGCGGGTGATCTCCTCGGGGCCGAGCTTGGTGTCGCGGGCATCGATCTCGTGACGGGTGATGTTGATGGTCGTCAGCAGGTCCTCGGCCACCAGGCGCTCGGACACGACGATACCGTCCTCGTAGTTGAAGCCTTCCCACGGCATGTAGGCCACGGTGAGGTTCTGGCCCAGTGCGAGCTCGCCGTGATCGGTCGAAGGACCGTCGGCCAGAGGCTCGCCCTGCTCAACGGTGTCACCGACGCGCACGAGCGGACGGTGGTTGATGCAGGTGGACTGGTTGGAGCGCTGGTACTTGGCCAGGTGATACTCGTCCATGCCGCCGGCATGCTTGACGATGATCTTGGCGGCGTCGGCAAAGATGACCTCGCCGGCGTTCTTGGCCAGGGTGACCTCGCCGGAGTCCAGAGCGGCGCGACGCTCCATGCCGGTACCGACATAGGGAGCGGCGGGGTGAACCAGCGGCACGGCCTGACGCTGCATGTTAGCGCCCATGAGCGTACGCTTGGCGTCGTCGTGCTCCAGGAACGGGATCAGCGTGGCTGCGACGGAGAGCATCTGACGCGGCGAGACGTCCATGTAGTCGACGTCCTCGACGGGCACGTCGGCGGGAGCGCCGAAGGAGCCGTCGAAGTCGCGGGTACGGGCGATCACGGTGTGGGGACGGACGATCTTGCCCTCGGCATCGGTCGTGATGAACTCGTTGGTCTTGGGATCGAGCGGCGTGTTGGCCGGCGCGATGACGTGCTTCTCTTCCTCGTCAGCGGTCATCCAGTCAATCTGGTCGGTGGCAACGCCGTTCTCGACGCGACGGAACGGGGCCTCGATGAAGCCATACTCGTTGACGCGGGCGTAGAGGGCGAGCGAGCCGATCAGGCCGATGTTGGGGCCTTCGGGGGTCTCGATCGGGCACATGCGGCTGTAGTGCGAATTGTGAACGTCGCGGACGGCCGTCGGCACGTTGGTGCGGCGGCTGGAGCCGGACTTGTGGCCGGCAAGACCGCCAGGGCCGAGTGCGGACAGACGGCGCTTGTGGGTCAGACCGGTCAGGGGGTTCGCCTGGTCCATGAACTGCGAGAGCTGCGAGGAACCGAAGAACTCCTTGATGGAGGCCACGATCGGGCGGATGTTGATGAGCGACTGCGGGGTGATCTCGTCGATATCCTGGGAGCTCATGCGCTCGCGGACGACGCGCTCCATACGGCTCATGCCGATACGGAACTGGTTGGCGACGAGCTCGCCGACGGTACGGATGCGGCGGTTGCCGAAGTGGTCGATGTCGTCGACCTTGAAGCCCTGCTCGCCGGCAGCGAGGGACAGGAGGTAGCGCAGCGTAGCGACGATATCCTCGTCGGTGAGCACCGTGACCTCTTCCTCGGTGGTGAGGTTGAGCTTCTTGTTGACCTTGTAACGACCGACGCGGGCCAGGTCGTAGCGCTGCGGGTTAAAGAGCAGACCCTCGAGCAGGCTGCGGGAAGCGTCCACGGTGGGAGGCTCGCCCGGGCGCAGACGACGGTAGATCTCGATGAGGGCGTCCTCGCGGGTGAGGGCGGTATCGCGCTCGAGGGTGCGCTTGATCACATCGGAGTTGCCGAGCAGCTCGATGATGTCGTCGTTGGTGACGGCGATGCCAAGGGCGCGCAGGAACATCGTGGCGCTCTGCTTGCGCTTACGGTCGATGGAGACCATGAGCTGGTCGCGCTTGTCGACCTCAAACTCGAGCCAGGCACCGCGGGACGGGATGATCTGAGCCTTGTAGATCTGCTTACCCGAATCCATCTCGGAGCTGTAGTACACGCCCGGGGAACGGACGAGCTGGGAGACGACGATACGCTCGGTACCGTTGATGATAAAGGTGCCCTGATCGGTCATCATGGGGAAGTCGCCCATAAAGACGAGCTGCTCCTTGATCTCGCCGGTCTCCTTGTTGGTGAGACGGACGTCGGTCAGAAGCGGAGCCTGATAGGTCATGTCCTTCTCGCGGCACTCCTCGACGGTGTGCGCGGGATCGCCAAACTGATGCTCGCCGAAGGTAACCTCGAGAACATGGTTCTGGCTCTGGATGGGGCTGGATTCCTTGAACGCCTCACGAAGGCCCTCGTCCTTAAAACGCTCAAAGGATTCCCTTTGAACAGAGATAAGGTTGGGGAGCTCCATGGCCTCCGGGATTTTCCCGAAGCTGACGCGCTTGCGCTCAGTGGCAGTGTATGCGTAGGTCACCAGGTTTTTCCTCCTTCACGGAAATGCTCGGTGGATTGGCGAGGCATGGCTTCGCCAGTTATCGCAACCTAATAGTTTATCAGGTACCGACCGTTGAGCAAGAAAAGCCTTGACGCGATTGAGTTTTTGGAGTAGCAAAGTTTTTCAACAGAAAAGGTGCAGGTAGATAGGTGTGTATCGAACACCTGTTCATATATTTTCTGTGAACAGGGAGCCGGCAATCGCAGCTCTTATAAAAAACGGGTGCAGACCGAAGTCCGCACCCGTAAATGTTGATGCCCGAAGGCTTACTTGCGCATCAAACCGCCGCGCTCGTCGATGGCGTCCCAGAAGGCGCCGGCAAAGCGAGGATCGCTTGCGGCCATGAGGGCGTTGGTGGCCATCCAGCCAGACGGGGTGCCGGTATCGTAGCCCGAGAGCGGGTCGATGACGACAGCGTACATGGCCTCGCGATCGAGCGAGCGGGCCATGGCGTCGGTGAGCTGGATCTCGCCGCCCTTGCCGGCCTGCTGATCGGCGAGCAGGTCCATGACCAGCGGGCTCAGCAGGTAACGACCGACGATGTACAGGTTGGACGGAGCCGCCTCGGGAGCAGGCTTCTCGACCAGACCGCCGATGCGCCAAACGGCACCGGGCTCGTCGTCGGCAGCATTCTCGAAGCCCTCGAGCGAGCCAACGCGATCGCCGGCGATAACGCCGTAGCGGCTGACTTCCTCGGGCGAGCAAGCAGCGACGGCGATAACCGAAGCGCCACCGTGCTCCTTGGAAACGGCGAGCATCTTGTCGCAGATGTCACGGTTAGGAACAACGTAGTCGCCCAGAAGAACCAGGAAGTTCTCCCCTGCCACGGCGTCGACAGCAGAGCGGATAGCATGGCCGAGGCCCTTGGGCTCGTACTGATAGCGGAAGTCGACCGGCATACCGCCAGCGTGGGCGACAGCATCGGCATAGGCGTTCTTGCCGCGCTCGCGCAGCAGGTTCTCGAGCGAACGGTCGGGCTGGAAGTAGCTCAGCAGCTCAGGCTTACCGGGCGAGGTAACGATGATGGCGTCGTCGACCTCCTCGGGGTCGAGCGCCTCCTCAACGACATACTGAATGACCGGCTTGTCGAGCACCGGCAGCATCTCTTTGGGCGTGCACTTAGTGCCAGGCAGAAAACGCGTGCCAAGGCCGGCGGCGGGGATGATTGCCTTCATGTTATTCAAGGATCCTTTCGCAGGCGCAGAATGCGCCCTATGCGTGCGGCACGGCGGCCGCAGACCAAATTGCGATACCGAAGTATCTTACCGCCGGAGACATACGTCGCCGTAAGGCAAACGCAATTCTTCAGCAGGTCAACGCAAATTATTGCTCGAATGGTGCAATTTTACGCCCCAGCGGTAACGAGATTGGCACGGCGAAGACAGCGTTGTTCTGCGTGCCGAGCAATGGGAATGAGGGGCCAAAACAAAAAAAGACGGGGCTCGCAATGCGAACCCCGTCTGCAAAGAAATCTGGCGAGAAAGCCTGATTACTTGAGGGTGACAGCAGCGCCAGCAGCCTCGAGCTTCTCCTTGGCAGCCTCGGCGTCCTCCTTCTTGGCACCCTCGAGAACAGCCTTGGGAGCGCCCTCGACGACCTCCTTGGCCTCCTTCAGGCCAAGGTTGGTGAGCTCACGGACGGCCTTGATGACCTGGATCTTGTTGTCGCCGAAGCCCTCGAGCACGACGTCAAACTCGGTCTTCTCCTCGGCCTCGGCAGCGCCAGCAGCGGGAGCGGCGACAACAGCGGCAGGAGCAGCGGCGGAAACGCCGAAGGTGTCCTCGATAGCCTTGACGAGCTCGGAAGCCTCGAGAAGGGTCATTTCCTTAAGAGCATCGATGATCTCATCGGTGGTAAGCTTAGCCATTTCTAAGTCCTTTCGGTTTCCGTGCGGATGCACGGAGATCAGTTAAAACACGGCGCGAATGCGCCAGGGGTGCGGCGTTGCCGCCGCGGGTGAAAACAGCGACTAGGCTGCCTTCTGCTCGGAGACCTGCTGGATCGAACGAGCGAGACCAGAGGAAACGCCGTTGACGCAGACAGCGATGTCGCGAGCGAAACCGGAGATGAGACCGGCGATCTGGCCGAGAAGCTGATCCTTGGTGGGCAGCTCGGCGATAGCCTTAACATCATCAGCGGAAACGGCCTTGCCGTCGGAGATACCGCCCTTGATCTCAAGGACGCCCTTGGACTTAGCGGAGAAGTCCTTAAGGGTCTTAGCGGCCTCGACCGGCTCGGTCTCGTAGAACACATAAGCGACGGGGCCGGCGAGGATCTCGTCGAGCTCGGGCTGCTCCTGGTTCTTGAGAGCGATCTTGACCAGGTTGTTCTTGTAGACCTTCATCTCGGCGCCGCACTCGCGAAGCTGATGACGCAGCTCCTGAGCCTGCTTAACCGTCAGACCGTTGTAGTTGACGACGAACAGACCGGCGTTCTCGGCGATACGGGACTCGATCTCTGCAACCTTGTCGATTTTGTACTGCTGGGGCATGAATTACACCTCCTCGAATTCTTTCCGGGCACGGTCCGCCACAAGGACGTGACGGGGGCATGTCCAAAAAGAAAGCCCCCGCGCTGCATGAGCGACGGGGGCGAGAAGACATATCTACTCGACCACCTCGGCTGGCGGGATATCCCATTAAGCTCGCGGGCGATGCCCGTTTGCACCGGCTGTCTCTGGCAGCGGATTCGTGCGTGAACCGAAAGTATTATGGCGGGGACCCCGGCGTCGGTCAACGGGCGCGAGGATTCGTACACAAACCCTGCATACGCTCCGGCCCGAGGGGACGGGTCGAGATTTTCGCTCGGTCAAGTCCTGGGCTCGCACGAAGGCCACATTAAGTGGCCTTCGGCTCGTGCGGAATCTACGGAAAACTCGCCCTGCCCCTCCCGGCCGGAGCTACGTTGCCTTTGCTGCGAATCCTCGCGCCCGTTGAGCGACGCGCCCCACTCATAATGCTTGGGTCGGTGGGCTGATGGTTTTGGGTCCCGTTGGGCTATAGGGTTGATACGAAGTTGGACAGGCGGCTGAGGCCTTCGTCCAAATCTTGGTCGGAGACGCAGTAGCTTAAGCGGACGTGGCCTTCGGTGCCGAAGCAGTCGCCCGGGACTAGGGCTACGTTTGCTTCTTTGATGGCTTTGATGCAGAAGGCTTCGCTGGTTAGGCCGAACTTTTTGATGCTCGGGAAAGTGTAGAAGGCTCCTGCGGGCTCTACTGCGTCGAGGCCCATAGCGTTTAAGGCTTCGAGCACGCGTTTGCGGCGGGCTCGGTAGACTTTGAGCATGGGGGTTGGGTCGACGGTCAGGGCTCGCGCTGCTGCGTCCATCTCAAATGAAACGGCACTCGATACTAGGTATTGGTGTGCTTTTGCGATCTCGGCGATGACGGGGGCTGCCGCTGCGAGCCAACCCAAGCGCCAGCCGGTCATGGCCCAGGGCTTGGAGAAACTCTCGATGATCACTGTCTGCTCGCGCAGCTCCGGGTGTCGCTGGGCGAAGCGCTCGTAGCCATCCACATAGACCAGACGGTTGTACACGTCGTCGCAGACTACGTAGATGCCCGCCTGCTCCGCTACGCGCGCCACGGCGTCGAGCGATGCCGCGTCGAGGATGCAGCCCGTAGGATTGTTGGGCGAGCAGATGACGATGGCCTTGGTCGCCGGCGTCACGCAAGCACGAAG
>CATVZP010000081.1 GCA_958348565.1 uncultured Collinsella sp. | reverse complement strand
CCTGCGCGATAATGGACGGGAATTACACGGAAACGTAAAGGCTTCTTAAAGAATTAGCGAGGATGAGGCGATGAACGAGCAGGTTTGCACCAAGGCTGTGGATACGTGTGGCTATCCGGTCGAGACCACGGGCAATGCGGTGCTGGACACGTTGGAGCACCGTTCCTCCACGCGTGCCTTCGCGCGTGATGACGACGATCGTCCCGTGGCGGTGACCGACGAGCGGCGGGCGGCGATTCTGCATGCGGCGAGCCGTGCGCCGTCGGCAGGCGCCATGATGATGTATTCCATCGTGAGCATTCGCGAGCAGGCTACGCTGGATCGTCTGGCCGACCTGTGCGACCACCAGCCCATGATCGCCAAGGCGCCCTGGGCACTAATATTTGTGGTCGATTATGCCAAGTGGATCGATCTGTTTGAGCACGTGGGCTGCTTTGAGCCCGAGTTTGTCGAGCGCACGGGTAAGGCGCCCCGCCGTGCGCCGGGTTTGGGCGACTTTGCCATCGCGGCCCAGGACGCCGTGATCGCCGCGCAAAACGCCGTGGTCGCCGCCGAGGCCCTGGGGCTGGGGAGCTGCTACATCGGCGATGTTATCGAGAATGCCGAGGAAGTTGCCGGGCTGCTGGACTTGCCGCCCTATACCATGCCGCTGTCGATGCTCATCATCGGCACGCCCCGTAAGGAGCGTCCGGCCATTGCGCATCCCGTGGTGAACCTGGTGCACGAGGAGCGCTACTGCCGCGCCGATGCCGCGACCATGGACGCGCAGGTGGCCGAGATGGACGCGATGTTCCGTCCGCATGCCCGCGTGGTGGGGGAGCGCGTCGTGGACATCTATACCCGCAAGCACACGAGTCCCTTTATGGCCGAGATGAGCCGCTCCATGGAGTGGTGGTTCAAAAATTGGCTCGGAAAATGACGGATGCGACAAAGAGACAGTCCCTTTGTCACATTCCATATCGCCGAGGTGGCTTAAAGGCCGTATAAATGTTTATCTAGCTGGGAAAACAGTGCCATTCAAACATGGGCCGATTACCTATAATTCCTTCGAACATTAAAGTTGGGAGGAAACCGGCTTATGGAACAAAAGGCCAAGGAGGCAGCCTCGCACGCTGCGATTCCTGTGAGCATCTCGGCGATGCTCGTCACGCTGGGCGTGGTGTACGGCGATATCGGCACCAGCCCTATGTATGTAACTAAGGCGCTCGTTGCCGGCAACGGCGGCATCGGAAGCGTCACGGAGGAGTTCGTGCTTGGCGCGCTCTCCCTTGTCGTGTGGACGGTCACGCTGCTGACCACCATCAAGTATGTGCTCATCTCGCTGCGCGCCGATAACCATGGTGAGGGCGGCATCTTTGCCCTGTACAGCCTGGTCAAGCGCTGCGGCAAGTGGCTTATCATCCCCGCCATGCTGGGTGGTGCCGCGCTGCTCGCCGACGGCATCCTGACGCCGGCCGTTACCGTTACCACGGCCATTGAGGGCCTGCGCACCATCCCGGCGGTCCATGCCGTGCTGGGCGATGACCAGGGCCGCGTCGTCGCCATTACGCTCGCCATCATCATCGCGCTCTTCTTGGTACAGCGCATCGGTACGGCCAAGATCGGTCACGCCTTTGGCCCCATCATGACGCTGTGGTTTCTGTTCCTGGGCGGCACGGGTCTGTTCTTTGTCTTCCAGCACCCCGCCGTGCTGCTGTGCCTCAACCCGGTGCGCGGCATCGCCTTTTTGCTAAGCCCCAACAACCACGCGGGCATCATGATTCTGGGCAGCTGCTTCCTCGCCACCACCGGTGCCGAGGCGCTCTACTCCGACATGGGCCACGTCGGCCGCGGCAACATCTACGCCACCTGGCCGTTCGTTAAGTGCTGCCTGCTGCTTTCCTATATGGGCCAGGGTGCTTGGCTTATGAACAACGCTGCCAACCCCGAGCTCATGGGCATTGCCGACCTCAACCCGTTCTACCAGATGCTCGCCCCGGGCCTGCGCCCGTTTGCCGTCGGCCTTTCCACCATCGCGGCCATCATCGCCTCGCAGGCGCTCATCACCGGCGCATTCTCGCTGGTGTCCGAGGCCAGCCGCCTGGACCTTATGCCGCACATGCAGGTCTTCTACCCTGCCGAGACCAAGGGCCAGCTCTACATCCCCATGGTCAACAACGTCATGCTTGTCGGCTGCGTCATCGTGGTGCTGCTGTTCCAGAACTCGGCGCATATGGAAGCCGCCTACGGCCTTGCCATTACGCTGACTATGATGTGCACCACGCTGCTGCTCTTCTTCTACCTGCACGAGGAGCGCAAGCTCAAGGTTGCTCCGTGGATCTTCGCGGCCTTCTTCCTTTTGCTCGAAGGCTTCTTCTTCGTGAGCTCGCTCACCAAGTTCTTCCACGGCGGCTACTTCACCATCCTCATGGCTGCACTCATCATGGGTATTATGGTGTGCTGGTACAACGGCACGGCGGTCGAGCAGCGCCAGTTTACGCTGCTGCCGCTGCGCAGCTACCTGCCGCAGCTCAAGCGCCTGCGCGACGACGACCGTTACGAGCGCATGAGCGACAACGTCGTGTACCTGACCAAGGACACCCATACCGACTACATCGACCGCGATATCGTCTACTCGATCTTGGACAAGCATCCCAAGCGTGCCCACGCCTGGTGGTTTGTGAACGTCGAGACCATGGACGAACCGCACACCTTTGCCTATTCGGTCGAGACGTTCGGCACCGACTACGTGTTCCGCGTGCATCTGTACCTGGGCTACAAGATCAACCAGCGCGTCAATGCCTACCTGCGTCAGGTTGTTCAGGACCTGGCTGCCACCGGCGAGCTGCCGCCGCAGACGCATGACTACTCGGTCTACAAGGATCCGGGTAACATCGGTACGTTCAAGTTCGTCCTGATCCGTAAGCTTCTGGCGCCCGAGAGCGACGTGGAGCCCAGCGAGCGCACGGCCATCACGCTCAAGTACATCATCCGCCGCGCCGCCGGCACGCCCGCACGTTGGTATGGCCTGGAGAACTCCAACGTGAGCTTTGAGTACGTGCCGCTGTTCACCAAGTTCAAGGCCGTGAATAAGATGCAGCGCCTGGCTCCCAACGAGCGGCCGTAGGCGCCGACAGGCTGCATGGAGCTGGTTTTCGATGGACAAGATTGAGGCTGGGGAGGCAAACATGGATACAAAGGCGCTCGATGGCCGCGAGGCGGTGGTCGAAATGGTGCGTGAGGCGCGCGTCGACGCCGCCGAAGATCGGTTCTTTACGAATCGCGCCAACATGGACATGGCCGATCGCGTGATTTCGATCGTGGCACTGGTATTTGGAGCGGTGTGCATGTGCGCACTGCTCGCGCACGTGCTGTTTGTCTAGCGGCTGCCGGTCGTAGAAGGCTTTACACTTAGAACCACCACAAGGGAAACCACCACAAAGGTGCCTGTCCCCTTTGTGGTGGTTTTTGTTTTTGAGAGAGGGGCGGGGCGCTGATGGACGTCCGTACGGACGGCGATATTGCCGATAGCTTTTGGTGGCGGCGCACAACGCTGACGCGCCGCACTCCTCTGTATGACGCCTGTGTATCGGTGGGACTGCTGGTCGCGGCGACGATTGTGGGCGCGCTGCTCGACCATCCGGGTCTCGCGCCGAGCATCATGATCGTCTATGTGTTCGCCGTTCAGCTGTGCGCATTCTTTACCTGGAGTCGCCTGTATTGCTTGCTGAGCTCGGCTGCCGCCGTGGCGCTCTACAACTTCTTGTTTATCGACCCGCGCTACTCGCTGTCGCTTATCGACCGCGTCTATCCCGGCATGTTCTTCATCATGTTTGTGGTCTCGCTTGTGTCGAGCTCGATTGCGTTGGCCCTGCGCCGCGCCTTGGCACAGGCTGCCGCCAGCGACCGCCGCACGCATATGGTGCTCGAGACCAACCGCATGCTGCAGCGGTGCGCCGATCAGCATCAGATCGTTCACGCCATGGCCACGCAGCTGGCGCGTCTTTCGGGCTGCCCTGTCGTGTGGTACAGCGCCGACGCCGAGGGCGATGACCTGCTGCCGCGCGCGACTTACACGGCCGTGGGCGATGCCGCACCGGTGCACGAACTGGCGCCGCAGATGCCGCCTCGGCTCTCGGCGTCCGCCTATGTGGGAACGCCGCTCGACGCCACGTTTGGCGGCTCGGCGTTTTATGGCATCTACCTGACGGTTCGCACAGGCGACGGCTTCGCGCGCTCGGGCGACCCCGCCTCGGTGGTGGGCGTGCTGGCTATCGTTGCCGAGCCCGACGTGCTGACGCATGAGGAGCGGACACTTGCCGATGCCATCGTGAGCGAAGGCGAGCTGGCACTCGATCGCGCCCGCGCCATGGAGGCCCGCGAGGAGGCGGCGGTGCTCGCCAAAAACGAGCAGCTGCGCGCCAACCTGCTGCGCTCCATCTCACACGATCTGCGTACGCCGCTCACCAGTATTTCGGGCAATGCCGACGTGCTGCTCGATCAGGGCTCGACCGGCACCGCGGTGCTCGATGCCCAGACGCGCCGCGGCCTGCTTCTATCCATTCGCTCGGATGCGCTGTGGCTCAACGCCACCGTCGAGAATCTGCTCGCCATCACCAAGCTCGAGGGCGGCGGCATGCATCTGTCGACTACGCTCGAGCTCATGGATGATATCGTCGAGGAGGCGCTGCGCCACGCAAGTCCGGCCGTGCGCGAGCACGACCTTAAAGTGGTGGCGTGCGATGAGCCGGCGCTCGTCAATGTCGATGCGCGCCTGATGGTGCAGCTGGTGGTCAATCTGGTGAACAACGCCGTCACCTATACGCCCGCGGGCTCGCATATCGTGATTTCGATTGGCGTTGACGATGGGCACGTGACGTGCTCGGTGGCCGATGACGGGCCGGGTATTGCGCCCGAGGACCGCGAGCGAATCTTTGAGTCGTTCTACACCGCCAACCACGGTTTGGCCGACAGCCACCGCAGCGTGGGCCTGGGACTTTCGCTCTGCCGTTCCATTGCGTTAGCGCATGGCGGTAGCATAGAGGTTGCCGCGGCGGACCCGCACGGCTCGGTCTTTACGATTGAGCTTCCCGTCGCCGACGTTTCGTTTGATAAGGAGTAGCGCTGTGCCGAACTCTGCCGTAAAACCGCTCATCTTGGTCGTTGAGGACGATCCCGCCGTCCGCAACCTTATTGTTGCCGCGCTCGAGGCGCACGGCTTGCGTCATATGGCCGTGGAGACCGCCCATGCCGCCATCGCCGCCGCCTCATCGCAGGCACCGAGCATCGTGCTGCTCGATCTGGGCCTGCCCGATATGGACGGCGTCAAGGTGGTGGAGTCGGTGCGCGCATGGTCGGGCATGCCGATCATCGTGGTCTCGGCGCGCAGCGAGGACGGGGATAAGATTCGCGCGCTCGATGCCGGCGCCGATGACTACCTGACCAAGCCGTTTTCGGTCGAGGAACTGCTTGCACGCATTCGCACGACGCTCAGGCGCCTTTCGTATGCGCAAACGGGTGGTGTTGCCTCCGAGGGCTCGTTCGATACCGGTGAGCTGCATATCGACTTTGATGCCGGCATTGCCACGATGGATGGCGAGGAGCTGCATCTGACGCCGATTGAGTACAAGCTCTTGTGCCTGCTGGCACATAACGCCGACAAGGTACTAACGCACCAGTTTATCCTGCACGAGATTTGGGGCACGGCAACTAAGAGCGACCTGGCGAGCCTGCGCGTCTTTATGGGCACGCTGCGCAAGAAGATCGAGTCCGACCCCGCGCACCCGCGCTATATCCAGACGCACGTGGGTATTGGTTACCGATTGGTCATCCAGGGATAGGTCGGCATCCGCCATCCCAATATGAGTTGCGGTGAAATACGGTCTAAATTTACCTAATTCCAGGCAAAACAGTCCGTATTCCACCGCAACGTTGTCTATTTATCCTTGGGCTTGCTGGCGTAGAACTTCTTCTTTTTGGACTTGCCGGCAGGGGAGGGTTTGCTGGCAAAGTTGGACTTGCCGTTGCCGGCCTGCGCGTGCGCGGGCGCTGCTGCACGGGGCTTGCGGGCCTCGGGGTTGCGCAGCTCCTCGGTTCGCTCGGCAATCTCCTCGGCGCTAAAGCCGACTTCGGCCATGGCGTCCTCGATGGGCAGGCGGCGTACGATATGGCAGTGGTGCACCTTCTGGTTGCGTGCGAAATCCTCGGGGATGGTCTGCGCCGTAATGTCCTCCAGCACGACGCCCGCGCGCGCGAGCTTGCGCGTTTCGGGGCGGAAGCCGCGCAGGTTGCAGCTAAAGATGGCATGTCCGCCCTGTGCGAGCAGGCGCGACACGCCGGCCAAAAGCTCAACATGGTCGCGCTGGACATCCCAGGTACGGCGGCCCATCTTTGACGAGTTCGAGAACGTGGGCGGGTCGACAAAGATCAGGTCCCAGCGGTTGCGCGTCTGGCGCTGGTCGCGAATCCAGGCGAGCACGTCGTCGCGCACAAAGTGATGCTGCGGACCCACAAAGCCGTTCTGGCGCATATTGCGCTCGGCCCAGTCCAGGTAGGTGTTGGAAAGGTCGACCGTCACGGTTTCCTCGACGCCGCCGTCTGCCGCATAGCAGGTAGCGGTGCCGGTGTAGGCAAACAGGTTGAGGAAGCGGCGCGCCTGCTTGGCGTGCTCGCGCACTAGGTTGCGGGTGACGCGGTGATCCAGGAAGATGCCCACATCCAGATAGTCGTCAAAGTTGACGGCAAAGGTGAGGCCGCCCTCTTCGATGAGCGGCAGACGACGGCGTGCGATATTGGCGCGCTCGCCCGATGCGCCCTTGCCGGCGCCCTGCTTGCCGTACTGCGAGCCGCCGCGCGAACGCATGCGGGCCTTGGCGTGCACGTGCTCGGCCGGAACATCAAGAATGCGCGGTGCGATGGCCAAGATGTCGAGCATGCGGGCCTGGGCAAGCGCGGGGTCGATGGTCTTGGGCGCGGCGTATTCGGCGATGACGAGCCAGCGGCCCGGCGTCTGCGGGCAGCCCTCGTACAGATCGATGGCGGCGGAGTAGTCGGGCAGGTCGGCATCGTAGACGCGGTAGCAGCTCACGCCCTCGCGCTTGGCCCACTTGCGGCGCAGACGGGCATTCTTGCGCAGGCGGTTGGCGAACTGCTCGGACTCCGGGATGAGCACGGGCAGCGGCTTTCCGTCGCCCAGGTCGAGCGTGGCGGCAGGTTCGGGCATGGGGGCGTCGGCGGCTTCGTCTTGAGCGTCTGCGGTCTGCTCCTCGGCATCTGCGCTGGTCGCAGCTTCGAATGCCGCGGCGGCGTGGTCGAGCGAGGGCCAAACCTCAATAGTTGCCTCTTCGTTATTGGGCATGACGGCGATGGAGCGCGCGGGCTCGGCATGGAGCGCGCGGGCCATAAGGCCATCGCGGGTGAGCGCGGCGACCGGTGACGAAGCGAGTTCGGGCGCGCGGCGCAGCTCGCCTACCAACGTCATGGTGTCATGCATGAGCGAAAGCGGGGTCTCGGTGGTGTCTGCGACTACGGCGGCACCGGCGACGGCGCCCGCATGGTCCAGCACGGTGGCTGGCTTGGCAGCACAAAAATCGACAAAGCGCTTGTAACCGGCGCACTTGACCATGCGCTCGGCGGTCTTGCGGGCGGCGGGGTCGATGTCTACGGCCACGATGCGTGCCTGGCGCTCGCGTGCTGCCGCCTCGCGCTCGCGTGCCTCGGCAAGCAGCTGCTCCCACAGAGCGGCGTCGTGCAACTGCCAGCCCTCAAAGCCCCAGCGCTCGCGGACGGCGCCCGGGGCGCGGTCGGTCAGAATGTTCACGGCCTCCAACAGCAGGCCGCCGCCGGCGCACGAGGCGTCGACCAGCGTGGGCAGGGCTTCGTTCTCGTAATCGTCGGCCGTCAGCTCGCGCTCGCACAGTGCGGTCCAGCCGACCTGCGCCAGCACCAGGGCGGCGTAGTCGGGGCGCAGCACGTGCGCGCCCTCGCCGGCGCGGGTCGCGGCGGGTGGCAGGCGCTTGAATAACGGGTCGCCCGAAAGGTCCAGGCTGATGCTCGCACGGCGCTGACGCAGCGAAAGCAGCAGGTGAACGTCGGGATCGGCGGCGTCGACATCGGCGCGACGGCCCGTGGTCTCGGCCAGGCGGTCGCACAATGCGTCCTTGGCGCGCAGGGCCGAGAAACGCGTGTTGCGCAGCTGCTCGGTCACGCCGCGGGCTGTGATGGCGATGGTGGCGCCGGGGCGGACGATGCTCTCCCAGGCAATGTCGTAAACGCTATCGTACAGCTCATCGGCATCCTGCGCCTCAAAGCGCCCGACCACCACGAACACGCGGCTCGCCAGGCGCGACCACAGGCACGCGCGATAGCCCTGCTCAAGCTCGCCCTCAAACGTAGCGCGGCCCTTCAGGCGGCGGACATGCGAAAGCCCGAGGCGTTTAAGCTCATCGGCGAGTGCGGACTCAAAGCCCTCGGGGCAGCTTGCGTAAAATTCCATGGGTGACCTCTCTGGTTGCGTCGCTCCATTATATGATGGATGCTTCGTTTGCCCTTATCCTCGAAAGGAACCCATATGATTGATGCGTGTCCCGAACCCGCTGTGCTCTTTTTTGACGTGGACGGCACGCTGACGTCGTTCGATCCCGACAACATGACCGACAAGGACTTTTCGGCGGTTCGCCCCTCGCAGGCGGTCGTCGAGGCGTTTCATCGTCTGCGCGACGCGGGACACAAGGCGTTTATCTGCACGGGTCGCCCCCTGTGGCTCATCGCCGATAGCTTGCGTGCGCTCGACCCCGCGGGCGTCGTTGCCATGGCGGGCGCCACGCTCGAGGTCGAGGGCCGCGTGGCGTATGAGGACTGCTTTGACGAAGACATTGTTGAGGAGCTTGCACGCCGTATGGCCGCGGCAGGGATTGAAGCCTTTTTCGAGACCAACGTGGCTACTTTTGCCCTGGAACCCGCGGGTGTTGAGCAGTCGTCTCTGATCGGCACTTCTGTGGTGCACAGCACCGAGGAAATGCGCGTCGACGGCCGTCTGCGCGTGGGCAAGGTAGGCATCGTCGCGAGCGACCTGGCTCGCGTAGCCAACGATGATGGCTTTATCGATCGCGAGTTTGAGCTGTGCAACACCGGTGGCCAGAATCGCGAGCTGAGTCCCAAGGGCATCGACAAGGGCGTGGGCGTGGCGCGAGCGCTGGCGTATCTGGGCCGTGAGGGAAATGCGCGCACCTTTGGCTTTGGCGATTCGGGTAACGACCTGGGCATGCTCGCTGCGGTCGAGACGGCTGTCGCCA
>CATVZP010000080.1 GCA_958348565.1 uncultured Collinsella sp. | reverse complement strand
TGGCGACAGCCGTCTCGACCGCAGCGAGCATGCCCAGGTCGTTACCCGAATCGCCGAAGCCAAAGGTGCGCGCGTTGCCGGTGCGACCCAGGTATTCCAGCGCTCGCGCCACGCCCACGCCCTTGTCGATGCCCTTGGGGCTCAGCTCGCGATTCTGACCACCGGTATTGCACAGCTCAAACTCGCAATCGATAAAGCCGTCATCGTTGGCTACGCGAGCCAAACTGGGCGCAGTGAGGCCTACCTTGCCCACGCGCAGACTGCCGTCGACGCGCATCTCCTCGGTGCTGTGCGCCACAGAAGTGCCGATCAGAGACGACTGCTCAACACCCGCGGGTTCCAGGGCAAAAGTAGCCACGTTGGTCTCGAAAAAGGCCTCAATCCCTGCCGCGGCCATACGGCGTGCAAGCTCCTCGATAACACCCTCGCCAAAGCAGTCCTCGTGTACCACGCGTCCCTCGACCTCGAGCGTGGCTCCCGCCATGGCAACGATGCCCGCGGGGTCGAGCGCACGCAGGCTATCGGCGATAAGCCACAGGGGGCGGCCCGTGCAGATAAATGCCTGGTGTCCCGCGTTGCGCAGACGATGAAACGCCTCGACGACCGCCTGCGAGGGGTGAACCGCCGAAAAGTCCTTGTCGGTCATGTTGTCGGGATCGAACGACGTCAGCGTGCCGTCCACGTCAAAAAAGAGCACAGCGGGTTCGGGACACGCATCAATCATATGGGTTCCTTTCGAGGATAAGGGCAAACGAAGCATCCATCATATAATGGAGCGACGCAACCAGAGAGGTCACCCATGGAATTTTACGCAAGCTGCCCCGAGGGCTTTGAGTCCGCACTCGCCGATGAGCTTAAACGCCTCGGGCTTTCGCATGTCCGCCGCCTGAAGGGCCGCGCTACGTTTGAGGGCGAGCTTGAGCAGGGCTATCGCGCGTGCCTGTGGTCGCGCCTGGCGAGCCGCGTGTTCGTGGTGGTCGGGCGCTTTGAGGCGCAGGATGCCGATGAGCTGTACGATAGCGTTTACGACATTGCCTGGGAGAGCATCGTCCGCCCCGGCGCCACCATCGCCATCACAGCCCGCGGCGTGACCGAGCAGCTGCGCAACACGCGTTTCTCGGCCCTGCGCGCCAAGGACGCATTGTGCGACCGCCTGGCCGAGACCACGGGCCGTCGCGCCGATGTCGACGCCGCCGATCCCGACGTTCACCTGCTGCTTTCGCTGCGTCAGCGCCGTGCGAGCATCAGCCTGGACCTTTCGGGCGACCCGTTATTCAAGCGCCTGCCACCCGCCGCGACCCGCGCCGGCGAGGGCGCGCACGTGCTGCGCCCCGACTACGCCGCCCTGGTGCTGGCGCAGGTCGGCTGGACCGCACTGTGCGAGCGCGAGCTGACGGCCGACGATTACGAGAACGAAGCCCTGCCCACGCTGGTCGACGCCTCGTGCGCCGGCGGCGGCCTGCTGTTGGAGGCCGTGAACATTCTGACCGACCGCGCCCCGGGCGCCGTCCGCGAGCGCTGGGGCTTTGAGGGCTGGCAGTTGCACGACGCCGCTCTGTGGGAGCAGCTGCTTGCCGAGGCACGCGAGCGCGAGGCGGCAGCACGCGAGCGCCAGGCACGCATCGTGGCCGTAGACATCGACCCCGCCGCCCGCAAGACCGCCGAGCGCATGGTCAAGTGCGCCGGTTACAAGCGCTTTGTCGATTTTTGTGCTGCCAAGCCAGCCACCGTGCTGGACCATGCGGGCGCCGTCGCCGGTGCCGCCGTAGTCGCAGACACCACCGAGACCCCGCTTTCGCTCATGCATGACACCATGACGTTGGTAGGCGAGCTGCGCCGCGCGCCCGAACTCGCTTCGTCACCGGTCGCCGCGCTCACCCGCGATGGCCTTATGGCCCGCGCGCTCCATGCCGAGCCCGCGCGCTCCATCGCCGTCATGCCCAATAACGAAGAGGCAACTATTGAGGTTTGGCCCTCGCTCGACCACGCCGCCGCGGCATTCGAAGCTGCGACCAGCGCAGATGCCGAGGAGCAGACCGCAGACGCTCAAGACGAAGCCGCCGACGCCCCCATGCCCGAACCTGCCGCCACGCTCGACCTGGGCGACGGAAAGCCGCTGCCCGTGCTCATCCCGGAGTCCGAGCAGTTCGCCAACCGCCTGCGCAAGAATGCCCGTCTGCGCCGCAAGTGGGCCAAGCGCGAGGGCGTGAGCTGCTACCGCGTCTACGATGCCGACCTGCCCGACTACTCCGCCGCCATCGATCTGTACGAGGGCTGCCCGCAGACGCCGGGCCGCTGGCTCGTCATCGCCGAATACGCCGCGCCCAAGACCATCGACCCCGCGCTTGCCCAGGCCCGCATGCTCGACATCTTGGCCATCGCACCGCGCATTCTTGATGTTCCGGCCGAGCACGTGCACGCCAAGGCCCGCATGCGTTCGCGCGGCGGCTCGCAGTACGGCAAGCAGGGCGCCGGCAAGGGCGCATCGGGCGAGCGCGCCAATATCGCACGCCGTCGTCTGCCGCTCATCGAAGAGGGCGGCCTCACCTTTGCCGTCAACTTTGACGACTATCTGGATGTGGGCATCTTCCTGGATCACCGCGTCACCCGCAACCTAGTGCGCGAGCACGCCAAGCAGGCGCGCCGCTTCCTCAACCTGTTTGCCTACACCGGCACCGCTACCTGCTATGCGGCAGACGGCGGCGTCGAGGAAACCGTGACGGTCGACCTTTCCAACACCTACCTGGACTGGGCCGAGCGCAATATGCGCCAGAACGGCTTTGTGGGTCCGCAGCATCACTTTGTGCGCGACGACGTGCTCGCCTGGATTCGCGACCAGCGCCAGACGCGCAACCGCTGGGACCTGATCTTTGTCGACCCGCCCACGTTCTCGAACTCGTCCAAGATGGGCCGTCGCACCTGGGATGTCCAGCGCGACCATGTTGAGCTTTTGGCCGGCGTATCGCGCCTGCTCGCACAGGGTGGACATGCCATCTTTAGCTGCAACCTGCGTGGCTTCCGTCCCGAGACGCGCAAGCTCGCGCGCGCGGGCGTGGTGCTGGAGGACATTACGGCGCAGACCATCCCCGAGGATTTCGCGCGCAACCAGAAGGTGCACCACTGCTATATCGTGCGCCGCCTGCCCATCGAGGACGCCATGGCCGAGGTCGGCTTTAGCGCCGAGGAGATTGCCGAGCGAACCGAGGAGCTGCGCAGCCCCGAAGCCCGCAAGCCTCGCGCAACGGCGCCCGCGCACGCGCAGGCCGGCAACGGCAAGTCGAACTTTGCCGGCAAACCCTCTCCTGCCGGCAAGCCCAAAAAGAAGAAGTTCTACGCCAGCAAGCCCAAGGGCAAATAGACGAAGTTGCGGTGGAATAGTTCCTAAAAAGCCTGGTAAAGGCCCAAACAGGAACTATTTCACCGCAACTCATATTGGGATGGTGGTTGGCGATCTAGCCTTGGGTGACCAGGCGATAGCCGATACCCACGTGCGTTTGGATATAGCGCGGATGCGCGGGGTCGGACTCGATCTTCTTGCGCAGCGTGCCCATAAAGACGCGCAGGCTCGCCAGGTCGCTCTTAGTTGCCGTGCCCCAAATCTCGTGCAGGATAAACTGGTGCGTCAGCACCTTGTCGGCGTTGTGCGCCAGCAGGCACAGGAGCTTGTACTCAATCGGCGTCAGATGCAGCTCCTCGCCATCCATCGTGGCGATGCCGGCGTCAAAGTCGATATGCAGCTCACCGGTATCGAATGAGCCCTCAGAGGCAACGCCGCCCGTTTGCGCATACGAAAGGCGCCTGAGCGTCGTGCGAATGCGCGCGAGCAGCTCCTCGACCGAAAACGGCTTGGTCAGGTAGTCGTCGGCGCCAGCATCGAGCGCGCGGATCTTGTCCGCATCCTCGCTGCGCGCCGAGACCACAATGATCGGCATGCCCGACCATGTGCGCACCGACTCCACCACCTTGACGCCGTCCATATCGGGCAGGCCCAAATCGAGAAGCACGATGCTCGGCGTCTGCGATGAGGCGGCGGCGATGGCGGCGTGGGCGGTCTCCACGGCCATATGACGCAAGCCGTGCGCCTCGAGCGCGGCAACGATTAAGTTGCGAACGGCGGGGTCGTCCTCAACGACCAAGATGAGCGGTTTTACGGCAGAGTTCGGCACAGCGTTACTCCTTATCAAACGAAACGTCGGCGACGGGAAGCTCAATCGTAAAGACCGAGCCGTGCGGGTCCGCCGCGGCAACCTCTATGCTACCGCCATGCGCTAACGCAATGGAACGGCAGAGCGAAAGTCCCAGGCCCACGCTGCGGTGGCTGTCGGCCAAACCGTGGTTGGCGGTGTAGAACGACTCAAAGATTCGCTCGCGGTCCTCGGGCGCAATACCCGGCCCGTCATCGGCCACCGAGCACGTCACGTGCCCATCGTCAACGCCAATCGAAATCACGATATGCGAGCCCGCGGGCGTATAGGTGACGGCGTTGTTCACCAGATTGACCACCAGCTGCACCATCAGGCGCGCATCGACATTGACGAGCGCCGGCTCATCGCACGCCACCACTTTAAGGTCGTGCTCGCGCACGGCCGGACTTGCGTGGCGCAGCGCCTCCTCGACGATATCATCCATGAGCTCGAGCGTAGTCGACAGATGCATGCCGCCGCCCTCGAGCTTGGTGATGGCGAGCAGATTCTCGACGGTGGCGTTGAGCCACAGCGCATCCGAGCGAATGGATAGAAGCAGGCCGCGGCGCGTCTGGGCATCGAGCACCGCGGTGCCGGTCGAGCCCTGATCGAGCAGCACGTCGGCATTGCCCGAAATACTGGTGAGCGGCGTACGCAGATCGTGTGAGATGGAGCGCAGCAGGTTGGCGCGCAGCTGCTCGTTTTTGGCGAGCACCGCCGCCTCCTCGCGGGCCTCCATGGCGCGGGCGCGATCGAGTGCCAGCTCGCCTTCGCTCACGATGGCATCGGCAAGTGTCCGCTCCTCATGCGTCAGCACGTCGGGCTCGGCAACGATAGCCAGCACGCCCACCACCGAGGCGGGGTCGCCCGAGCGCACGAAGCCGTCGCCCGTGCGAACCGTCAGGTAGATACCATAAAACGCCGAGCCGCCATAGGTGGCATCGAGCGGCGTACCCACATAGGCGGACGCCGAGAGTCGCGGCGGCATCTGCGGCGCCAGCTCGTGCACCGGCGCGGCATCGCCCACGGCCGTGTATGTCGCACGCGGCAGCAGGTCATCGCCCTCGGCGTCGGCGCCGTACCACACGACCGGACAGCCCGAAAGACGCGCCAGCTGCGTGGCCATAGCGTGAACGATCTGCTGCTGATCGGCGCAGCGCTGCAACATGCGGTTGGTCTCGAGCACCATATGCGTGCGGCGGTCGCTAGCGGCAGCCTGTGCCAAGGCGCGGCGCAGGGCCAACGCAATCGAGCTCGACACAAGCGAGACCACAAACATGATGAAGAACATGCCGGGATAGACGCGGTCGATAAGCGACAGCGAGTAGCGCGGGTCGATAAACAAGAAGTTGTAGAGCGCCACGGCGGCAGCCGAGCTCAGCAAGCAATACAGGCGACTCCAGGTAAAGAATGCGCACAGCTGAACGGCGAACACATAGACGATCATGATGCTCGGCGCGAGACCCGGATGGTCGAGCAGCGCGCCCACAATCGTCGCCGCGACCAGCAGTCCCACCGATACACAGGCGTCATACAGAGGAGTGCGGCGCGTCAGCGTTGTGCGCCGCCACCAAAAGCTATCGGCAATATCGCCGTCCGTACGGACGTCCATCAGCGCCCCGCCCCTCTCTCAAAAACAAAAACCACCACAAAGGGGACAGGCACCTTTGTGGTGGTTTCCCTTGTGGTGGTTCTAAGTGTAAAGCCTTCTACGACCGGCAGCCGCTAGACAAACAGCACGTGCGCGAGCAGTGCGCACATGCACACCGCTCCAAATACCAGTGCCACGATCGAAATCACGCGATCGGCCATGTCCATGTTGGCGCGATTCGTAAAGAACCGATCTTCGGCGGCGTCGACGCGCGCCTCACGCACCATTTCGACCACCGCCTCGCGGCCATCGAGCGCCTTTGTATCCATGTTTGCCTCCCCAGCCTCAATCTTGTCCATCGAAAACCAGCTCCATGCAGCCTGTCGGCGCCTACGGCCGCTCGTTGGGAGCCAGGCGCTGCATCTTATTCACGGCCTTGAACTTGGTGAACAGCGGCACGTACTCAAAGCTCACGTTGGAGTTCTCCAGGCCATACCAACGTGCGGGCGTGCCGGCGGCGCGGCGGATGATGTACTTGAGCGTGATGGCCGTGCGCTCGCTGGGCTCCACGTCGCTCTCGGGCGCCAGAAGCTTACGGATCAGGACGAACTTGAACGTACCGATGTTACCCGGATCCTTGTAGACCGAGTAGTCATGCGTCTGCGGCGGCAGCTCGCCGGTGGCAGCCAGGTCCTGAACAACCTGACGCAGGTAGGCATTGACGCGCTGGTTGATCTTGTAGCCCAGGTACAGATGCACGCGGAACACGTAGTCGGTGCCGAACGTCTCGACCGAATAGGCAAAGGTGTGCGGTTCGTCCATGGTCTCGACGTTCACAAACCACCAGGCGTGGGCACGCTTGGGATGCTTGTCCAAGATCGAGTAGACGATATCGCGGTCGATGTAGTCGGTATGGGTGTCCTTGGTCAGGTACACGACGTTGTCGCTCATGCGCTCGTAACGGTCGTCGTCGCGCAGGCGCTTGAGCTGCGGCAGGTAGCTGCGCAGCGGCAGCAGCGTAAACTGGCGCTGCTCGACCGCCGTGCCGTTGTACCAGCACACCATAATACCCATGATGAGTGCAGCCATGAGGATGGTGAAGTAGCCGCCGTGGAAGAACTTGGTGAGCGAGCTCACGAAGAAGAAGCCTTCGAGCAAAAGGAAGAAGGCCGCGAAGATCCACGGAGCAACCTTGAGCTTGCGCTCCTCGTGCAGGTAGAAGAAGAGCAGCAGCGTGGTGCACATCATAGTCAGCGTAATGGCAAGGCCGTAGGCGGCTTCCATATGCGCCGAGTTCTGGAACAGCAGCACCACGATGACGCAGCCGACAAGCATGACGTTGTTGACCATGGGGATGTAGAGCTGGCCCTTGGTCTCGGCAGGGTAGAAGACCTGCATGTGCGGCATAAGGTCCAGGCGGCTGGCCTCGGACACCAGCGAGAATGCGCCGGTGATGAGCGCCTGCGAGGCGATGATGGCCGCGATGGTGGAAAGGCCGACGGCAAACGGGCGCAGGCCCGGGGCGAGCATCTGGTAGAACGGGTTGAGGTCGGCAATGCCCATGAGCTCGGGGTTGGCAGCGTTGTTCATAAGCCAAGCACCCTGGCCCATATAGGAAAGCAGCAGGCAGCACTTAACGAACGGCCAGGTGGCGTAGATGTTGCCGCGGCCGACGTGGCCCATGTCGGAGTAGAGCGCCTCGGCACCGGTGGTGGCGAGGAAGCAGCTGCCCAGAATCATGATGCCCGCGTGGTTGTTGGGGCTTAGCAAAAAGGCGATGCCGCGCACCGGGTTGAGGCACAGCAGCACGGCGGGGTGCTGGAAGACAAAGAACAGACCCGTGCCGCCCAGGAACAGAAACCACAGCGTCATGATGGGGCCAAAGGCGTGACCGATCTTGGCCGTACCGATGCGCTGTACCAAGAAGAGCGCGATGATGATGGCGAGCGTAATGGCGACGACGCGGCCCTGGTCATCGCCCAGCACGGCATGGACCGCCGGGATGGTGCGCAGGCCCTCAATGGCCGTGGTAACGGTAACGGCCGGCGTCAGGATGCCGTCGGCGAGCAGCGCGGCACCACCCAGCATGGCGGGGATGATAAGCCACTTGCCGCAGCGCTTGACCAGGCTGTACAGGGCAAAGATGCCGCCCTCACCATGGTTATCGGCGCGCAGCGAGATGAGCACATACTTGATGGTGGTCAGCAGCGTGACCGTCCACACGACAAGGGAGAGCGCGCCAAGCACGAACTCCTCCGTGACGCTTCCGATGCCGCCGTTGCCGGCAACGAGCGCCTTAGTTACATACATAGGGCTGGTGCCGATATCGCCGTACACCACGCCCAGCGTGACGAGCATCGCCGAGATGCTCACAGGAATCGCAGCGTGCGAGGCTGCCTCCTTGGCCTTTTGTTCCATAAGCCGGTTTCCTCCCAACTTTAATGTTCGAAGGGATTATAGGCAATCGGCCCATGTTTGAATGCACTGTTTTCCCAGCTAGATAAAGATTTATACAGTCTTTAGGCTACCGCGGCGATATGGAATGTGACAAAGGGACTGTCCCTTTGTCGCATTGGCTACTTGCCGAGCCAGTTTTTGAACCACCACTCCATGGAACGGCTCATCTCGGCCATAAAGGGACTCGTGTGCTTGCGGGTGTAGATATCCACGACGCGCTCCCCCACCTCGCGGGCATGCGGACGGAACATCGCGTCCATCTCGGCCACCTGCGCGTCCATAGTCGCAGCATCGGCGCGGCAGTAGCGCCCCTCGTGCACCAGGTTCACCACGGGGTGCGCGATTGCCGGGCGCTCCTTGCGGGGCGTGCCGACGATGAGCATCGACAGCGGCATGGTATAGGGCGGCAGATCGAGCAGCTCGGCAACTTCCTCGGCATTCTCGACGATATCACCGATATAGCAGCTCCCCAGCCCCAGGGCCTCGGCGGCAACCACGGAGTTTTGCGCGGCGATCACGGCGTCCTGGGCCGCGATGGCAAAGTCGCCCAAACCCGGCGCACGGCGGGGCGCCTTACCCGTGCGCTCGACAAACTCGGGCTCAAAGCAGCCCACGTGCTCAAACAGATCGATCCACTTGGCATAATCGACCACAAATATTAGTGCCCAGGGCGCCTTGGCGATCATGGGCTGATGGTCGCACAGATCGGCCAGACGATCGAGCGTGGCCTGCTCGCGAATGCTTACGATGGAATACATCATCATGGCGCCTGCCGACGGCGCGCGACTCGCCGCATGCAAAATCGCTGCACGCTGCTCGTCGGTCACCGCTACGGGACGGTCGTCGTCATCACGCGCAAAGGCACGCGTAGACGAGCGATGCTCCAAAATGTCCAGCACCGCATTGCCCGTAGTCTCGACCGGATAGCCGTTCGTATCCACGCCCGCAGCTCCGTCGCCACCCATGTCCGCCTTGCAAACCTGCTCGTTCATCGTCCTACCCTCGCCAATTCTTTAAGAAGCCTTTACGTTTCCGTGTAATTCCCGTCCATTATCGCGCAGG
>CATVZP010000079.1 GCA_958348565.1 uncultured Collinsella sp. | reverse complement strand
TCGTGATCGAGCGCGTTGGGCACGTCATCGGGGTTACCGATGTTGCAGGCGATGATCTTCTTGATGCCATCGGCAGTCACAGAAGGCTTGCCGCGGAAGGCCTCGAGGGCCGCCTTCTCGGCAGCGAAGGCCTCGGCCTTGGCGGTGTAGGCAGCGAGCGTCTCCTCGTCGGGATCGGCCTCGACAACACCCTTGCCACCGTCGACGACGACGGTCATACCGTTGCGAAGCGCGGTGCAGCTGTTAGAGACCGAAAGGACGGCCGGAATCTCGAGGGCACGCGCGATGATCGCGGAGTGCGACGTGCGGCCACCGGTCTCGGTGACAATGCCGGCAACGTGGGCCTTATCGATCGTGGCGGTCATGGACGGCGTAAGGTCGTGCACGACAACGACGGTGTTCTCGGGCAGGACGGAGAGGTCGACGACCTCCTTGCCCAGCAGCTCGGCCAGAATACCGGTGCGGATGTCGGCGATGTCGGCCGCGCGCAGACGGAACATCTCGTCGTCCATGGACAGGAACATGTTCTCGAACATGGTCGAAGTGTCCATGAGCGCCTGCTCGGCGCAGGTGCCACCGTCAATGGCGGCGTTAATGGCGTCAGTCATGCCCGGGTCCTGAGCCAGGACGATGTGTCCGCTCATGATCTCGGCCTCGGCCTCGCCCACCGTCTCCTTCATGTGGTCGGCCTGAGCCTGGGTCTTCTCGCAGAAGACCGAAAGAGCCGTCTGATAACGCTCCTTCTCTGCGGCCGAATCAGCAACCTCGTGCGGTTCAAACGTCAAGTCGGGATCGACGGCGACCATGACGGTGCCGATGCCGATGCCCTCGGATGCGTTGACTCCCTGATACATTCCCATTCCTCTCTCCGTGTCATGTGATAAAGCGTTTTGCCATATCCATGACAAAAGAGCGCAGCTACCTTGAACAGGTCACTGCGCCCCCAAGTATGAACTTAATTGTTCAACATGCGACCCGTTTGAGTTCTACTCGCCAAGACCGCTCTTGATGAGCTCGATGGCAGCAGCCAGAGCCTCGGCCTCGTCAGCGCCGTCGCACTTGACCTCGACCTCGGTACCGCAGGGGATACCAGCAGCCATGAGTGCCATCGGGGACTTGCCGTTGACCTCCTTCTCGGGGGTGACGACCGTCACGTCGCAGGCGTACTTGCCCATGGTGGAGGCGAAGAGGCCGGCCGGACGCATGTGAAGACCCTGCGGATTGACGAGAGTAGCCTTCTCAGAAACCATAATTGACTCCTTTTTTGTGTTTAACCCCTGTCGTGCATGCGGCAGGAGTCAGATTCACGACGTTGTTTATATTAACTCACATCAAACGGTTTTTCATTATGTTTCGCACGAATTGTTGGACAGATGTGTTTGTCGTCGGCTTGCTCGCCCATAGGGGGCCGGGCGCGGCCTGTGAGATTTCCTGCTCTACAGTCCTGCTCGCACGAAGAGCACATTAAGTGCTCTTCGGCTCGTGCGGAACTCGCGATAAATCTCACAGGCCGCGCCCGGCCCCCTATGGGCGAGCAAGTTGCGGAAACTCGGTCGGTCCAGAGCAATATCGTGCGAACGAAATTCTGGCTGATTATTTGTTCGGCTGGTTGATCTAGTTGATGGGGTCTATCTATGCCCTTTTTAAGTTGCGGTGAAATAGGGACTGAATTTGGGGTTGAATCGTTTAAACAGTCCCTATTTCACCGCAACTTATGGGAGGGGCAGAAAAAGGCGGAGGCCCTGGAGAGGGTCTCCGCCTTTGTTACAAGGGCGATATTATTCGCTAACTGCTGGATTAGACCAGGCGGGCGTTGATCGTCTTGGCGATCTCGGCGGCGTCGGTGGAACCCTTGACGGTGGCACGGAAGTCCTCGTCCATGAGCGCCTCGGCGACCTTGGACAGGATCTTGAGGTGCGTGGTGCCAGCCTGAGCGCCCGGGATGAGCAGGGCGATGGCAACGTTGACGGGAGCGCCGTCCATGGTGTCCCAACCGGTCACGCCAGAGTCGTCCTTGACGACGATGACAGCGGCCTCGGTGATGGCGTCGGACTTGGCATGCGGAATGGCGAAGCCCTCCATCATGCCCGTGGTGCCCTCGGCCTCGCGGGCCAGGAAGGCGTTCATCACGGCGTCGGCATCGCCGGCGATACCGGCCTTAACGGCCTGGTTGGAGACAAAGCTCAGAGCCTCGTCACGAGAAGCGAAGTCCTCGGCGACAAAGACGTTCTCGACCTTCACGAAGTCGGAAGCCTCGGCCTTGGGGGCCTCGACAGCAGCGGCCTTAGGGGCCTCAACCGGCTTGGCTGCAGGAGCGGGCTTCTGGTTCTTCTCGAAGTCGTACTTCTTGAAGGCCACGAACAGGATGCCACCGACCACGGCGCCGATGAGGATCGCGAGGACCCACTGCGGGCCGTTCTCGACAACGGGCAGGACCAGGAAGCCGCCGTGAGGCGCCGGATCGTGAACGTTGAAGAAGATGGTCAAGATGGAAGCGATGGAAGAACCGACCATCATGATGGGCATGACGGGCCAGATGTTCTTGGTCATGAACGGAATGGCGCCCTCGGTGATGTGGGTGCAACCAAGGATAAGGTTGACGATACCGGCGTCATGATCCTCCTGGCTGAAGTACTTCTTGCCGACAACGACGGCGAAGGTGGTGATCAGCGGCGGAACGATGCAAGCGGCGGAGACGGCAGCCATGAAGTTGGTGCCGAAGTTGTAGGTGTCGGTACCGACACCGGCGGCCAAAGCCTCGGTGAGCATAGCGGTACCGGTGACGTAAGCAGCCTTGTTGACCGGGCCACCCATGTCAAAGGCGCACATGCAGCCGATGGCAAGACCCAGGACAACGGCGCCAGAGGCGGACAGGCCCTTGAGGAAGTCCATCATGGCGGTGTTGATGGCAGCCATGGGGCCGGAGATGCCGAGCATGACCAGACCGACGATGGCGGTCGAGAACAGCGGGTACAGGAAGATAGCCTTGAGGCCGTCCAGGTTCTTGGGCAGACCGGCAAAGACCTTCTCGAGCAGCAGGATGACATAGCCAGCAAGGAAGCCGCCGACGATGCCGCCCAGGAAGCCAAAGCCCACACCTGCGCCACCGGCGTCGATCATGCCGGTATCGGCGTTAACGGGCAGACCCTGGATGGCGATCATACCGGCGACGAAACCGGGAACGAGCGCCGGGCGCTTGCCGATGGACTCGGCGATGTAGGCGGAAAGCACCGGAACCATGAGGTTCATGGCGATACCGCCGATGATCTTGAGCATAGCGGCAAAGGTGTTGTAGTCGGAAGCCGTCGAATCGAAGGACGTGATGCCCCACAGGAACGAGACGGCGGTCAGAACACCACCGGCGACGACGAAGACCAGCATGTGGCTGACGCCATTCATGAGGTGCTTGTAGATGACGTGGCCGATGGACTCCTTCTCCTCGACCTCGTCCTCGACATCGGCAGCAGCCGCAACCGAGTCGTCGCCCTTGGCGGCGAGCGCGCGGTCGATCAGCTTACCGGCAGCCTCGACAGACAGGGCCTTGGAAACACCAACGGAAACCATGGGCTTACCGGCGAAACGCTCAGCCTGGACATCCTTATCGGCTGCGACGACGACGGCCTTGGCACCGGCGATCTCGCTCTTGGTGAGCTCGTTCTCGACACCGACCTGGCCATGAGTCTCGACCTTAATGGTCAGACCTCGCTCGGCAGCTGCCTTCTCCAGCGCCTCCTTCGCCATGAAGGTGTGCGCAATGCCGGTCGGGCAACCGGTCGCGGCGATGATGTCAAACTTAGCCATGTGTCCCTCCTTTTTAAGTTTTGCGCCCGCAGGCGCTCCCCTACACGCGCTTCCATGCGCGTTTTTCCACACTTGAAAGATACCAACCTACCGTCCGCGTGAGAAGAGACAAGGCGCAATTCTCCGGTGAAAAGTTCTTTCATAACCGTAAACGGTAAGTGAAAGTTTACCATCAACACTTGAAACGGCAAGGTGTATCTTGTAATTGAAAATGCCCGTATACTATGGCATGAAAAACGAGTCCGATTTTCATGCCAACCAGGAGCCATCCATGACCGATAGCAGCAAGAGCGCGCTCTCCCTTATTAGCACGCACAAAGGGTACAGCGATTCCGAGCAGCGCATTGTCGACTATATATTGGAGCACCAGTCCGAGGCGCCGCGCCTGACGGCCGCCCAGCTCTCGCGCGCCGCTGCCACGTCCGAGGCGACGGTTTCGCGCTTTTGCCGCAAGCTGGGCTTTGGCAGCTTCCGCAGGTTTCAGTTTTCGTTGGCGCGCGACTTGGAGAATCAGCGCAACGAGGGCCTGACCGACGAGGTCTCGCTCGACAACATGGAGCAGAGCCTTAAAAATATCCTCGCCGCCAAGGTGAGTGAGCTTAATGCGACCATCGACGGCATTGATCACGACACGTTGGCCGCAGTTGTGCACGCGCTTAAGAATGCCGGCGTTATTGAGTTCGCCGCCGTGGGCAATACGAACGCGGTCGCGCTCGATGCGACATTTAAGTTTTCACAGCTGGGCCTGCGCTGCATGGCGAGCACCATCAGCGAGACATCAATCGGCTTTGCGCTCACGTTGCGCCCCGGCGACGTTATCGTGCTGATCTCGAACTCTGGCAAGTCGCGCCGACTGAATCGCATGGCAAAAGCGGCTCGCGACTGCGGCGCCACTGTAGTCGTCATCAGCAGCGACAGCAAGTCTCCACTTGCGCGCCTAGCCGACTACACCTTTAATACCGTCAATCACGAGGCACTGCTGACAACGGGCGACTTCGCATTCTCCAAGATGAGCGCCACGATGATCATAGAGGTCATCTACAACTTCCTGCTGCCCGAAATCGAGGACGCCCGAGAGCACATCAGCTACTATGAGGAGCTCATCCAACCGGATAAGGTCGTGGAGTAGACATTTTAGGGAGCCAACAAACGCCGCTCGGCACGAAACCAGCCCATCTACTACGTTTTATCCGTATGGCCCAACCGCATACCAAAAATAGAGAAAACCGCAGGCATTCTACCTGCGGTTTTCTTTTTGCAATTCTTGGCATGGTTGCCGATAGCCTATTAAACGTAGTAGATGGGCCGGTTTCGTGGCGGCAGGGTCGGACATGCATGTGGCGGCTCGGTCTAAGCACGCGCTTCTTCCAGCATCTGCCTGGCGTGCGCTAGGCTTGCCTCCGATTGATCGCCGCTCAGCATACGGGCGATCTCGGCAGTACGGGCATCGCCGATCACCTCGTCCAGATGCGTCTGGGGAACGTCGCCGGGCTCTTTACTGACCACGTAATGCTTGTCGGCCATGACGGCGACCTGCGCCAGGTGGGTTACGACAATGACCTGATGCGTGGCGGCAAGATCGGCAAGGACACCGGCCAGCGCACGGGCGGTGGAGCCGCCGACACCGGCATCGACCTCGTCGAACACAAGCGTATCCACGCCGTCCGCATTACCGAGGACAACCTTACTCGCCAGCATGACGCGGCTCAGCTCGCCGCCCGACGCAATGCGGCGCAAGGGACGCGGTGTCAAGCCGGCGCCGCTGCGATATAGCAGCTCATAACTCGAAGGACCAGCGAGTGTCCACTCAGCACGCGGAAGATCGCGCGACTCCCAGACCAGCTCAGCGCCGCCCATCTCCAGGCGCGCCATCTGACGACCCACCTCGTGACAAAAACGCGGAGCAGCGGTATTGCGCGCACGCTTGAGCGCCTTGGCGGCGACGAACAGTTCGCGCTCCGCCGCGCCAAGCGCTTCGCGCGCCTTCTTGATCTGCTCATCGCCATCGTCTACCAGCGATAACAGCTCTTGCGAGTGATCGCGCATGGCAAACACGTCGTCCATGGTGGGACCCCACTGACGCAGAAGTCCCTTTAGGTCGGAATACCGCTCGCGCATGCGAGCGAGCTCGCGAGGGTCAAACGCAACGCCATCGCGATAGGCACGCAGCTCGTTGGCGCAATCCTCGAGTGAGATACAGGCGTCCGAAAGTGCGTCGGCAATGTCACCTAGCTTGCGGTCAACGGTCGCCATGCGTGAAAGCTCGGCCACGGCGCCATTCACGGCATCGAGCGCTCCCCCTTCGGCAGCAAGCGATGCATGTGCCTCATTGGCCGTCGCCACCAAGACCTCGGCGTGCTCCGAGCGCGGCAGCAACTCCTCGAGTTCCTCGTACTCGCCTGGCTTGGGGTCGACCTCGGCGATACGCTCGAGGGCAAAACGCGCTTCCTCGACGCGACTCCCCTGCGAGCGTGAGGCTTCCTCCACACGGCGAAGCTCCTTGGCGGCGGCACGCGAAGCCTTAAAGCAGGTGCGATACTTCTCGAGCGCTTCGAGCGCCGCGCGCCCAGCCCAGGCATCAACCATGGCAACATGATGTGCCGGATCGAGCAAACGCTGGTGCTCGTGCTGGCCGCACAGGTCCATCATCACGCCGACGCGCTCGGAAAGCTCGCGCACACTGGCGATGCGGCCGTCAATCTTGACGCGGCTGCGACCCTCGGCAGAAAGGCTGCGCTGCACGGTGAAGCCCTCCGTGTCGTGCGGACCGTCGAACAGGCGCGCCTCGACGCTGGCAAGCGCCTCGCCCTCGCGCACCGTCGACGAATCGGCGCGCTCGCCCAAAATAAGCTTGAGCGCCGAGAGCAGTGCGGTCTTGCCAGCACCGGTCTCGCCGGTCAGGACGGTCAAGCCCGCGCTCGGCACCAACGTCGCCTCGCGAATGAGCGCAATGTTGGAAACCTGCAGCTCATCGATCATGACGAACTCCATAGAACACGCGGCTCACCGAGTTGTAGAAGCTCTCGGGGCCGTAGTCCAGCAGCAGCACATCGCCGGGACCGCGGCGCACGGCCACGCTCTCGACCGTGCCATCGCAGGTAATAAACTGTCCGTCGATGGCAATCGCCGGAACGCTCGGGCGATCATCGGACATAAAGATCTCGACGACATCGCTTGGCGAGGTCAAGAAGGCGCGAGCCTGAATGGTATGCGGAGCGATCGGCACGCAAACCATGCCCGTGTAATCGGGGCTCACGATAGGGCCGCCGGCAGATAGCGCGTAGCCGGTGGAGCCGGTCGCCGTCGACACGACGACACCGTCACCGCGCAGGCGATCGATATGATGGCCGGACACCGTGATGTCAAACTCGACCATATCGGAAAGGGGCCCGCGCGTGAGCGCCATATCGTTGAGAGCAAACGTGCGCACGACGTCCTTCGTGCCGTCATCGCGCACCGAGACGATATCCGCGGCGATGGTAGCGCGGCGGCTCACGTGGAGCTCACCGGACAGGGCATCGCTCACAACCTGCAAAATGTCGCGTTCCTCGGGACTGGCCGCCGTCAAAAAGCCCAGGTGACCATAGGAAAGCCCCAAAATGGGAATCTCGCGGTAATTGAGGATACGGGCGGCGCGCAGCAACGTGCCGTCGCCGCCGAGCGTAATGACCAGGTCGGCATCGTCAACATCGGGCGTGCTCTGAATCTTGGAGCGCTGGTCGGCAGCCCATGCGACCTCATAGCCTTGGCGCGAAAGCCAAAGCTCGAGCATCAGGCCGCTCTCGACCGCCTCTTGCTTATAGTAATTGGGAACCAGAAAGACCTTCATAGCCTTGCAGCTTTCTCGCTCAAAACCGATACCTGGGAATGCAGTTCATCGTCGGTGCGTTCGCCGGGGGCAAACCTCGTGCCGTACAGGAAATACTCAACATTGCCCTTGGCGCCGTGGATGGGCGACAGGCACACGTCAAGCGGCAACAAGCCCTTGGCAGCGAACAGCTCAATCGCCGCCACGAGCGTATCGCGGCGGACAGCTGGGTCGGTCACGATACCGCCCTCGCCCACCAGAGCAGCCGGAGCCTCAAACTGCGGCTTTACGAGCGTGCAAAACGAACCCGAAGGTTTCAGGCACGCCAGCACGGCATCGATAATATTCGCGATACTCGTGAACGACACATCGCACACAGCCAGGTCGATAGCGCCGCCGTAGCCGAGCTCGGGCAACCGCGTCACATTCGTGCGCTCGTGAAGCGTCACGCGATCGTCCTGGCGCAGCGACCAATCAAACTGGGCACGGCCCACGTCGACCGAGACAACGGTCGCGGCGCCGCGCTTGAGCAGGCAATCAGTAAAGCCGCCCGTGGAGCAGCCCACATCGAGGCAAGCAAGGTCCGTCGGATCAATCCCAAACGCATCGAGCGCACCCTCGAGCTTAAGGCCGCCGCGCCCAACGTACGGAATGCGCCCCTTAACGTGCAGCGGCAGGCCCGGCGTCACCTTGAGCCCCGGAGAGGTCAAACGCTCACCGCCACTCGAAACCAAGCCGGCCATAAGAGTGCGAAGGGCATCCGCGCGATCGGCGCAGATGCCCTGTGAAATCAGTTCGTCATCGAGACGCACGCGTTTCATGAATGCCATCAACCATTCGTATCCGGAGATGCAGCCTGTCTATCTTGGGACTCGTTTGCCGCATCCTCATCGTATTCCTGCTCGAGCTTGTCGGCCTCACGCGGCGTCAGCTCAAACTTGTCGACCATATCGACCGCTCGGGAGCCCAGCTCAATCGCCTCGTCAAACAAATCGAGAGAACGCTCCAAGGAGGTATCCTTGGAGCGAACGGTGGCGATGATCTGGTCCAGGCGATCCGAGATCTCATCGAAGTTGCGGACGGAACCCTCTGGCATGGCTACTCCTCGACGGAGTCGGCCTCGACGGCCCCAGCAGCGTCCGCGTCCTCGGCAACTACACCGGCAGCAGCCTGAGCAGCAGCGACCTTGGCGGCTGCCTCGGCAGCCTGTGCCTCCTCGCGAGCGCGATCCTCGGCCAGCAGCTCTTGGTACAGGTCCTCGCCCGGCAGTTCCTCGCTGCGAGCGATCTTGCCCAGCACGCCGTTGACAAACGATGCGGACTGGTCGGTACCATAAGCCTTAGCAATCTCGACCGCCTCGTTGATGACGATGGCGTCCGAGACCTCTTCGTCGGTAAGGAAGCGCATCTCGTAGACGGCGATACGCAGCAGGTTGCGGTCGGCACCGGGCATGCGCATAAGATCCCAGTTCTTGGCGACGGCTCGCAGGGCACAATCGATGCGATCGATGTGCTCGTAGGCACCGCGGCAAAGCTCCAGTGCATAGGGGTCGAGGGGACCCTTCGAGATCAGGAAATCGCCCTCGAGGACGCGCTCGAGCGGACTGTCCGTAGCCTCGGCCTGGAACAGCAGCTGCAGCGCCTGACTGCGGGCAAGCGTGCGCCCGCGATAAACCTTAAGGCTCAAAGGTTACTCCTTGGGGAAAACGAGGCCGT
>CATVZP010000078.1 GCA_958348565.1 uncultured Collinsella sp. | reverse complement strand
CTGACCGCGATTGCCCGCGCCACGCCCGGTGCCTCGGGCGCCGACCTGGCCAATATCATCAACGAGGGCGCCCTGCGTGCCGTCCGTGAGGGCCGCAAGCGCGCTACGCAGGACGATTTTGAGGAGTCGGTGGAGGTCGTCATCGCCGGCCAGCAGCGTAAGTCCACGGTGCTGTCCGACCACGAGAAGCAGGTTGTTTCTTACCACGAGATCGGCCATGCCATCGTTGCCGCCCGCCAGAAGGGCTCTGCACCGGTCACGAAGATCACCATCGTGCCGCGCACGAGCGGTGCTCTGGGCTACACCATGCAGGTCGAGGAGGATGAGCGCTTCCTGACCACGCGCCAGGAGGTCCTGGACAAGCTCGCCGTCTATTGCGGTGGCCGTGCAGCCGAGGAGCTCATCTTTGGTGAGATGACGACCGGCGCCGCCAACGATATCGAGCAGGCCACCAAGCTCGCCCGTAACATGGTGACGCGCTTTGGTATGTCCGATGAGTTTGGCATGATGGCACTCGGTACCGTTCAGAATGCGTACCTTAACCAGGACACGTCGCTCACCTGCGCCCCCGGTACGGCCGAGCGCGTGGACGCGATTGTCGCCAAGCTGATCGAGGATGCGCACGATCGCGCTCTGCAGATCCTGAAGGAGAACAAGTTCAAGCTCCATGAGCTGGCTCGTTATCTGTACAAGAAGGAGACCATCACGGGCGAGGAGTTTATGAATCTCCTCACGCGCGAGAATCCGCTGATGCCGAAGCAGCAGTAATACTGGTTGCGCAGTGTCAATCGCCCCATTTGAGTGTTTATCTCAAATGGGGCGTTTTGCGTGGGGAGAGTTGTATATGAAGATCGTGGTAAGTGCCTGCTTGATGGGCGAGAGCTGCAAGTATAACGGGCTCGACAATTACCATCGCGAGCTGGTCGAGGCCTGCGAGCGTACAGGGACTGAGGTCCTCTTGGTGTGCCCTGAGGTCTTTGGGGGCCTGCCCACGCCGCGCAAGCCGTCCGAGATTGTGAACGGCGAGGTCCGTACCTGCGAGGGCACCTCAGTCGATCGCGAGTTTCGCCTAGGCGCTCAACGTGCGCTCGATATGTGCGAGCAAGCGGGCGGTCCGGAAGAGATCGCCGCGTGCATCCTGCAGGACCGCAGCCCCTCGTGTGGCGTAGGTCGCATCTACGACGGAACGTTCAGCGGTACGCTCACCGTGGGCAACGGTGTTTTCGTCGACCTGCTCCTGCGCCACGGGTACCGCGTGATTCCGGCTAGCGAGTTCGATCCCAGCATGGTGGAGCAATAAAAAAACCACCACAAAGGTGCCTGTCACCTTTGTGGTGGTTTTGGCCTGGGTCTAGAGCGTGTGGCCGTAGGCGTTGGCGGCCTTGATGGCGGCGGCGAATTTTTCGTCGGTGAAGGGCTCGGGGTTTCCCTGCTTCCACTCGTTGGTGGCGTGCGCGTACTCGCACAGGGCAGGAATGTCGGCCTCGGAAAGTCCGACCTGCTCAAGCGTCACGGGCAGGCCCATCTGCTTGTTAAAGGCGGCGTAGCGCTCAAGGTTCTCGGTGTCGCCCGTGTAGGCGAACAACACGAGCACGCCCAGGCTCACGACCTCGCCGTGCAGGTAGGTGCCCTCGCGCGGAATGCTGCAGGTGGCGTTGTAGAATGCGTGCGCCACGCTCGAGTTGTAGTAGTAATCGTTCTGGTTCGTCAGGTTCGAGACATAGCCCGTATTGACCACGATATCGAGTGCGATTTGCTTGACGGCCTCGCTCGACAGGTCCTGGCGCACGTCCTCAAGACCCTGGACGCCATAGGTAAACAGCGGCTCGGAGCAGGTGTGGGCAAGCGCCAGGCCAAGACCGGCGGTGTGCTCCAAATTACCGGCGCTCGTTGCGTACTCGACCTCGGGCTGCTTGGACAGGGCATCGCCCACGCCGGCCCAGAAGTACTCCGCCGGAGCCTCGGCGATGATCTTGGGGTTGATGAAGATGTGCGCCGGTCGGTTGGGGTACGAATAGCCCTCGAGCGAGCCGTCGTCGTTGTACACGACGGCAATGGCGGTCGCGGCGGAGCAGTTGGAACAGATCGTCGGGACAGTGAAGACGATCTTCTTGAGCTTGATGGCCGCCGTCTTGACGGTGTCGAGCGCCTTGCCGCCGCCGCAGGCGATAAGAACATCAGCCTCCTGGCAGGCAGGAGAGTTCACGACTTTGGCGATATTGGCACGCGTACTGTTGGTGCCATAGACGCGCGTCTCCAGAACCTCGACATCGGTACCTTCAAGAGCCGCCTCGATGCCCGGCAGCGCTGCAGCCAGTGCCCGCTTGCCACCGATGATCGCGACCTTGGTCGCTCCGTACTCCGCCAGTGCGGTGGGCAGCTCGTCAAAGCAATCCTCGCCAACGGTGTAGTCGCTCATTCCAATCGTGCGCATAGCAACCTTCTTTCGTTCGATAAAGTGCTTTCAGGTATTTTGCTCCAAGAGAAGGTCCACAGCCGCGAGAAATTTCGAACGTATAAAACCAGTGTTGAGGGTTTTTCGCCGGCGCGGAACGTGCTAGCATACTCCGCATAAGCGTTGATGGGGACGAGTAGTCGGCCGTCCGCATGCTACAGAGAGCGGGGAGCGCTGAGAACCCGTGCATGCGACTGATGAAAATCACCCCGGAGCTGCGGTCCCAACGGACGTGCCGCGCAGGTTCGTCTTAGTAGACATCGCCGAGATGGCCGTCGATACAGGCCAGCCGAGTAACGGATGCGAGCGCGCGAATACGCGGGCGAGGGCATCTAAGCTGGGTGGTTAAGCGAAGAGCTTTTACGGGCAGACTGCCTGTTTTGTGGCGCTTCGTCCCAGCTTGTAGGGACGGGCGCTTTTTTGGTGCCCAGAGGGCGTGCGCGCCCACGACATGAAAGGGGTACCGTGGCAAACGAGTACAAGCAGACGATGAATCTGCCCAAAACCGGATTTCCCATGCGTGCCGGTCTTTCCAAGTCCGAGCCCAAGCGACTCAAGGACTGGCAGGACAACAAGGTCTACGAGCAAGTTCTAAAGAAGAACGAGGGTCACAAGAAGTTCGTGCTGCACGACGGCCCTCCGTACGCCAACGGCCCGATCCACATCGGCCACGCCATGAACAAGATCTCCAAGGACATGATCAACCGTTACTGGATGATGCAGGGCTATGAGGTTCCCTATGTCCCCGGTTGGGACTGCCACGGTCAGCCGATCGAGCACAAGGTCGAGGAGAAGCTCGGCACCGAGAAGTTCAACCAGACCTCCACGGCTAAGATCCGCGAGCTTTGCAACAAGTTCGCTGTCGAGAACATCGAGCTCCAGAAGGCTGGCTTCCGTCGCCTTGGCGTGCTTGGCGACTGGGACAACCCGTATCTGACGCTCTATCACCAGCATGACGCCGCCGATATCGAGGTCTTCAAGGCCATGTTCGATAAGGGCATGATCTATCGCGGTCACAAGCCCGTCCACTGGTGCAAGCACTGCCACACCGCACTCGCCGAAGCCGAGATTGAGTACTCCGACGAGACGAGCCCGTCCATCTTCGTTCGCTTTGAGATGACCTCCAAGCCCGCCGGCCTCGAGAACTTCGATGGCCCGGTCGACTTTATCATCTGGACGACCACGCCGTGGACCATCCCCTCCGACCAGGCAGTTTCCCTCAAGCCCGGCGCCGCCTACGTTGCCGTTGAACACGACGGCCGCGCCGAGGTCATGCTCGAGGACCTGGCTCCCAAGTGCTGCGAGGAGTTTGGCTGGGAGTACACCCCGGTCATGGTCGACGGCAAGCCCTACGTGGTTCCCGCCGAGACCTTCCACCACATCCATTACAAGCAGCCGATCTTTGACGGTGTCGAGGGCGTGGCGCTGCTGGCCGATTACGTCGGTGTCGATGACGGTACCGGTATCGTCCACAACTCGCCCGGCCACGGCGTCGACGACTACTTTGCCTGCCTCAAGGAGGGCATCACCGACATCTGCATGCCGGTCGATGACGACGGTAAGTTCTACACCGGTGAGGAGTTTGGCACCGGTGGCCCCTTCAGCGGTATGGACACCGATGAGGCCAACCCGCACATCATCGAGTTCCTGCGCGAGCGCGGCACCCTGGTCCTCGAGAAGAAGATCACGCACAGCTATCCGCACTGCTGGCGCTGCAAGCACCCGGTGCTCTTCCGTGCTACCGACCAGTGGTTTGTCTCGATGGACAAGACCGGCTTGCGCGAGCAGGCTGGCAAGGAGGTCCGCGAGAACGTCAAGTGGTATCCGGCCCACGCGGCCAACCGCATCGGTGCCATGGTCGAGCAGCGTCCCGACTGGTGCATCAGCCGTCAGCGCAACTGGGGCGTGCCTATCCCCAGCTACACTTGCGCCGACTGCGGCGAGAAGGTCATGAACGACGCCACGCTCGACGCCGTCATCAAGCTCTTCCACGAGAAGGGTTCCGACGCCTGGTTCACCGACGCTCCCGAGACCTACCTGGGCGAGGCTTGCGTCTGCCCCAAGTGCGGCGGCCATCACCTCAAGGCCGATAAGGACATCCTCGACGTGTGGTGGGACTCCGGCGTGTCTTGGAAGGCCGTCTGCGAGTACCGTCCCGAGCTGGAGTATCCGGCGGATGTGTACCTCGAGGGCTCCGACCAGCACCGCGGTTGGTTCCAGAGCTCGCTGCTCACCTCGGTGGGCGCCAACGGCCACGCTCCGTACAAAGCGGTCGTCTCGCAGGGCTTCACGCTTGATGGCCAGGGCCGTAAGATGTCCAAGTCGCTCGGCAACGTCATCGACCCCAACAAGGTCTGCGACGAGATGGGCGCCGACATCATCCGTCTGTGGGTTGCGTCCGTCGATACCAGCTCCGACGTGTCCATCGACCACGAGATCCTTGCTCGTACGTCCGATGCCTACCGTCGTTTCCGCAACACGCTGCGCTTCCTGCTCTCCGAGCTCGAGGGTCAGTTTGAGCCCGAGACCGACGGTGTCGCCTTTGCCGACCTGCTGCCGCTCGACAAGCTCATGGTTGCCCGCCTGACCCAGGTCCAGGCCGAGGTCGATGATGCCTACGCCAGCTACGAGTTCCCGCGCGCCTACCGCGCACTTTACGACTTCGTGGTTACCGAGCTTTCCAACGTGTACCTCGACGCCCTGAAGGACCGTCTGTACTGCGACAAGCCCGGCTCGCTTGAGCGCCGCAGCGCCCAGACCGTGCTTGCCGAGCTCTTCTCGATGCTCATGCGCGACCTGCAGCCGATCCTGTCCTACACGGTTGACGAGGCCATGGCCTATGCGCCCGCCGGCTGCGTCGATCACCAGAAGTACGCCGCGCTGCTCGATTGGTACAAGTCGCCCATCACGGTCGACGAGGCCAATGAGTTCGAGGGCGTGCTCGAGGCTTCGCTCGAGCTCCGTAGCGCTGTGACCAAGGCCCTTGAGGATGCCCGCTCCGCCGGCACCTTCACTAAGAGCCAGCAGGTCCGCGTCAAGGCGGTCGTTCCCGCCGAGATGTATGCGCTGCTGACCGGCGACAAGGCCGTCGACCTGGCCGAGTTCTACATCGTCTCCGATGTTGAGCTGACCCAGGGCGAGGAGCTCTCCGTTGCCATCGAGGCTGCCGAGGGCGAGTGCTGCGACCGTTGCTGGAACTACCGCACCACCGTCGGCGAGTACAACGGCCACGCGCATATTTGCAAGCGCTGCGCCGACGCTTTGTAGGTTACGGCGTTCGTAGAACGCCATAACCTACCGACGCTGCAAACGCCCCTAAGCGGCAATCTGACGTTCAATCGTCGGTCGCGTACCAAAGTACGCTTCCCTCCTCTTTCACGTCACCTTGCTCGCTTAGGGACGTTTTCGCTGTTGGCGACGGTAATGCGACGTTTCTATTGTTGGAATTAGAGCCTTTTCTTTCTAGTCGTTGGGGACGTTCTTAAACGACTAGTCAAACAAGAACGTCCCTAATGACTACCTGTGTCACATTCAAGCGGCATTCTGTTTTTCGGAATGCCGCTTTCGTTTTTAGCTGGTTATTTCACTTGCGTTGGTGGATATGTCGTGCGCTCTGCGTATGGCAATATAAGATGGTTAATTGCATTAAACGGAATTCGATGTTCTTGAGGGTAGGGGATTTCTTTGGGTCGCACTGGGGATATGACGCCGCCTTTGCGTTGGCGGTTGGGTGTTGCTGGCGGGGTGGCGCTCGTTGTGCTGCTTGTTGACCAGCTGAGCAAGCTTGCGGTTCGTGCCGTGGGCGAAGCTTTGCATGTGACTGTCATCCCCGGTGTCATCGACTTTATGTTTGTCCGCAATATCGGTGCTGCCTTTAGTATGGGCGAGGGGCATGGCATCGCGTTTGCCGTGCTGGCGTTGGCGGTCATTATCGCTATTGCCGTGTACCTCGTTCGTGCACACCAGCTCGCCCATCTTGAGGTTGTGGGCATGGCGATGGTTGCGGGCGGTGCTATCGGCAACGCTATCGATCGTTTGGCCTTTGGCTTCGTGACCGATTTCATTGCTACCACCTTCATTGACTTCCCCGTCTTTAATGTGGCCGATATCGGCATTACCTTGGGTGTCGTGCTCGCCCTCTTCGGCTACATGTTCTTGAGCCCTGCTGCCCGTGAGGTCGATGCGACAGCCGAGCTTAACGCCCGTGACGAGGCCCGCGCTAGGCGCAAGGCCCAGCAACGCGGGGAGCGTGCCCGCAAAATTCGCGAAAGGAACGAGCGCTAATGGCCGACATCCATATTCTTGTTGCCGACGATGCCGCCGGTCAGCGTCTTGACGCTTATCTGGGCGCCAATGACGGCTGCCCTACACGTTCTGCCTGCACGCATCTGATTGAGGGCGGTGCCGTAGTAGTCAATGGCGAGACTTGCCTGTCCAAAAAGTACGTCGTGCGAGCCGGTGACCGCATTTCGGTCGATTTGCCCGAGCCGCACGATCCTACCGATGTGATTCCCGAGGCCATCCCGCTCGACATTCGCTATGAGGACGATTATCTCATTGTGCTCTCAAAGCAGCGCGGCCTGGTGTGCCATCCTGCGCATGGTCATGAGAGCGGTACGCTCGCGAATGCCCTGGTCTATCACTGCGGTATCGACCATCTGGGCACCGTGCAGGGCGAGGACCGCCCCGGTATTGTGCATCGCCTGGATCGCGATACCTCGGGTCTCATGCTTGCGGCAAAGGACGACGACACCCAGCGCGCTCTCCAAAACCTTATCCGTACGCGCACGCTCGACCGCCGCTACGTTACGCTCGTTCACGGTCATATCGCTATGGATGAGGGCACCATTAGCACCGGCATTGCGCGTTCTACGCGCGACCGTGTCAAGATGGCGGTTTCGGACGACCCTTTCGCGCGCCAGGCCATTACGATCTTTAAGGTCCTCGAGCGCTTCGATTCCACGCGTTTTGACGACGGCTATACGCTCGTCGAGTGCCATCTGTTTACGGGCCGCACACATCAGATTCGTGTGCATATGCGCCATATCAACCACGCCTGCGTGGGCGATCCACTCTACGGCAAGTGCGATGTACGCGCCGATCAGGGTCTGACCAGGCAATTCCTTCATTCCTGGCGCGTCGCATTCGACCATCCCGTGACGGGGGAGCGTATTGAATGCCGCGATGAGCTGCCGTGGGATCTCGCTGCGGTTCTTGACGACCTGGCCCCGCGCTCGCTTGGCCGCACCGCCGCCGGCGACGACATCGTCCCGCAGCTTGGCCTGCTCGAAGCCTAGCCGGTATTAGGTGGTTTCTTGAACTCGGTAAGCCTGCGGTAAGATATACGATTGTTTACGTAATGCGTTCCTGGGAGCCTGCATGCTCGCCTTTTTACAAACCAACACACCCATCGTGATTTTCAACCAGATTGTCGTCACGCTGCTCACGGTCTGCTTTCTGTACCAGGTGGTCTTCTTTGTCATTGGCGCTCTTCGGGGCGAGGTCGCGCCTCCCAAGGCCAAAAAACTCCACCGCTATGCCTTCTTTATCGCGGCGCATAACGAGGAGGCCGTTATCGCCAATCTCGTTCGCTCCATCAAGGATCAGGACTATCCGTCCGAGCTCATTGAGGTCTTTGTCGTTGCCGACGCCTGTACCGACAATACCGCGCAGCTCGCGCGCGAGGCCGGTGCCATTGTTTACGAGCGCAATGACCTGGCCCGTAAGGGCAAGAGCTGGGTCATGGACTTTGGTTTCGATCGCATTCTCAACGAGTATCCTGACACGTTTGAAGGCTACTTTATCTTCGATGCCGACAATGTTATCTCCCGCGATTACGTCTCCAAGATGAATGATGCCTTTGACCAGGGCTTCCATGTGGTCACGAGCTATCGCAATTCCAAGAACTTCGGCAGCTCGTGGATTTCGTCTGCCAACGCCACCTGGTATCTGCGCGAGGCGCGCTTTCTCAACAACGCGCGTAATATCTGCAAGACATCCTGCGCTGTCTCGGGTTCGGGTTACCTTATTTCGGCGAGCGTGATCGAGGGCATGCACGGTTGGCAGTTCCATACACTGACCGAGGACATCCAGTTCACCACGTTCTGCGCCATTCACGGCATCCGCATCGGTTATGCGCCGGCGGAGTTCTTTGACGAGCAGCCGGTGACGTTTAAGGCGTCCTGGAAACAGCGTATGCGTTGGACTAAGGGCTTTTACCAGGTGTTCTTTACCTATGGTAAGCACTTGGTCAAGTCGACCTTCCGCTATCATCGCTTTGCCGCATATGACATGTTTATGACCATCGCTCCGGGCATGCTGCTGTCCCTGATCTCCATGCTCGCCAATGCCACGTTCCTTATCGTGGGCGGGCTTTCGCACGGCTTCTTGGCCACCGAGGTCGAGATGCAGGCTTGTGCCGCCTCGCTCATTATGACCTTCGTGATGATGTACCAGACCTTCTTTATCCTGGCGCTACTCACGACCATCTTCGAGTACAAGCACATTCATTGCGCGCAAAAGTGGCGTTTGGTGACCAACCTGTTTACCTTCCCGATCTTTATGTTCAGCTATATCCCCATCACGGTGGCCGCTCTGTTCCTAAAGGTCGACTGGGTCCCGACGCAGCATGCCGTCAACGTTACCCTCGACGAGGTCATGCAAGGCGCCAAATAACCACCACCAAAACCACCACAAAGGGGACAGGCACCTTTGTGGTGGTTTTTGCGTTTGAGCAGCTGTCCATGGAGGTGCACGATGTCCTACATCCCATTTTGGATTTGCATCTTTGCCGGTGCGGTGATTGATGCCCGTGAGCGACGCTTTCCCAATGAGCTTGCCGGCGCGTGTGCGGTGGCGGCGTTGGCAGGCGTCTGGCTCGACAAGGGCGTTACCACGGCGCTTGACCACGCCGGTCTTGC
>CATVZP010000077.1 GCA_958348565.1 uncultured Collinsella sp. | reverse complement strand
GGTCAGCTCAAGCCCCGCGGCCCGAGCAACAGAAAAGGGATCGACGACGCCCATGTATACTCCTTAACAAGCAAAACGAATACGTGGGTGCCGTTTATGTCGGCACCCAACCGTCTGCTATTGTCCCACATGCGACATGGTCCACAGCATCGCAATGCAAAGCACCGCCATCAATCCCGTGCACACGGCAGCGATCACAGAATCACCCATGCGCCTTCCCAACGACCGCGGCTCACGCACTTGCCCTGCTCCGTACATCATGACTCCTCCTTGAGACCAGCTCCTTGTTACGGCCTCATCATCGCAGCGCCGCACATGGGCTGCCATCGATTTGGCTTACGTCCAGCTTTCCTTTTTGAAAGGTTGGACCGTACAGGCAAGAGACGCTTTCAAACGCATGCATCGCCCCGTTGAACTACAATGTGCTTCACGATATGTGCCGCAACCTGGGTGCGATAGATTCTCCGCGCCCGCATCGAAAGGACCAGCTATGAGCGCCGCTCGCAAGACACTCAAAATCCTTGCCCTGATTTATTTTGTTCTGGGCATCGCCAGTCTCGTCATTGGAATCGCCGGTATCGCGACCGGCAAGCTCGAGTCCACCTACGAATCGAACGCCATGCTCGCCGCGGTCGTGCTTGTCGCCAAGGGCGTTGTCGATCTTGCCGCAGGCGTTGCGGGCATCAAGGGTGCCAACAAGCCTTCGCAGGTGGATGGCGCGTTTAAGCTCGGTATCGCTGCCGCGGTCGCTACGCTCGTCCAGGCCGTGCTCACGCTTCCCGCGCTCGGCGGCAGCTCCGTCAATATCGTCGCCTTTGTCATCGTGGTGTACGACCTGTTCTTTGTTCAGCAGGCGCACGCCGTTAAGGCCGAGAACAAGGACCGCCTGTAAGCACTCGCTTCTCATAACCTCTGCAGCCAAGCAACTAAAAAGGGCCGATCGCGCATCTCCGCGGTCGGCCCTTTGCATTTGCCCAGATAAAACCTACCAAAATAAACCTGTCCCTTTTTGGTAGGTTAGCTGTGGCGGTATTCGGCGATGATGAAGTCGATGTCGGTCTGAAGAGTATCGAGGTTTGCCAGACGCTCTTTATCGGCAGGGCGTGTGCGGTAGTAGTACGGCGTCACCTGGAACACCGCCTCGATGTCGGCCTGGGTCTGAAGCGTAATATTCGCAGATACCCGCTGCGTTCCGACCAACTCGAGCTCGGTGGTCTTCGGCAGCTTCTCATCGTTAAGGTATGGCGTGTCGTAGAGCACCTCCTTGAGCCCAAACAGATGACGGGCGCCCGGCACCACGGTGTAGAGCGAGCCCTCTGGCGCCAGCACGCGGGCAAATTCGCGCTCGTTAAAGGGAGCGAAGAGCTCGGTCACCATATCGAAGGCGCCATCGGCCACGGGGATGTCCTTCATGTTGGCCACGAAGTAGGTCGCATCGCCGCGCTTGGCGGCAAGGCGCACCATCTCTTTGCCCAGGTCGAAACCGTAAGCATCCACGCCCGGCACCGCGCCCATGGCGCTGGTGTAGTAACCTTCGCCGCAGCAAATGTCGAGCAGCGTCATGGGGCCATTCGTAGACGCAGCACACCCAGACACCTGCTTGCGCACCAGCTCGATCATCGCATCGCGCAACGGCGCGTAGTATCCACGGTTCAGAAAGTCACGGCGGCTGCGCGCCTGCGACTTGGGATCACCCATGGAGTCACCGCTCTTGGACGAGCGCAGTAGATACAGATAGCCCTCGCGAGCACGATCAAACCGGTGTCCGCCCGCGCATGAAGCACCGCGCTCATTGTCCGCCAACGGCTCATGGCAAACGGGACACAACAACATGGCAACTCCTTAGCGCGGACTACACAACGCCCACCATTGTCGCACGCCTTCCACACCTAGTCATTGGGGACGTTCTTAAATGATTAGTCGTTTAAGAACGTCCCCAATGACTAGTCGATTAGGAGTATCATCATCTGCGCAAATAAGCACGAAAGAGCATATTAGAGATTGAGAGCGTATGGCTGATACCGCATCTAAGCACATTGACATGATCACCGGCTCGCTGTGGCGAAATATTCCCCTGTTCGCCTTCCCCGTGGCCGCCACGAGCATCTTGGAGCAGCTATCGAACCTCATCGCCACGGTCATCATCGGTAATTTCTCGGGCGACCAGGGAACCCTCGCCATGGCGGCGGTCGGCTCCAATGTTCCGCTTACCAGTCTTATGCTCAACCTGTTTATTGGCATGTCGCTTGGCTCCAACGTGGTCATCGCCAACGCTATCGGCCGCAACGATCAGAACATGGTCAAACGCGCCGTCCATACCTCGATTTTAATGGCGCTCGTAGGCTTTGTCGTCATCGCTCTGGGCGAGATCTTTGCCGAGCCCATGCTCGCCGCGCTCAACGTTCCCGCCGAAACCATGCCGCTCGCCTCGCTCTACCTGCGCGTCTTTTTGCTCAGCCTGCCCTCGATCTTGCTCTACAACTTTGAGGCCGCGATCTTCCGCTCCGTCGGCATCACCCGCATGCCGCTGCAGGCGCTTGCCGTGTCCACCGTCCTCAACATTGGCCTGGACCTCATCTTTGTCCCCGTACTCCACTGGGGCGTCGCGGGCGTCGCCATCGCCACCGCCATCGCCTACACAGTCAGCGCCGCTACGCTCTTTATCCGCCTGCTCAAGACCGACTCCGTCGTCCGTGTCACCCCGCGCGACCTGGCTATCGACCCCGTCGCCCTCAAGCGCATCGTCAAGATCGGCCTGCCCGCCGGCATCCAAAGCGCCGTCTTTGCCGTCGCCAACATCATCATCCAGTCCGCCATCAACAGCCTGGGCACTGAGGTCATGGCGGCATCGAGCGCCGCCATGAGCCTGGAGTACGTGTGCTACAACCTGCTCAACAGCTTTAGCCAGGCGTGCACCACCTTTGTGGGACAAAACCACGGTGCCCGCCAGATCGACCGTTGCACCAAGACGCTCAAGGTCTGCCTGGTCGAAGGCGGTATCGTTGCCCTCACCACGATTATCGTTATTGTCGGCCTCGGGCGCGAAATCCTATCGCTGTTCAACAGCGATCCCAACATCGTCTCGATCGGCTATATCCGCGTGTGCTCGATTTTCCCGGCGTACGCCTTTAGCATGTTCTACGAAAACATGTCCGGCTACCTGCGCGGCTTTGGTATCTCGCTCATGCCCGCCCTCATCACCATGATTTGCGTCTGCGGCATTCGCTTCTACTGGGTGTTCTGCGTGTTCCCGCACTTCCGCACCTTTGCGAACATCATGATGGTCTACCCCATCAGCCTGGGCACCACGGCGTTCTTTATGGTCGTGGCGGTATTACTCTGCCACCCGGCACGCACCTATCGCGCCACCAAAGCCAAAGCGATAGCCCGCTAAACACCGCACTCAACGCTTCGCCAGTCATTAATTGACAATATGCGAGCTCATATAGTCGATAAAGCGCCTGGTGGCGATGGGCATGGTGTCCCAGCTGCGCCAGGCCGCCACTACGTCGCGCGAGGGAGCATGCACGATGGGACGTACGCGAATATCGGCCTGCATGCCCTCGACGGTACGGCGATATAGCATACTCACGCCTAGACCCTCCTCCACCATCGCCATGATGGTGTAGTCGTCGGTCACCTCGCTCGTCACATGCGGCGACAGCCCATGCGCCGCAAATGCATCGAGCACCAGGCTCTGTTCACCCTCATCCAGCAGCACAAACGGTTCGGACGCCAGATCGGCGAGCGTCACCTTTTCCTTTGCCGTCAGCGGATGCGCGGCCGGCAACAATGCTACCAACTCGTCGTGATAGACCACGCGCTTCTCGAGCCCCGCGGTAAAACCGCGTGCCGTAAAGCAAAAATCAACCACGCCATCGTGCACCCACTGGGCGTTGCGCGTGTAATCGCCCTGCTTGAGGGTAAAGTGCACGCCCGGGTGCAGGGCTCCAAAGTCGCGGATCACGCACGGCAACACGGTTCGACTCACGTTGGTAAACGTCGCAATACGAATATCAGTCGAGGAAAGTCCCAGCAGCTCCTGGCGCTTGCCCTCGAGCTCGGCCTCGGCGGTCACGATCTGGCGCAGGTACGGCAGATACTGCTTGCCGTCGCGCGTAAGCGAAACGCCCTGCTTGCCGCGCTCGATAAGCGTGGTGCCTAACTCGCGCTCGAGCGCCTTGACGGCCTGGCTCACCGCACTTTGCGTATAGCCCAGCTCATCGGCCGCGCCCTTAAGACTGCCGCGATCGACCACCATACAAACAATCTGATACCGCGATGCCATTGTGCCCCCCCATCGATGTAGCCGTAAAACGTTTTGCCAGGGCTTTTTCTGCCAACATTAGCATTTCTTAATCGTACTGAAGATACATTCGCTTTACTACATCCACATCTGAGAGCAGAATCCTTTTTACGAAACCGTTCTGTAACAAAAGGAGCCCCATGGATCGCAAAAAAGCAATCGCGCTCTCATTTTCCGTTCCCGTCGCATGGGGCTTTTCGTACCCCCTCATGAAGATCGGCATGGACAGCATGAACGCCACGAGTATCGTCGCGCTACGCTGCATCATCGCCTTTGTGGCCTGTCTGCTGCTCTTCCACAAGCGCGCTTTCCGCATCAACCGCGACCTTATGGTCCGCGCCGCCATCATCGGCGCCATTATGGCAACCGAGCTCACCTGCATGTGCCTGGGCTCCAGCCTCACCTCTGCCTCCACTGTCGGCTTTTTGCAGAGCCTGACGGTCGTGATCGTGCCGTTTGCCAACGCCGCCCTGCTGCGCCGCGCCCCCGAGCGCAAAGTGCTCGTCGGCACCGCCATCGTCACCTGCGGCATGTTGCTGCTCTCGGGCGCCGACTTTACCAGTCTGAACCCGGGCGCGCTCATCATGCTGCTCTCCGCTTTTGTCTATGCCGGCCATATCATTGTGGCAAAGCGCTTTGTCGAAGATGTCGACCCGCTGGCTCTGGGCGTTTGGCAGCTGGGCTTCGGCGGCCTGTTCTCGGGCGTCGCGGCATTCACCTTTGGCGGCTTCACGCTTCCCGGCACGCCGGGCGAGATTGTGGTCGTCGTCGCGCTCGCACTCATCTGCTCTGCCTATGGCTTTATCACCCAGACGCTCGTGCAGCCCCACGTGCCCGCCGAGACCACCGGCTTCGCCTTCTCGCTCGAGCCGGTCTGCTCCGCCGTCTTCTCGTTCTTCCTGGTCGGCGAGGTCCTGAGCCCCATCGCCTTCTTTGGCGCCGTTCTCATCCTCACCGGCGTCATGGTGGCAACCGTCGAGCTTCCGCGCCTTCGCGCGCATGGACAGGCTCGTATGGCAGGAACGCCCGAGCACGTCTCGTAGACCCCACTCTTCACACAGCCGCGGCATAAAGGCAACCGGTGCGCCTTTACAATAGATGCCAACAGAGCATCTGCCATAAAGGAGCCCCATGGACAACGCAACTCGCGACCGCAACATAGCAACTTGGTTGGGCGATGCGCCGCAGCCGGTACGTGACACTACGAACCAGCTACTCGAGCGCATCGCCCTTTTGCGTGCCGAGCAGACCATCTACCCGGCACAAGACGACATCCTCAATGCCCTCGCCTACACGCCGGCCGACCAGGTCAAGGTTGTCATCTTGGGTCAAGACCCCTATCACGGACCCAACCAGGCCATGGGGCTGTCGTTTTCGGTCCCCGCGACGCAAACCAAGTTGCCGCCGAGCCTGCGCAACATCTATAAGGAACTCAAAGCCGATCTGGGTTGCCCCATTCCCGCCGCGGGAGACCTAACCCCATGGGCACAACAGGGCGTCCTGCTCCTCAACACTACGCTCACCGTGCGCGAGCATGCCGCCAACTCGCACGCCAAACTGGGCTGGAGCACGCTCACCGACTACATTATTGAACGCTGCTGCCAGCTGCCCCAGCCGGTAGTCTTTTTGGCATGGGGTCGCTTTGCCCAACAGATGGTCGAAGGCAAGCTCGTCGCGACTGGCGCGGACAAGGCAGCCGACAAGTTCTGCCTGGCCTCTACGCATCCCTCACCGCTTTCGGCCAGCCGTGCCACGGCAGAACTCCCCGCCTTTATGGGGTCGCGCCCCTTCTCGGCAGCCAATCGGCTACTCGAACAGAACGGCTCGACCCCCGTCAACTGGATTTGCCTCGGCTAAAAATCGATACATCAAAAACGCGCCCGACGGCTTTCCATCGGGCGCGTTTCCTACTCGGGCCAAATAAATTGTGTGCGGCCGGCCTCGCCGCCATCGATCAGCAGGCTCTGCCCGGTCATAAACCGGTTGGTCACGCCCACAAAGTAGATCCACTCGGCGATCTCTTGGGCGGTGGCCCAGCGCTTAAGCGGCGTGAGTTCCATAATCTGGTTCCACAGGTGTTCGTCTTCCATCACGCAACGGTTGAGCGGCGTGATAACGCCGCCCGGGTCCACACTGTTGGCAATGGCCTGCGGTGCCAGGCGGTTTGCAAGGTTCTTGGTGTAGGCGATAACGCCGCCCTTGCTGGCAGCATAGGCGGGAAACTCCGATCCCGTATGCCCGCTCGCCGACCCCACATTGACCACGGATTTAATAGCCGGCGTCGGCTTGGCGGCAAGCCCCTCCCCCACAAAGGCGTAGCGCTCGGTCACGTTGATGGTTCCACACAGGTTGGCGGCGATGTCGTCGGCCGAATCCTGCGTACCGGCAACGTTGACGATTACCTGGGGTTCAAGGTCGCTTGGAAACGAGTCCGGCTCGCGGACATCAACGATCAGATGGCGGTAGCGCTCGTGTTCGATCGCCGCCGGCAGCAGATCAAAGCCCACGACCTCGTGGCCCTCGTCCAAAAAGCGCTGCACGCACGCGGCTCCGATACCACCCGAAGCGCCCGTGATCAAAACCCGCATACTTGCTCCTTAGGCGGTTGCGTGGCGCTCGAGGTACTCGGAGCCCACATTCTCGCGCTCCCAGCCGCGCACGACCTTGTAGCCCACGGGGCTCAGGAAGACCTCGCACAGCAGCTCGGCAACAGCGCCGGTCAGCGAGCACATAAGGACCTGTACCCAGGTCCAACCAAAGAACGTGTGGCTTACCACAATGGCAAAGACCAGGTTGTCGATAAACTGGCCAACGCCCGTGGACACATAGGAACGGAAGGCGAAGCTCGCAAAGTTATTCTTTTTGAGCATACGGCCGAGCGACTGGTTGAGCGTGGAGTTAACCACGGCAGAAACGAGCATTGCCAGCGAAGAGCCCAGCACCACGTACCAGGTGCCACCGATGGTGGCGTTAAGGGCAGTGTTGACCTCGATCATGCCGGTGTCGTAGTAGGCACCCCACATACCGGGCGTGAGCGAGCATGCCCAAAAGCACAGGCTCACGGCCAGGTTAACCAGCAGCGCGAGGATAGAGATTTTGATGGATGCCTTGGCGCCGAAGCGCTTGCAGATCATGTCCTGGCACAAAAATGAAACCCAGCTCACCACAAAGCCACAGTCGAGCGCCAGATACGGCAGGCTGATGAGCTCTTTGTTGGCCAGCAGGTTCATCATGATGACGCTCACGAAAAACAGCGAAACCGTTGCCGCGGGAATGCTCCGCAACAGGACCTTGTAGTCCTCCATGACCTTCTTGATCATTATGTACTCCTTTGGTTTTAGGTTTAACGAGCAGGATATCGGACCCGAACTGCTCGGACGCCCCGGTCTTGAGACGACGGTGGGTATGATAGCCGCTCACACGGCATCAGGCAAGCAAACAGCGCGGCAGCCCCGCAGGGCCACCGCGCCGATGCGTTAAAACGCTACGTTGCCAAACTCCGACAGGATAAGGTCGGGGTTGTGATCGGTTGCCCAATCCACGTTCCACGGGCTCGTGAACAGCAGCAGCTTACCGCCGCGCATGTCCTCGACGCGCAGCGTGTCGCGCGTGAGCGAAAGGCCCGGGATATCGATGGTGTCGGGGTCGTTCTGGATCCAGCGAATGTCCGTATAGGGCAGCGGCTGGCGACGGACCTCAACACGGTACTCGGCCTTGAGGCGGCGCTCGAGTACCTCAAACTGCAGCACGCCAACCACGCCCACAATGACGCTCTCCATGCCGGCACCCAGCTCGCGGAAGATCTGGATGGCACCTTCCTGGGCAAGCTCCTCCATACCCTTGACGAACTGCTTGCGCTTGAGCGTATCGACCTGCGTAATGCGAGCGAACATCTCGGGGGCAAACGTCGGGATCTGCGGGTACTGCACATGGCGCTTGCCGGAGCACACGGTGTCGCCGATGCTAAAGATACCCGGGTCGAACAGGCCCACGATATCGCCCGCGTACGCCTCGTCCACGATGGCGCGGTCATCGGCCATCATCGACGTGCCCGTGGCAAGCTTGAGCTTGCGGTTGCCCTGCACGTGAAAGGCGTCCATGCCACGCTCGAACTTGCCCGAGCAAATGCGCACAAAGGCAATGCGATCGCGGTGGTTCTTGTCCATGTTGGCCTGGATCTTAAACACAAAGCCGCTAAAGTCGTCGCGGCAGGGATCGACAGGCTCACTGGTGAGCGTATCGGTATAGGCGCGCGGCGTCGGGGCAAGACGCAGGAACTCCTTAAGGAAGGGCTCCACGCCAAAGTTGGTGAGCGCCGAGCCAAAGAACGCCGGGCTCAGCTTGCCGCAGGCCACGGCATCCAAATCGAGCTCGTCGCCGGCACCATCGAGCAGTTCGATGTCGTCCATCAGGTTCTTGTGGTTCTCTTCGCCAATAAGCTCGTCCATGGAAGGATCGCCCAGCTCGGCCTCGACCTCGGCAACCTTCTTGGTGGCGTTGGCGTGGCCGTCGCCCTCAAAGGCAATGACGCGACGGGTCTGACGATCGAACACGCCGCGGAAGTTGCGGCCGCTGCCGATCGGCCAGTTCATGGGATACGTGTTGATGCCCAGGACATTCTCGATCTCTTCCATGAGCTCAAACGGATCGCGAGCCTCGTGGTCGAGCTTGTTCACAAAGGTGAAGATGGGAATGTGGCGCAGCGTACAGACTTTAAAGAGCTTTTTGGTCTGGGCCTCGACGCCCTTAGCGCCGTCGATGACCATGACTGCGGCGTCGGCGGCCATAAGGGTACGGTAGGTATCCTCCGAGAAGTCCTGGTGGCCGGGGGTATCGAGGATATTGACGCAGGCGCCGTTATAGGTGAACTGCAGCACCGAGGAGGTGACGGAGATGCCGCGCTCCTTCTCGATGTCCATCCAGTCCGAGACGGCATGCTTAGCCGAGCTCTTGCCCTTGACCGAGCCGGCAGTCTGGATGCTGCCGGTATAGAGCAGCAGCTTCTCGGTAAGCGTGGTCTTACCGGCGTCCGGGTGGCTGATGATCGCGAATGTGCGGCGCGACGAGATTTCATCCGACAGGCTTGCCATGCGGATCCTTTCTTGCATTGAGTGCATTACGTCGATGTAACCGCACTATTGTAGCCGCGAAATCCCGCTCTAGGGCGCCTATCAGGACAAATTCATCAGTTGGGGCCTAGGGTAGCAGTCGATGGCGGCACTCCGCAGCAGTTTGTCTCGATCTGTAACATCTAGACGGTTTTTGAACCTCTACCTGTTACAGATTTAGACAAACAGGTGGACGTCCCAGAAAGATCTCGATCTGTAACATCTGGCCACTCAAAACGGGTCCATCTGTTACAGATTGAGATATAAGGATAGACGGGTGG
>CATVZP010000076.1 GCA_958348565.1 uncultured Collinsella sp. | reverse complement strand
ATCAACGCGTATGACATCATCGGTTTTGTGCAGCCGCTCACCTGGGCAGGCGCCGTAGCGCGTCTTGCTACGGCGGTGCCGTTCGATATCACGCACGGCCTCGCGACCTGCGTGTTCTTGGCCGCCTTGTACAAGCCTTGGTGCCGTCGCATTAACCGTGTCGTCGTGAAGTACGGGCTGTAATGGCGGTTGCGCCGGGGCGAGAATCAATATTGCCTTGGTGTCATATCAAAACTATGCCGGTTTACGGGCTGGATTGACGCAGGCCGACCATACCGGCATTTTTCGAAAATAGACGAGCCGTCTACCTGCGGTTTTATTTTGCTCGAATTGCGTGTGGTTGGGGATCTGCGATTCAGCCCCGTAAACCGGCATAGTTTTGGAATGGCCGGCTGATATGACAGGCGTCGTGGCCCTCAGAGAGCCAAAATGATCCGTTTTCTTCCGTCCCCAGACGTCCCCAGGGAATCAGTTGACGGCGCTCGCCACGAAACTGGCCCATCTACTACGTTTAGCCCGACACCCCCAATCACAACCGTGTTTTATGAAAAACCGCAGGCTTTCTACCTGCGGTTTTCTTTTTGCGTTGTTCGCTGTGGTTGAGGGTAGTGGCTTAAACGTAGTAGATGGGCCGATTTCGTGGCGGGTGGGTCGCGTGGACGTCCTCGCGAGGTGAAAATGGTCCCTTTTCCTCCGTCCCCGGGGGATCATTTGGGGGTTAGAGCTCCAGGGCGAGGGTGACGGGGCAGTGGTCGCTGCCGAAGATGTCGCCGCGGATGCCGGTACCGCGTACGTTGCCGGCGATTGCGTCGCTTACCAGGAAGTAGTCGATGCGCCAGCCTGCGTTGTTCTTGCGGGCATTAAAGCGGTAGCTCCACCAGCTGTAGACGCCCTCGACGTCCGGATTGGCCGCACGCCAGGTATCGGTAAACCCGGCGTTGAGCAGCTCGGTAAACTTGCCGCGCTCCTCGTCCGAAAAGCCTGCGTTGCCGCGGTTGGACTTGGGGTTCTTAAGGTCGATCTCCTCGTGAGCCACGTTAAAGTCGCCGCAGGTTACGACGGGCTTGCCGGTTTCGCGCTCAAGCGCGTTCAAAAAGCCGCGATAGGCATCGTCCCAGGCCATGCGCACGTCGATGCGGGCGAGTTCGTTTTGGGCGTTGGGCGTGTAGACGTCGACAAACCAAAACTTGTCGAACTCGAGCGCACAGACGCGGCCCTCGGTTGCGGCTTGGGCGACGAGCTCGGCCGCCTCGCCCTCGCCGGCGTGGGGCAGCAGCGCATCGGCGCGCAGCACGCGCAGCGGTTCCTGGCGGCTAAAGACCGCGGTGCCCGAGTAGCCCTTGCGCTCGGCATAGCTCCAGGTTTGGTGATAGCCGGGCAGATCGACCTGTACCTGGCCCTCCTGCAGCTTGGTCTCTTGCAGCGCTAGGATATCGACATCGAGTTCTTGCGCGATCTGAATAAAGCTCGGGTCTTTTTTGAGCACGGCGCGCAGGCCGTTGACGTTCCACGAGGCGAAAGTGTAAGTCTGAGGCATGGTGTCCTTTCGACGGGGTTGGCAGGCTTAAGATTAGCGCAACAGAGGCGGGGCGGAGTCCGCGAGTGATAGTGCGAACGTCGCCGTCCCTAAGACACGGACGGAGGACATATATGACGCAGGCGATATCGGACCCCAAACAGGCCTCCGCTGCGCTGGCGGAGCTGTTCGAAACCCATAGCCACGTGGTCTTCTTTGGCGGCGCGGGCGTTTCCACGGCAAGTGGCATCCCCGATTTCCGCAGCGTGGACGGCCTGTATCACCAGCGGTTTTCCTATCCGCCCGAGACTATGCTCTCGCACAGCTTCTACGAGGCGCATCCGGCGGAGTTTTTCGACTTCTACCGGACCAAGATGATCGCCCTTAACGCCAAGCCCAACCACTGCCACGCCAAGCTGGCGGAGCTGGAGCGCGCCGGCAAGCTCGACGCCGTGGTGACGCAAAATATCGACGGCCTGCACCAGATGGCCGGCTCGCAGCGCGTGTTCGAGCTGCACGGATCGGTCCATCGCAATATCTGCCAGACGTGCGGCGCGGTCTACAGCGCCGAATGGATTTGCGCGCGCGAGCACGAGGATGCCGCGGGCGTGCCCATGTGTCCTGCGTGCGGCGGTCGCATCAAGCCCGATGTGGTCCTCTACGAAGAACCGCTCGATGAGCGTGTGCTTACCGGCGCCGTCGCTGCCATCGCCGCAGCCGACGCCCTCATTGTGGGCGGAACCTCGCTCGTGGTGTATCCGGCGGCGGGCCTCACGCGTTACTTTACTGGCGATACGCTGGCCATTTGCAATTTGGCGTCCACCGATCAGGACGCAAATGCCGACCTGCTGATTTCTTGCGACATCGCGGCCGCGTTTGCGTTCTAGCTCGCGCGCGCGGATACAATAGAAAGACTGATTGCAAAGCGACCCCGCCGCCAGCGCCCGAGCGCGGCGGCGCGGGCATTTTAGGAGGATGTTCATGGCGAACGACAGCAAGACATGGCGGTGCGGAAAGTACGAGCTCAGCTTTGACCGTCCGCGCATCATGGGCGTCCTCAACGTGACGCCCGATTCGTTTAGCGACGGCGGTGAGCACTTCAACCCGGATGCCGCTATCGAGTACGGCCTGGCGATGCTCGATAGCGGCGCCGACATTATCGACGTGGGCGGCGAGTCCACGCGCCCCGGCTTTACCCCGGTCAACCCCGACGAGGAAGCGCGTCGCGTGCTGCCCGTCGTGCGCGCGCTCGCCAAAGAGGGTGCCATTGTCTCGATCGACACGCGTCATGTGGCGGTTGCCAAGGCGGCTGTGCGCTGCGGCGCTTCGATTGTCAACGACGTGACGGGCTTCACCGATCCCAAGATGGTTGAGTTCGTTAAGACGAGCACCTGCGGCGTCATCGTAATGCACGCCGGCGAGGTCGCCGCACCCGCACGCACGCACGCGACGGTGCAGCTCGATACCTCGGCTGCGGCGTTTGTTGCCGAGAAGGCACGCGAAGCGGCTGCCGAGGCCGCGCGCGAGGCCGAGAAGCCTGCCCGTCGCCGTCGCGGCAAGTTGCTGGGCGAGCCCAAGGTTGAGGCCAAACTTCCGGGCGGCGTGGTACAGCCCTCGCTGCCGTTTGGCGAACCGGAGCCCGCGCCCGAGTCTGTTGACGAGCCGGAGACGCCGGCTGCCGAGCAGGCTGCCCCTGCCGCCGCTGCACCCGAGGCCGTGCCCGCGGCCACCGAAGCCGCACCAGAGCCCAGCGACCACCTGGCCGCCATGATGCGCCGCAGCGCCCGCCGTGAGGAAGCCTATGTGCCCACCTCGCAGCTCCGCCGCTTTACCCTGCCCGATTCTGCGCCCATCATGCGCCGCGTCATGGGCTTTCTGTCCGACCAGGCCCGCACGCTCATCCATGCCGGCGTGTCGCGCGACCGTATCTGCATCGATCCCGGCCCGGGCTTTGGTAAGACGGCCAACGAAGACATCGTCATCCAGCGCGAGACCGCCAAGATGGCGTCGCTGGGCTATCCGCTCATGTGCGCCGTGTCGCGCAAGCGCTTTGTGGGCGCCGTCTCGGGCGTGACCGAGGCCGCCGAGCGCGATGCCGCCACGTTTGGTGTGTGCCTGGGCGCCATCCAGGCCGGCGCCAACATCGTGCGCGTACATGACGTTGCGGGCTTTGCGCAGTTCCTGAACGGTTACTGGGCCGTTGCCAAGCCGCAGCCGCGCCGCGCGTTTGTGGCCGTGGGTTCCAACCTGGGGCATCGCTGCGACAACATCCGCGCTGCGCGCGACATGATTGCCGAGATTCCGCTCACCTGCGTGTCCAACTGCTCGCGCATCTACGAGAGCGAGCCGGCCTACGAGACGCGCCAGGATGCGTTTGCCAACGCCGTCATCGAGATTAAGACCGAGCTGGCTCCGCTGGTGCTGCTTGACGAGCTTATGAAGATTGAGGCTGAGCTGGGCCGCGACCGCTCCAAAAAGGCCAAGGCAAACGGCCCGCGCACCATCGACTTGGACCTGCTGTGGATGGACGGCGAGACCCACGGCGGCAAGAAGCTGCGCCTGCCGCATCCGCTGATCGGCGAGCGAGACTTTGTGCTGGTGCCGCTCGAGGACCTGATGCACGACCCGGCGCGGTTCTTCCGCTACAACGGCGTCGAGGTCAAGGAGCCCGAGGATCGCGTGGGCCATATCGTGGGCGAATTGGGGCGTATGTAGATGATCGAGATGAATGCTGTTGCCGCCGGTACCGAGCTCGACGCGGCGCGTGACGCGGGTCGCGAAGGTGTGTCCGCGGGCTGGTGTGCTTGGAGCGCGGGCGAGGCGTCGTTGACGTTTTCGCTGGTCGTGCGTCCCGATGTGAACATGCACGCCTTCCACGGCCTGCCGTTTGTGGCCGCAATGGGCATGATGGACGCGCTTGCAGGCACGGCCGCAATGCCGGGCCTGGGGCTTGCCGGCAAAGTGGGCATCCAGTGGCCGAGTGACATCGTGTGCGGCGCTCCTGCGTTTGAGACGTCGCTCGCGCGCGTCGCCGTCAACGGCGGTGCCGGTGCCGCGGGCATGTTCGGTGCCGTGACGGTGGATATTGAGCGCGCGGCGCTGGGCGAGCTTGGTGTGAATGTGGCCGACGAGGTGCTGGTCGAGGTATTGGCCACCGCTGTGCTGACCCGTGTGGACGCCTGGGCGGTTGCCGCCAACGCGCCACAGGGCGCTGCCGGCCCGCTGGCCCCGGTGCTGGGCGAGTACTTCGACATGGTGCCGCTGCTGGGCCGCCAAGTTGCGGCGGTGTCGCCCAACGGCTTGCCGCTTGCGGTCGGTGTGTTTGCGGGCCTGGACATCTGGGGCCGCGCGACCATCAAGACCGATGCCGGCGAGCAAGAGTTTCCGCCCGAGGCCGTACGGATTCGCGGGCTGTAACGCCTCGGCTTCGCCAGAGCCTACCCCAGCTCCTGCATGCGGCGGTAGATTTCGCAGATGCCCTTGATGGTGAGCTGTCCATCGACTATGTCGAAGGCGTCGGTCGAATCGGCGACGATGCTGGCGAGGCCGCCCGTGGCGATAACGGTGGCGTCCTCGCGCCCCAGCTCGCGCTTCATGCGCGCGACCAGGCCCTCGGCCATGGCGGCGGCGCCCGTTACGGCGCCGACCTTGATGCATTCCTCGGTATCGCGGCCGATGGCGTGCTCGGGCGCCTCGAGCGGAACGCTAACGAGCTTGGCGGCACGGGCGGCAAGCGCATCCATGGAGATGCGGATGCCCGGCGCGATCGCTCCGCCAATGTAATAGCCGTCCTCGTCGATGACGTCGATATTGGTTGCGGTGCCAAAGTCCACCACGATCGCCGGAGCGCCGTAGAAGGTCTCGGCAGCGACGGCGTTGGCGATGCGGTCGGCACCAACGGCCTGGGGGCGTGCCGCCCGCAGCTTGGTCACGGCCGCCGTCTGCGGCCCAATGACGATGGCGTCCGCCGCGATGCGGTCGGCCACGGCGTGCCACTCGCGCGAGAGCTGCGGCACCACGCCGGCAAAGGCGATCGCGTCGACCGCGCCGAGCGAGAGGTCGTACATCTTAAAGAAGCCCATCAGGCGCACGTGGATCTCGTCGGCGGTATAGGAGCGGTCGGTGGGCATGCGCCACGACTGCACCAGCTCGTCTCCGTCAAACAGGCCCATGGCCGTCTGCGTGTTTCCCATATCGATAGCGAGCAGCATGTCTACTCCAGGTGTCGGCGTAAAAGGACGCGCACCATTGTATACGCGCCGCCGACGGCGCTCGGCTGCGATTCGTTTGTGGTGATATGGAATGAGGGGTTTAAATATGAAGGAATTATGCTCTACGAGATTTTCCTTGCCGTTTACCGAACTCCCACGTAATATTCTTTCTTGCGCACATGAGGCGCCCAGACATTGCGGGGTGGAGCAGTCTGGTAGCTCGCCGGGCTCATAACCCGGAGGTCGTAGGTTCAAATCCTGCCCCCGCGACCAAGACTTTTAGCAGCTCAGAGGCATTGTTTCTCTGGGCTGTTTCTTTTTTGACTTTCAATCTTGGTCGAATTTTGGTCGAAATCAATTAATAACGGCATTTTTCGAACAGGATGCCTGCTTGAACCATCTCCACACTGGTTGACGCCGGTTGGCGACGAGTTCAGCAGGACCGTTCGGCGCTCCTCCACACTTTCTGCGCTTTATTTGAGAGTTACCAGACAAGAATGACGAAGTCCCTCTAGCTCTGGCGGGCCTATGCCGTGGGCATGGGTGGGGCCCCACCGGGGGCGGGCCTTATTTGGAAAGAGGCAGTTACAAGACCGTAGATTGCTCTTGGTCGAATTGGCCTGAAATGAGATTCGGGTCGCTACGCCCATTATCTAAAATGGTGACATCTGAGCTGTAACAAAGGCGCCGCTATATGAATACGGTCTACGATGCTCTTGACCCTATCGTTAACGGGTTGGTATCGAACAATCTGGCGCGATGTTGGGGATGAACTGCGGCAGTACGACGCTTTTGGCCGACCGGCTGATAAGTGGGCTGATAGGCCCTCTCGTCTCTACGCTATCTGCCACGAGTTTTCGGGAGCGCGCGAGATGCCGATGACGTTCGAGGAGGCCGAGGAGGAGCAGGAGCGCGAGCCTTGGGAAGATGAGCTCATCAGTTTCGTCTTCACGGACAGCGACATAATCGCCGCGGCGTTGACGAACGGCACCTGATAGCGCCTCTCCGCGGATCGAGTGGTTCGTTTTTCAAGGGAAGGGAAACCGCATGGCTAAGAAGAGATATATTTTGCTATTCGTGTACCCGTACGAGCTGAAGGACGTCGACGAACGTCGTGGGCTTCTGCTACGGTCGTTTGATGGCGAGAGGCTCTACAATGGTGCCAGATTATCGGTCGAGAGGGTGACGGATGAAGACTTATAACCTGGACACCATTCAGAAGGTTCCCCTGCGCGAGGTGTGGCCGCATGAGGCCCACGACTTCACCAAGTGGCTGGCCGAGGAGCAGAATCTCGCAACCCTCGGGATGGCGGTCGGAATCGAGCTCGAGCTAATAGAGACGGAGTCGTCGGTCGGCTCGTTCAACGTGGATATCTACGCGCAGGAGTCCGGTACGGGCCGCAAGGTGATCATCGAGAACCAGCTCGAGGACACCAACCACGACCATCTCGGCAAGGTGATCACGTATGCCGCCGGCAAGGGCGCCGAGGTCGTCATCTGGGTCGTGGCGCACGCCCGCGACGAGCATCGCCAGGCCATCGAGTGGCTCAACCAGCACACCGACAGCGACTTCGGGTTCTTCCTGGTCGAGGTCGAGCTCTGGAAGATCGGGGGCTCCCTGCCCGCCCCGCGCTTCGGCGTGGTCGAGCAGCCGAACGAGTGGACCAAGACCGTGAAGCTCTCCGAGGGGCTCAGCGAGACCGAAAAGGTCAAGCTGGCGTACTGGACGGCCTACCGCGATGTGGCAGGCGGCCATCCGGAGTTCCTCAAGGAGTTCAGCCCGCAGAAGCCCAGCAAGGACCATTGGTCGACGCTTCGCCTGGGGGTCTCGGCATACCATCTCGCCCTGCTCATCGATACGCAAAAGGGCCGCACGGGCATCGAGCTGTACGTGGACGACGACAAGGAGATCGGGCACCGCGCCATCGCCAACAGCGGGGTCTTCGAGGATCACCTCGGGCTGACGGCGGTGACCTTCGATGCGAAAAAGGCATCGGGGCTGCGCTTCTACAAGGCGGGCCACCCCATCAAGGGCCACCAGGACGCATGGCCGGGGTACATCGAGGAACAGCTCGGATGGGCCCTCGAGATGAAAAAAATAATCGCGGAGATCGAGCTCTAAAAAACGCCCCGGCAGTTCATTGCAGGGGCGTTTTCTATTGACGGGATTCAGCGCCGGCCGTTTCGGTCCGGATGCGCCGCTCGGCCTCTTCGAGGTCCCTGACAATCCTTCCCAGCGCCATGTAGTAATGCGCGAAGACCGGGTCCTCCTTGCCGGACCGGTTCTCGCAGCAAAAGAGCATCGACTCATGAAGGCAGGCGAACTCGTAGACGATGTCTTCGAGTTCCATATGGCTCCTCTCGAAAAGTGAATAGCGGTTCAGATGGTATCGATGTTGGGCGTGGGCTGCCGGCGTCCGCCGTGAATCGGCCACGGCTCCGCGGCCGGGTGGCACCTCCGCTACGCCGCGTCAAGGGGGCCCATGAGACCCCGCACAAACCTCCGCTCCGCTCCGGTTGGTGGAGGTCGTCATGGACCTCCCTTGACCCGTCTTCGCTCCGGTGCGGCTTTGCAGGGAGCAAAGCCGACGACGACGCACGGCGTCGCCATTCGGCTTTGCCCGCAGGGGCGAGATGTTGAGGGCAGGTTGCCCGGAACGGAGGAAGACATGCAGCAGCTGATGACCGAGGAAATCGCCAAGACGGTGCCGAGGCTCTACGAGCAGGACGGGGCAGAGGACCCCACAGTCTACGCCCACTACTTCTCGTGCGTGAACGGATGGGACTGGTGGCTGCTCGAGTTCGACGGAACGGACGAGGCGTTCGGCCTCGTCGAGGGCTACGACGACGAGCTCGGCTACTTCAGCATCAAGGAGATGGCCGAGCTGAACCGCCAGATGGGGTTTGCCGCCGTCGAGCGCGACGAGCACTTCTCCCCGAAGCCGCTCAGCGCCGTCAGGAGGAGGTAGCCGCATGGTCACGGTCGAGTTCGACTCCATGGGCGAGGCGGTCCGCCTCGCCCTCGTGGCCGATGAGTACGTGGGCGGCGGCCTGGCCGTCCTCCTCCTCGACGCCACGAACCCGCGCTCCGAGGGCTACATGGCCGAGTGGGGCGTGCTCACGGCGAACGTGCCGGCGGCGGCCGAGTGGTGCCGCGGACACGGCAACATCGCCATCGACGCCGACGTGCCCGCGGCGCTCCTCGAGGCGCTCGAGGCCGCCGGCTTGCTCCGCATGGCCGGCCGCTCGGCGGCGTCCGGGATGGCCCGCTACCCGCTGGCCACGGTCGCCGGGCACGTCCTCGCCGACATGGGCGGCCTGCCCGAGACCCTCGAGGAGGCTCTCGGCTCGACAGTCGTCATCGAGTACGAGTCGGGCGGCGACGGCGGCGCGTTCGAGGTGGGGACCGCGCCGGCCGGATCGGCCGAGCTCGAGCGACTCATCGCCGCCGCGAGGTCCGAGGCCGATGCGTTGGCGGGCGCCGGCGGATGGGCTGCCGTCCGGGTCGGGTTCGGGGATGTCGAGACCATCGACTGCGAGACGGGCCGGACGGTTTACGTCGCGGGGTGAAATGGGAGGAGGGCGCGGGCGCGGTCCGGATGGGCCGCGCTTTTTCTTTCCCGGGGATGCGGAACTCCCACCGTCCAAGTGCCTCGGACGGTGGGAGCTGGATACGACGATATACTGCGCGTGCAACGGGGACACGCGCCTCCTTTTCGGTTGACTCCACCAGTTCGTACAGAGACTTTTCGATTTCCCGCTTTGATTTGGAGGGCTGTAATTCCATATTTCTGGAATACGGCACGAGGCTGAGCTTCGAAATCGCGTCTTGCGTCGGTAGATTGTTCCGCGTCCGCGACCAGTTTTTCAAGGGTGCTAAGCTGGGACTGTATTGAGAGTTCGTTTAGGTGGTTCACATTGTCCATAGCGGTGACCACCAATGTTGAATAGCTGCCTTGAAAGACTGTGTCACGCTAGTGTCGGTATCGATTTGATACTACGAACAAATTAGAACTAAATGGATATAGTTTCCATACTAATTAAAACAAATCTGCATTCAAGTTTTTATTTAAACTTGATTTAAGGCGGAGTGGAATGTGGGCGCGCAAGGAGATGCGGAATCGATGA
>CATVZP010000075.1 GCA_958348565.1 uncultured Collinsella sp. | reverse complement strand
TACGCCCGAGCAGGTCGATGAGATGGTCGAGGCCGTTGACGCCGAGACGCCGTCCGTCATCTCGCTCTTTGCCGGCCGCATCGCCGACACCGGCGTCGATCCCATTCCGTTTATGACGGAGTCGGTCAAGAAGGCCGCTGTCAAGCCCAACTGCGAGGTCCTGTGGGCATCCACGCGCGAGCTTATCAACATCTATCAGGCCGAAGCCTGCGGTTGCCAGATCATCACGGTGCCCAACAGCATCCTGGCCAAGCGCAAGAACATCGGCCGCGACCCGTACGAGGTCTCGCTCGACACCGTCCGCGGCTTTGCCAAGGATATCGCGTCGCTCGGCTTCCATATTCTGCCGTAACGCGAACACTGGCTGCGCCGAGGGTTGTTCGCCCCGGCCTTTCCTTTCCCTATCGCTCAAGCGCTTCGCGAGGGTCGCGCTAGGCAAAGGAAAGGCCGGGGCTGCCGACACGAACTTGCCAGTAGGTTGGTAATCGGCTTCCATATCCTGCCGCGGGCAAAGGTACCCCCGCCTGCGACGTGCAAAATTGAGAGTATTCAGCAAGGTAAAGGTTTTTACCAGCTGGTTGAAGCACGGAACAGCCCCCGTTTTGGCTCTGACGATGCTAAAACGGGGGCTGTTTGTGACTTTATTGCCTCTGAGGGGCGTTCGGAGCGGCGGAAATTGCAGAATACTCGCGATTTTGCACATTGCGAGAGGGGGGACCCTTGCTTTAGGCGGTTTACTTCCCTTGCACCATGGTGAGGGAAATCTTTTTGCGGTCGCGATCGACCTTTTCTACCCATACCTTCACCGTGTCGCCGACGCGTACCACGTCGCTCGGGTGCTTGACGAAGCGGTTAGCCAGTTTGGAGATGTGCACGAGGCCGTCCTGGTGCACGCCCACGTCGACGAAGGCGCCAAAGTCGACGACGTTGCGCACCGTACCCTTGAGCTCCATGCCGGGTTCCAGGTCATCGATGGAAAGCGCCGAGCGGCTAAAGACCACCTCGGGCGCGTCGTCGCGCGGGTCGCGGCCGGGCTTTTTGAGCTCGTTGACGATATCGATGAGCGTCAGGGTGCCGCAGTCCAGGTCGCTTGCCAGCGTCGAGATGCTGCCCAGACGGCGCTCGATGTCGGGCACGCCGCCGCGGCTGAGTTCGCTGGCGGCAACGCCGGCGCGCTCCAGGACGGCCGTGGCCACCTCGTAGCTTTCGGGGTGGACGCTCGTCGCGTCGAGCGGGTTCTTACCGCCGCTGATGCGCAGGAAACCCGCGGCGTTGAGGTATGCCTTGGGTCCCAGTTTGGGGACCTTCTTGAGCTGGCGGCGATCGGTAAAGGCGCCGTTTTCCTCGCGGTACGCCACGATGTTCTTGGCCACGCTCGGCGTAATGCCCGATACATATCCCAGCAGGCTCGCGCTTGCGGTGTTCACGTCGACGCCCACGCGGTTGACGACGTCCTCCACCACGTGGCCCAGGGTGCGCGATAGCTCGGCCTGGTCAAGGTCGTGCTGGTACTGGCCAACGCCGATGGACTGGGGCGGAATCTTGACGAGCTCTGCCAACGGGTCCTGCAGGCGGCGGCCCAGGCTCATGGCGCCACGCACGGTGACGTCCAGGTCGGGATACTCTTGGCTGGCGAGCTCGGAGGCGGAGTACACCGACGCGCCGGCCTCGTTGACGATGGTGTATCGCAGTCCGGGTGCCTGCTCGGCAATGAACTCCGAGACGACTTCCTCGGTCTCGCGGCTGGCGGTGCCGTTGCCGATGACGATGGTGTTGACGCCGTCCTTCTTGACGAGGCGGGCGAGCTCGCGCTTGGTGCCGGCAACGTCGTGGCGCGGCTTGGTGGGGTAGACCACGCCGTGGTCGAGCAGCTTGCCGGTCTCGTCCATGACGGCGACCTTGCAGCCGGTGCGGTAGCCCGGGTCGAGCGCGAGCACGCGGGCGCCGCGGACGGGGCGGGCCGAGAGCAGGCCCTCGAGATTCTTGGCAAAGACGTTGATGGCCTCGGTCTGGGCGCGAACGGTGAGTTTGGCGCGGGCCTCGCGCTCCAACGAGGGGGCCATGAGGCGCTTGTAGCCGTCGGCGATGGCGGCATCGAAGATGGGTGCGAACACGCCCTGGCGACGGGGCCAGCGGCTGCCGAGGCGCGCCGTGGCAGCAGCGCCGTCGACGTTCACGCGCACGCGGAGCTTGCCCTCGCGCTCACCGCGGTCGATAGCCAGCACGCGGTGGTTGGGTATACGGCGCAGCGGCTCATCATAGCTGTAGTACGGCTCGTAGGGGGTCTTCTCGGCGGGGTCGGTGGCCTCGACGACGATGTCGGCGGTGTTTTGCGTAAAGGCGCGCAGGTCGGCGACGTTCTCGGGATCCTCGGCCACCGTCTCGGCCACGATGTCGGCGGCGCCGGCGAGCGCCTTCTCGGGCGTGTCGAAGCCGGCCTCCTCGTTGACGTAGTCCGCGGCGGCGTCGAGTGCGCTGCCCTTGGCCGAGGCCTGCATGATGATCATGTTGGCGAGCGGCTCCAGGCCTGCCTCGCGGGCCTTCTGCGCGCGGGTCATGCGCTTTTTGCGGTAGGGCTTGTAGAGGTCCTCGACACGCTGGAGTTGCGTGGCCTCGCGAATCTGCTGCTCGAGCTCGGGCGTGAGCTTGCCCTGGGCGTCGATGAGCAGAATGACGTCCTCTTTGCGCTGCTCAAGATTGCGCAGGTAGGACAGGCGCTCGTCGAGCGCACGCAGGGCGACGTCGTCCATGCCGCCCGTGGCTTCCTTGCGGTAGCGCGAGATAAAGGGGATGGTGTTGCCCTCGTCGATGAGCTTGACGGCCGCCTCGACGTTGGCGGCCTTAAGGTTGAGCTCGCGGGCGAGCTGGGCGATAAGATCCATGGGACTCCTTGCGTTTAAGGTGCGTTTGCGGCACAGGGCTACCAAGGATACCACCCGTCCCAAAAGACTGTTTTGAGGCCGCGTCACGAAAACGGTCTATCTACTACGTTTGAACCGTATGGGTCGACCATCCCCCGGTTTTCCGAAAATACGCAAGCCGTCTACCTGCGGTTTTTACTTCGCGAAATTTGGCATAGTTGAGGGTAATCGGTTAAACGTAGTAGATAGGCCCATTTCGTGGCGAGCGAACCAAGCTGAGGTGCAAAAAGGCCCCCGTCTCAGAAAAATCGTCAGCGAAGTAGCAAAAAGCCCCGCGGGCAGGAGGCTGCTCGCGGGGCAAAGAAGAGGGGCTTGTTGGTGGCGGACCGAGAGGCTCGGCATGGGGTTTCTGCCGCGGCCGCTCTTAAGGCGTTACAGCTCGACGAGCTGGCCGGTCTCGGCGGCCTCCTTGATGGCGTTGAGAAGCGTGAGCGTCTTAACGTTGTCGGCGGGGGTCACGACGGGCTCGACCTCGCGGCGGACAACCTTCACAAAGTGCTTGAGCTGCATCTTGTGCGGCAGCGCCGGGTCGACGGCCGGGATCTCCATCTGCAGCGGCTTGTGCCAGTTGGAGGCGCCGTCGTAGGAGAATTGGTGCAGGCGGGGCAGCGAAAGGGCGCCCTTAGTGCCGCCGATAAAGTAGGCGTCGGCGTCGAAGGGACGGTACTGCGGGTCCTCGCGAGCGGTGGCCTCCCAGTTCCAGGGGCTGGCGGTGGCGTCGGAGATGGTCATGCTCGCAAGCGCGCCATCGGCAAAACGGACGTTGACCACGGCGGAGTCCTCGGTCTCAAAACCGCGGGCGGCGCTGGACTGCATGCCCTGGACAGCAACGGGCTCACCCAGCAGGTAACGGAGCAGGTCGACGTCGTGAACCAGGTTGACCAGGATCGGGCCGGCACCCTTCTTGCGGCGCCACTCGACGTCGAAGTACTCGTCGTTCTTATAGATCATGTAGTGGAAGCTCGATACGGTGAGCTTACCCAGCTCGCCGGACTCGATGATCTCCTTGGCCTTGTTGACGAAGGGGTTGTGGCGACGGTGCTGACCCACGAGCACGGGTACGCCGGCGGTCTCGGCCTCGGCGGCGAAGGCCTGGGCATCCTCCAGGTCGTTGGAGATCGGCTTTTCGACCAGCGGCACAATATTGCGCTTCACGGCCTCGCGGGCAACGCCCAGGTGCAGGTCGTTGGGGGTGGCGATAATGACGGCCTCGGGCTTGATCTCGTCCATCATCTGGGCGGGATCGGTGAAGAACGGCACGCCGGCGTCCTCGGCCGTGGCGCGGGCGCCCTCAAAGGCGTCGGCGATGGCGACGAGCTCGGCCTCGGGTTCCTCGGTGACAAAGCGGATGTGGTTGCGGCCCATGGCGCCGGCGCCGATAACGGCAATGCGGACGGGGTTGAGCTCAGACATTTCGACTCCTTAATACTGGTGGCGGTGGAATGCGACAAAGGGACAGTCCCTTTGTCGCATCGGTAAAACTAGGCGGACTTCTTCTTGCTGTCGGAGACCATCATGTAGACGGTGAGCACGACGGCGATGGCGGCGATCACGATGGCGCCGTAGAAGGACTGCTGGTAGGCGGCGCTGCCGGCCTCGGCGTGATACAGCACGGCGGTGATGGGCTGGCTGATCCAGGTGGAAGCGGCATAGCCCAGGAACATGATGCCGTAGTTGACGCCGATGTTGCTGGTGCCAAAGGCGCCACCGGTGAGCGGCGGGTAGATGACGAGCAGGGCGCCAAAGCTAAAGCCGAGCAGGGCGAGTGCCACAAAGAACATGCTCTGCGTAAAGCTCATCGACATGATGACGAGCGCGACGATGGTGACGACAAGGCTGATGAGCAGCGACTTATAGGCGCCGAGCTTGTCGATGATCTGGCCAAAGGACAGACGACCGACCAGGTTGGCGCAGGTGTTGACGGAGACGACCACACCGCCGAGGGCGACGGCCGCGGCACTCGTGGGGTCGGCGAAGAGCTGGACGGCGGCGATGGAGGCAACCTTGCCGACGAGCAGGGTGCCCGCGGTAGCGGCGAAGGCGAAGGTGACGATGAGGACCCAGAAGCGCGGGGTCTTGACCATCTCGCCCGGGGTGAGGTCGCCGAAGGTGCCGGCATGTGCACCGCCCTTGGGGGCCTCGAAGCCCTCGGGCAGCCAACCGGCCTCGGGGGCCTTCAGGAACAGGGCGGAGGCGGCGATCGTCACAAAGAAGATGACGCCGAGTGCCTTGAGGGCGCCAAAGATGCCCAGGCTCGGGATGAGCAGCGAGGCGAGCACCGGGGACAGCACAGCGGGGCCGGCGGTCGAAGCGGCCAGGGTGATGCCGGAGGCGAGACCCTTCTTGTCGATGAACCACTTTTGGCCGGTGGTGAGCGCCGGGTTGTAGCCCAGGCCGTTGCCGATGGCGGCGACGAGCGAGAACCACAGGTAGAACTGCCACGGCTCGGTGACGGTGCCGGACATGAACCAGCCCAGGCCGTAGCACACGGCAGCGGCGATCACGACGTTGCGCGGACCGATCTTATCGGAGATACGGCCGGCGAAGATGCCCGTCACGGCCATGATGGTCTGGAAGACGGGGAAAGCCCAGGTAAGGGCGCTCGACCACTCGGGGTAGACGGCGAGCAGATTCTTGCTCACGACGGAATATAGCGCGATGGAGCTGATGAAGAACATGGTGACGCACGCGGCGGAAAGCACGACGGCGCGACCCTTGTTGGAGTTGGTGGAAGCCATTGGACTCTTTCTAATCGATACGGGGGAGGAGCGGGCGTGTCCGCGGGGCCTCCCTGTCGGGTTGGTTTACTGGTCAGTCGGCTTTGCGACGCCGGACTCATCGGACCAGAGATCGACACCCTTGTTCTTAAGGTAGTTGTCGGCATAGGCGCGACGGCCGCCGGGCTTGGCGGTGAGGTCGCCCATCATGTTGGAGAAGCCGCCGTCGACCTTGATGGCGTCGCCGGTGGTAAAGTCCGAGCGCGTGGACGCCAGGAACATGACGGCGTTGGCGATATCGCTGACCTCGCCGATGCGGCGTGTGGCGATCAGACGGCTGCGGCTCTTTTCGACCTCGGGGTCGGCGTAGAAATTGGCCGACATCGGAGTTTTGACGAAGCAGGGCTCGACGCAGTTGGAGCGGACGCCGTAGGGGCCCCACTCAGCGGCGAGCATCTTGGACATCATGTTGACGCCGGCCTTGGTGGAGCTGTACACGCCCGAGAACGTCTCGGGGGAGTGGCTGGCGACGGTCGAGATGTGCACCAGGCGGCCCTGGCCGGCCTTGATCATCTCGCGACCAAAGCGCTGCGAGGTGATGAAGTAGCCGGTGAGGTTGACGTTGAGCACCTGCTCCCAGTCGCTCAGCGGCAGATCCTCCATGGCGGCGAAGCGCAGGATGCCGGCGGTGTTGACGAGGACGTCGACGCGGCCGAAGTTGGCGATGGTGGCGTCGACGGCAGCCTGGACCTCGGCCTCGTTGGTGGCGTTCATCTTGTAACCCTCGGCGTGGATGCCAAACTCGGCAGCGAGGTCGGCGGCAGCGGCCTTGACCTTCTCCTCGTCCAGGTCGAGCATGACGACGTTGGCGCCATTGCGGGCGAACTCGCGGCAGATCTCGGCGCCCATACCGCCGAGCGCGCCAGTCACGGCGCAGACATCGCCCTCGAGCTTAAGCCAATTGCTCATAGGAACTTCCCTTCTTGTGCCTCCCGGTGGGTCGCTCCCATTAACCGACCCACGTGGTTTTCGCTGGTTATCGTATGCTTTGCATTTGCGCAGGTGAATTGCATATTTGTTAGAATGGCGTTAACCGTAGGTTTATACTGTGCGATGCAGTTTATTCTCAATTGAGTGAGTGACCTGCGAAAACAACCCCCTGTGGCACCATACGGTCACAGGCGCGAAAACGGGAGATTGACGTGTACGATCGACGACTCGAGGCCATATCGGCCGCCGCGGAGCTGGGAAGCTTCTCGCGTGCGGCGGCAAAATTGCGCGTGTCGACTCCAGCGCTCGTCAAGCAGGTATCGGGCTTTGAGGCCGAGTTTGGCATCACGTTGTTCGAGCGCTCGCACTCGGGCGTCAAGGTGACGCCGGCGGGTGCTCTGCTGGTGGACGATGCGCGCTCGATTATGCGGCAGTCCGAGGACGCGCTGCGCCGTGCCCGACGCGCGGCGGGCGATGGCGGGGCCGTGCGCCTGGGCGTGTCGATGATGTGCCCGGGGCGCCAAACGCTGTCGATGTGGTCGGGCATCCACGATCTGGAACCGTCGCTGCGATTTGAAATCGTGCCGGTAAGCGACCTTTATGACGAGCGCGAGACCGTCATGCGCAGCTTGGGCCGCGAGGTCGATGTGGTGCAGTCGAGTTTTTCTACCCCACGCTGGGGTGATGCCTGCCAAAAGCTCCGCATTGTCAACGTACCGTTTTATATTGACCTGCCGCGTACGAGCCCACTGGCGCGCAAGACGCGTATCACGGTCGCCGACTTGGAGGGGATGCGCCTGCGCGTACTGCGCCACGGCAACGACGCCATGGACAGCCTGCGCATCGACCTTTTGGCTGACGGCGGCGTGGACGTGATCGATGTGGATAGCTTCGACTTTGCGCTCTTTAACGAGGCGGAGGAAAAGGGCGATGCGGTGCTCACCTGCGGCGCATGGTCGGGCGTACACCCAGCCTTTGTGGGCGTGCCGCTCCTATGCGGGCGAGAGGTGCCGGTCTTTTTGCACTATCCGCTCGAGCCCACCCTCCAAGTCCAAAAATTCGTCAACGCCATGGCCCAGCTTCTCAAGTAGCCAAAAGAGCCCCGTCCCAAATTAGCTACCTTTTGCTACGGGTTTAGCGGTTCTCGCGTTGCAGCCCGGCTGCCTCGGCTGTCTTAACGCGGTTCTTGTCGATGTACATGTTTTTGTCGGCCTGGGAAAAGAGCTCGCGCATCGTAGGCGGTTCATCAAAATCGCTGGAAAGCGCGTAGCCCACCGCATAGCTGATGAGCATGTCGGGGTGAGCCTCGGAATACTCGTTCACGTTCGCACGAACCCGAGCGAGACAGGACTCCACGGCAGCTCGATCGGTATCCCGCAGCACCGCGATAAACTCATCGCCGCCGTCGCGACCCACAAAGCAGGTCTCCGACGCCACGAGCCCCAGCTGCTGGGCAAAAGAACGGATGTATTCGTCGCCCTTCTCGTGACCAAAGCTGTTATTGACCGTATGCAGATTGTTAAGGTCGAAGACGCACATCGCAACGGGCGCCTCCGCGGAGACAGGCTGCTCCTGCCCCAAGACCTCCTCGCACTTGTTCTTGTTGGGCAGTCCCGTGGCTTCGTCGAGATAGACTTTGCTCTGCAGTTCGCGATTGAGCGCGGCAGTTCGCACCGCGCGAACAAGTTCAACCGCAAAGGTCGCCACCAAGCCCATGATGTCGATGATCACCAAGCCCTCGAGATAGTTGAGCACCGACGCCTTCTCCTGAGAGTAGTCCTCTGCGAGTCGCGTAGCATCGTCGCAAATGCCAAAGAACTCCTCGCTCATAGGAATGATGTCGGTGTTCTCATAGCCGACTTCGCGCACGCGGATGATCTCGGTGCAAAGCTCATCAAAATAATTAGCAAGCTCGGTCATCTTTGCCTGATACTCGTCGTCGTCGAGACGGACGAGGTTAAGGTCGCCACTTCCGTAACGCAAACCGTTGATGTATGAATCCACGGCTTTGAGCAGGTCATCTTGAGGCTGGCCCGCATCCTCGAGCTTAACGATTCGCTGCGTGGTACCGCGCACCAGACCGGCGTAGTTGACCACGCGCGCCGTGCCCTGGATATCGGAGACGAGCAGCATAACATTGATGAAGAAGAAGATGAGAACTGCCGTGAGCACCATCATGAGCAGGCGCACCGCCTGGCTGGCCTTCTTGGCGACAGAAGTATTCACAAGTTCACTCCCCTAAATGACAAAAGAGCAGGTAGCACGCAGTGTGCTGAAATTCATGGGTGGTTAACTCTACCATACGGGCCAGCAGCCTCAAACTGCAGCAGACGCTCGTCCAAATTGGCATGACGCTTGCCTTGTTGTTCTTGACCTGGCTGCGCTATCGGACATGCTTCTGGTCTTGGATCACCATGGGAAAGCTCATCCCGTTTTGTGCGTCTAGAGTGGGATGCGGCTTCCCAAAGGTGCCGTTAGGGGAAACTACATCCCGGTTTACCCCCTTGAAATGGGATGCCGTTTCCCGGAGGGGGTCCAGCGGGAAACGGCATCCCATTCTGGGTCCGAAAAGTGGGATACGGTTTCCGGCCGGCATGAAAAAAGCCCCCACAGCTCATATGAACTGCGGGGGCTTATGCGTTGCGGCGTAGTTCCGGGTTGCCAGATCTACTCCAGCTCAAACGCTCCGGTGTAGAGCTGGTAGTAATACCCGCGCTTGGCGATCAGCTCGTCGTGGTTGCCGCGCTCGATGATGCGGCCGTGATCCAGGCAGATGATCGCGTCGGAGTTGCGTACGGTGGACAGGCGGTGCGCGATGACAAACGTCGTGCGGCCCTCCATGAGCTTGTCCATGCCCGCCTGCACGATAGCCTCGGTGCGGGTGTCGATGGAGCTCGTGGCCTCGTCCAGAATCATCGCCGGCGGATCGGCGACGGCGGCGCGGGCAATCGAGATCAACTGGCGCTGGCCCTGCGACAGCTGGGCGCCGTTGCCGGTGAGCATGGTGTCGTAGCCGTCGGGCAGGCGGGTGATAAAGTCGTCCGCGCCGGCGAGCTTTGCCGCCGCGATGCACTCCTCGTCGGTGGCGTCCAGGTTGCCGTAACGGATGTTGTCCATCACGGTGCCGGTGAACAGGTTCACGTCCTGCAGCACGACGCCCAGCGAGCGGCGCAGGTCTGCCTTGCGGATCTTGTTGACGTTGATGCCGTCGTAGCGAATCTTGCCATCGGCGATGTCATAGAAGCGGTTGATGAGATTGGTGATGGTCGTCTTGCCCGCACCGGTGGCGCCGACAAACGCGACCTTCTGGCCCGGCTTGGCAAACACGGACA
>CATVZP010000074.1 GCA_958348565.1 uncultured Collinsella sp. | reverse complement strand
TCTTGCCGGTCAGGTTCTTAATCCACGGCAGCGCTTCGAACAGCAGCTGCGCGGTAACTTCGTTGGATTCGCTCGAGCGACAATCGCGTGCGAACTTCATAGTCTGCCTCGTCTTTCGTGTAGCTATCGCGCCGTACCTCGTTGCCCGCGATTGTCGCGGGATGCACGGCACATCGAGAGTCTAGGAACGGTAGTCACCGTTAATGGAGATGTACCCGTGCGTGAGGTCGCAAGTCCACACGGTGGTCGCCGCGTCCCCTGCGCCCAGGTCTGCCGAGATCACAATCTCGGGCGCCTCAAAGCGACGCAGCGCCTCGTCCTCGTCAAAGGGAACGGTCAGGCCATCACGGCAGACGGGCATACCCATCATGTCGATGGACACATCTTCTTGGTTAAACTGCACGCCGCACTTGCCGAGCGCCATGGCAACGCGGCCCCAGTTGCAATCGTGGCCGGCAATGCAGGTCTTGACGAGCGGCGAGTTGGCGACGGCACGAGCGGCGATATCGGCCTCCTCGTCGTTCACGGCGCCGGTAACATTGACCGTCACGAGCTTGGACGCACCCTCGCCGTCGGCGGCGATGTTGCGCGCCAGGCTCTCGCACACCTCATGCACGGCAAAGGCTAGCTCGTCGAAGGCGTCAGAGCCCTCGACAATAGGCTCGGCATCTGCGGCAGCGGCGCCGGAGGCAAGCATGATGCAGGTGTCGTTGGTCGAGGTGTCGGAATCGACCGTTACCTTGTTGAAGGTCTGCTTGACGGTGGAGAGCAGCAGGGCGTGGAGCGCCGCCGGCTCGACGGGGGCATCGGTAGTGATGACCGCGATCATGGTTGCCATGTTGGGCATGATCATGCCCGAGCCCTTGCACATACCGCCCACCGTATAGGCATTGTCTGCGTGCCCCGCGGCCTCGCTGCGGTAACACACGGCATACTCCTTGGAGTGCGTGTCGGTCGTCATGATAGCGCGGGCGGCATCGGCGCCGCCGTGGGTGGAGAGCGCCTCGTAGGCGGCAGGAACGGCGGTCTCAAACGTGTCGATCGGCAGAATCTGGCCAATCACGCCCGTGGAGGCGACCAGGATTTGCTGAGGCTCGCAGCCGATGACCTGCGAGGCGATGTTGCACGTCTCGCGCGCGCAGGCAAGGCCCGTCTCACCGGTGGCCGCGTTGGCGTTACCGGAATTGACCGAGACACCGGCGATGATGCCATAGCCCTTATCGGCACCGCCCAAATTGGCGCGGCTCACCTGCACGGGCGCTGCGCAAAAGCGGTTGGTCGTAAACACACCGGCACCGGGACAGGGCTTATCGGGCACGACGAGCGCGTAATCCAAGCGCTCGGGATTCTTGCGAAAACCTGCATGAATACCCGCGGCCTTAAAGCCGGCCGCTGCCGTAACGCCGCCCTCGACGGCGCGAATCTTGATATCGAGCTGCTCTATATTCATCGTCCCTACGACTCCTTATATCAAACAAAAAGCGGGCATCGGCTGGCACGCCATACCGGTCGCAACTACTAGACCAGCTTAAAAATGGCGCCCAACTCGATACCCGACTGCCAAATCGTTAACAATCGAATGTGCTACACCGGGCACGCCACTGAGGGCAAGCCTCGTCGCTCATCAAATCCAAAGACGATGTTGGCGCACTGGACCGCCTGGCCCGCAGCACCCTTGCACAGATTGTCGATCGCTCCCGTCGCCACCAGCACGCCCGCACGCTTGTTGAGCGCAAGGCCAATCTGGGCGGCATTGGTGCCGACAACCGAGGCCGTCTTGGGCTGCTGGCCGGCATCGAGCACGCGCACAAAAGTGCGGCCGGCGTAGAACTGCTTGTAATGGTCGACGACGTCCTCAAGGGTCAACGTGTCGAGAGCCTGCGGCGCGAGCGGCAGCGTCACCGTGGAGAGCAGACCGCGTTTGAGCGGTGCCAGATGCGGGGTGAAGACGATGCGGTCGGCCAGGCCAAGTATCTGCTCGATCTCGGGCGTATGACGATGCTTGCCCACGCCATAGGCTTCCAGGTTCTCGTCTGCGCTGCAAAAATGGGTGCGGGCGTTACAGGACTTACCGGCACCTGTCACGCCGCTGATAGCGTCAACGACCACGGGGCCGCTCTCAGTCACCCAGCCCGCACGCACGGCAGGCGCGGCAGCAAGGCTCGTTGCGGTGGGATAGCAACCGGCGCAGGCAACCAGCACGGACTTGCCGCCAGCATAATCGGATGCAGCGGTCTCCAAGTCCTGGCAGAACAGCTCGGGCAGGCCAAAAGCGCGGGTCTTGAGCAGCTCGGGGCTCGTGTGCTCGGCGGCATACCAGGCCTCAAAGGTGGCCGGATCGTTCAGGCGATAGTCGGCCGAGAGGTCAATGCAGGAGACTCCCGCGGCAAGCAGGGCGGGCACCTGTGCCATGGCAGCCGTGTGCGGCACGGCCAAAAAGACCGCATCGCAGTTCTTGAGCTCGGGGGCATCATGCGTCGTGAAGACAAGATCGCTTACGCCGGCGAAGCTCGGGTACACCGCAGACAACGGCTGGCCGGCATCGGCGTTGGACGTAATGGCAGCAAGTTCAAACTCGGGATGACCGAGGACGAGGCGAATGAGCTCGGCGCCGGCATATCCAGCCGCACCGACGATTCCAACCTTTAAAGACATATCAGACTCCTTGTCTGCAGTTATGCACCAATGCGCATCCCGCAGCCGTCGTTATGAAGTGAGTTGAAACTTTAGCACCAAAAGATGCATATATACGCAAATCTTTTACATATTCATGCATTGAAACAGTCCCGACACATTCACTCGAAGGAATTGACAAATGAATACGGGCCCCATATTGCCCAGTGCACCTTACGGTGACGTTGCAATGTGGGGCCCGCTACATGCGAGAATTTGAATTGTCGAAGCTTGCTGAGAGACTCGTTTAGAGCTCGACCGGCACCCATTCGTCATGGTTGCAGATAAAGGCCTCGGGTTCCTCCACGCTAAAGAAGACGAGCGTGGGATCGTCTGCGCCCTCGTAGTGCTCGCCCAGGCTCTCCAGGTGCTTCCAGCCTGCCTCGCGCATATCGGGAGCGGCCTGGTCATCCAGACCCGCATGCCCGCGCAAGATGAGCCAGCCATGGCCCGGCCACCAACTCGTGGCCTCAAAACGTTGATTTTGCAGCAACTCTTGCCACACGTCTTTGGTGCGCGCCGTTACAAACCACAGCTTGCCGTCCTGGATCTGCGCAAACGAAAACGGACGCACATGCGGCTGTCCGTCAACGCTCGTCGCCAAATACCATGCCGGCACCGACGTCAGATACTCCAACACCGTATTCAATCCGTCCATGTGTCCTCCTGGCACTAGTCTTTTTGGGTCGGGGCTGTTTTAGCTACCCTAGGGCTAAAGCTCCAGGCGCTCCTCGCTGCCGTCGATATCACAGAAACGGGCGGCGATATTTCGCACCGAGAAAAACGCAAGGCGACCGTCGTTGGCACTATCGTGTTGCTCGCCGATGCCCACCATGTGCTTAAAGCCCGCCTGGCGCACCCGGTCGCTCACGACCGCGTCGTCCTCGAGCGCGGCCTCGCCGGTCAGCACAATCCAACACTCCCCCGGTTTCCAACCCGAAACCTCAAACTTGGGGTTCGCGCTGAGCTCGGCCCACACGTCCTTATCGCGCGAGGTGCAAAACCACAGCTTGCCATCATCGACCATGGCAAACGAGAACGGCCTCACGCGCGGCTGATGTCCGTCCGTCACGTCGATCGTGGAGAGATACCACGCCGGAATACGCCTGAGATACGAACAGGCGCGCTCGAGCTGCGCCGTACGGTCGTTGTCGGTCATAGGGACCCCTTTCCTGCGCTCAAATCGCGCCTAAACAAGTTGAAGATTGATGACGATGACGCAGATGAGCAGCAACGCCGTCACCACCGCCGCCAACGCATCGCCGCGGCCAAATGCAAGCGCATGCAGACGTGTGCGGCCCTGCTCGCCATGATAGCAACGGGCATCCATGGCGGCAGACAACGTCTCGGCATGACGGAACACGCCCGTGAACAGCGGAATCGCCACACTGCCGAGCATACGCACGCCGCCGAGCGGGCCTCCCGTCACGCGCGCACCGCGGCTCGCCTGCGCGTCGGCCGTCTGCTTCATCTCGGTGGCAAACTGCGGCATAAAGCGCAGCGCGATACCCATAATCATGCCGAGCTCGTGCGCAGGAAGTCCCACACGCGCAAACGGCGCGAGCAGGCGCTCAAAGCCCGCGGTGAGGTCGAGCGTCGGTGTGGTGAGCGTGATAGCGCTCATACCGGCCATCATCAAGGTCAGGCGGCACGCCATAAAGGCGGCGGAATGCAGCGAGCCCTCACTTATCTGCAAAAAGCCGAGCTGCCACAGAATGCGCCCGCTCTGGTCGGAAAACAGGTTGAGCACCGCGACCACCGCGACAATCGCCAGCAGCGGCGCCATCGATGACAGGACGCGACGAGCCGGCACCCGGGACACGGTATAGATCAGGACAACGAAGATTGCGACCGGGACCAGTCCGCGGAAGCTGCTGACCGTGAGCGTCGTGATCAGAAACACAAAGCCCAAGAGCAACTTAGTTCGCGGGTCCAGGCGGTGGATCGCACTATCGCCGGGATAGTAGCTGCCAAACGAAAACGCCTCCATTAGCAGCCCTCCTCTCGCGCGACCGTTTCGGATTTGGCTTTGTCCGAGACGTCAGAAGAACCGTCCGAGCGACCGATCAGCAAATCTGCCAACTCGTCGGCCAACGACTCAACCGTATAGAGCCCGCCGCAACGCAGCGGCACGCCCGCTTCCGCGAGCGCCAACGCCATGCGCTGAGCAGCAGGTACGCCCAAGCCGATCGACTTGAGCTCATCGGCATGCGCAAAAACCTGAGCGGGCCTGCCCTCGGCAAACACCTCGCCCTCGTTCATCGCGACAATACGGTCGCAGCAATTGGCAAGGTCATCCATACTGTGCGAGACCATGACGACGGTCAGGCCCCCATGGTGAAGTCGATCGATGAGCTCCAGAAAATCACTGCGCGCCGCCGGATCGAGCCCTGCCATGGGCTCATCGAGTACCAGGACCTCGGGCTCCATGGCAAGCACGCCAGCAAACGCCACGCGCCGCTGCTGCCCGCCGGAGAGCTCAAAGGGGTTCTTGTCGCCCACCGTAGCCAGGTCGAGGCCCACGCGCGCGAGCGATGACTCAACGCGGCGGGCGACCTCGGCCTGCGACAAGCCAAGGTTACGCGGACCAAATGCCACGTCCTGTGCCACGGTCTCGGCAAACAGCTGGCGCTCGGGATACTGAAACACCACGCCAACCTTAGCCTTAACCGCGACGGCGTCTTTCTTGCTTGATAGGTCAAGCCCCAGCGCGCAAACGCTCCCCTCCTGCGGGCGGATTAATCCGTTGAGGTGCTGGACCAGTGTGGATTTACCCGAACCGGTATGGCCCGCTAGCCCCAGGAACTCGCCGCGACGCACCGTCAGCGATACATCACGCAGTGCCCACGGACTGCTGGGGTCGTTGCCCCAGAGAGCCTGTTTGTTCGATGCACCCTCGACGGCTGAGCGCTTGTGCCAACGGCGACGCTCGCGGGCGCTCAGCGAATAGCTATGCGAGAGATGCGAAATCTCGATAACGGGCTCCGACGCGGCCATCCCGTCGGCTGCAGAGGATGCATTGTCAAGCATACGAGAATCGGATGCGGAAGGCTGCACTGCGACGTCCGCCCCGCTCCGCTCGGCATAAACCTGTGCAATCTCGGCGACCATATCTGCCTCGCGCACCTGCGCGCAAACGGGCACGCCCTTCTCACGAAGTGCCCTACCTAGACAGCACGACGCCGGCATATCCAGGTTGAGCTGCGCAAGTTCGTCTGCCCGCGTCAAGATTTCCTCGGGCGTACCGAGCATGGCAACGCGCCCCGCCCGAAACACCGCGACACGATCGGCCTCGGCGGCCTCTTCCATAAAGTGCGTAATCATCACGATGGTCATGCCGCGATCGTGCAACGCGCGGCAAGCCTTCATAAGGCCCTGACGTCCACGCGGATCGAGCATCGAGGAAGCCTCGTCCAATATGAGCATGCGCGGTTCCATGGCGAGCACGCCGGCAAGCGCCACGCGCTGCTTTTGGCCGCCCGAAAGCGCGTGGGTCTCATGGCGCTCAAAGCCCACCAGGCCCACGCCCTTCAGCGCCTCGCGTACGCGCTGCGCGATCTGGGCCGATTCGACCCCTAAGTTCTCGGGACCAAACGCAACATCGTCCTCGACAAGCGTCGCCACAAGCTGGTCGTCGGGATTCTGGAACACCATGCCCGCAGTCGAGCGGATGTCATAGACCAGCTCGGGATCGGACGCGTCCATGCCGTTGACGCACACCGTTCCCGTATCGGGATGCAGCAGCGCGTTCAGGTGCTTGGCAAACGTCGACTTGCCCGACCCATTGCCGCCGAGGATGCAGAAAAACTCGCCATCCTCGATGTTCAGATCGATGCCATCGAGCGCTTTCGCAGCGCCGTCGTAGCTAAAGGAAACGCTCCGACACTCAATCATGCGCGGCCTTTGACCTGGTCCTTCTTGGGCGTGATGAGATTAGAGACCGCCTTGTACACTGCCAGCGTCAACACCGAGTTGAGCACGGTCTTGATGAGGTTGAACGGCAAAACGGCGGGAATCATGAGCGGGGCGATCGCATCGACCGAGCCATACCAGAACCAAACGCCAATGGTAAGGTTTGCGACCATAGACAGCGCCGTAGCGGCAATAACACCCAGCGCCAGGCCAATCACGGCACCCTTATAGGTATGCATCTTCTGGTAGACGATAGCCGCAGGCAGAATATAGCCCAGCGTGGCAACCAAGTTCATAAGCGCACCAACCCAATCGCCCGTGGTAAGCGCATGGATGACGATCGCCATGGCGGCAACAGCGGTGCCGGCACCAGGGCCATACGCAAATCCGCACACCATCGCCGGCACCAGCGACGGGTCATACGTCAAAAACGGCGCCGAGGGAAGGATGGGCAGCTGCACGTACATAAACAGGGCGCCCAAGGCGCACATCAACGCCATGGTAACGAGCTGTTTGGTGCTCCACCTATTCGTGTTCTCAAAATGGATATGCTGCGACTGTTCAGACATAAGATCACCTGCCTCTTTCATCCGGACTCTAACCGTTGGTACTGGTATCTCACCAGTTCAGCCGGCATGCGAACCAACGCACACACGGGTCGCGGACTCATCGGCTCGGTCACAGGCATCTCGCCTGCGCCACGGCGTCCCTTTGACACCGCCCGATTTACCGCCAGTGGGGAATTTCACCCCGCCCTGAAACAGCAATTGCAAGTGTAGCACCAGTAGGCTTTCGCGCAAGTATGCCAAGGGTAATTTATGGCTGGGACCAGTTGCCGCAACAACCACGTTCCCCACCCATTCCAAAGTAGCGCGCCTTTCGCGCAAAGCGCGAAACAGCGAAAGGGACACGTATCCCTATCAACCACGTCCTTCTCCGCCCGCCGACCTCAAGGCCGTAAACGCAGGGAATCCGGGGGCGTGACGGGGGTTTCTCTCCGGAACATTTCCGCAGGACGCAAAGAGGCTCCGCAGCGCGAAGCGCGATGCGGAGCCTCTTTGCATGTCCGAGGACGTTCCGGAGAGAAACCCCCGTCACGCCCCCGGATTCCCGGTGGGAGTTCTAGACCTTGTCGGCCTTAGTACATACCGCCGCCCTGCTGACCAGCGGTGGCAGCAGCGATAGCGTCCTCAAGCTGAGTGTTCTTGGGCACATCGGAGACGGTGGCCTCGGTGATGAGGATCAGGCTAGCGACAGAAGCAGCGTTCTGCAGGGTGACGCGGCTGACCTTGACGGGGTCGAGGACGCCCATCTCGATCATGTCGCCCCACTCGCCGTTGGCAGAGTTGAGACCCTGGCCAGCAGGCAGCTCGGCAACCTTGTCGACCACGACAGCGCCCTCAAAGCCAGCGTTCTTGGCGATGGTGGCGACCGGAGCGGTCAGAGCCTTCTTGACGATGTCGACGCCGATCTTCTCCTCGGGGTCGTCAATCTCGACGGCGTCGAGCGCAGGAGCAGCGTCCATGAAGGCGACGCCGCCGCCGGCGACGATGCCCTCCTCGACAGCAGCGCGGGTAGCCTGCAGGGCATCCTCGACGCGGTGCTTGATCTCCTTGAGCTCGGACTCGGTAGCAGCGCCGACCTTGATGACGGCAACGCCACCGGAGAGCTTGGCCAGGCGCTCCTGGAGCTTCTCGCGGTCGAAGTCAGAGGTGGTGTTCTCCATCTCGCCCTTGATCTGAGCGATGCGGGCGTCGATGGCCTCCTTGGAGCCAGCGCCGCCGACGACGACGGTGTTGTCCTTGGAGATGGTGACGGACTTAGCGGTACCGAGCATATCGGCGGTGATGTCAGCGACCTTCACGCCCAGCTCGTCCAGAGCGGCCTGGCCACCGGTGAGGACGGCGATGTCCTCGAGGATGCGCTTGCGGCGATCGCCGTAGCCCGGGGCCTTGACGGCGCAGACGTTGAGAGCGCCACGGATCTTGTTGAGGACCAGGGTCGGCAGAGCCTCGCCGTCGATGTCCTCAGCGATGATGAGCAGGCCACGGCCGGCGCGCTGGACAGCCTCGAGAACAGGCATGATGTCCTGAACGCTGGAGATCTTCTGGTCGGTGATGAGGATGTACGGATCCTTCATCACGGCCTCCATGCGGTCGTTGTCCGTGACGAAGTAAGCGGAGACATAGCCCTTGTCGAACTGCATGCCCTCGACGGTGTCGATGGTGATGTCGAACGTCTGGGAATCCTCGACGGTGATGACGCCGTCCTTGCCCACGACCTCCATGGCCTCGGCGATCTTCTCGCCAACCTCGGGGTCACCAGCGGAGATGGTGCCGACGGAAGCAATCTGCTCCTTGGTCTCGACCGGCTTGGCCTGCTTCTTCATCTCGGCGACGGCGGCGTTTACAGCCTTGTCGATGCCGCGACGGATGGCCAGCGGGTTGGCGCCAGCGGCGACGTTACGCAGACCGTCGTTGACGATAGCCTGAGCGAGCAGGGTTGCGGTGGTGGTGCCGTCACCCACGGTGTCGTTGGTCTTGGTGGCGACCTCCTTCACCAGCTGGGCGCCCATGTTCTCGATGTTGTCCTCGAGCTCGATCTCCTTAGCGACGGAAACGCCGTCGTTGGTGATGGTCGGGGCACCGAACGTGCGCTGCAGAGCGACGTAACGGCCCTTGGGGCCCATGGTGACGGTAACGGCGTCGGCCAGAGTGTTGACGCCCTTTGCGAGCTTGGCGCGGGCATCGGTGTTGAACGTAATGTTCTTTGCCATGGTAAGTAATCCTCCAAAAGAAATGTGACTCGCGTCGCCGCTTCCGAGTCTTATACGGCGGACGCGTTCAAAGACGAATCAGAGATTCTGACGAGACTAGGCCTCGACGACAGCGTAGATGTCGTCGGCGCGCATCAGCAGATACTTCTCGCCGTCGACCTTGACCTCGTTGCCACCGAACTTACCGTAGATGACAACGTCGCCGACCTGAACGTCCATGGGGATGCGCTCGCCCTTGTCATTGACCTTACCGGCGCCAACGGCAACGATGGTGCCGCGCTGCGGCTTCTCCTGAGCGTTGCTGGCGATGTACAGACCAGAAGCGGTCTTCTGCTCGGCCTCGTCGGGCTTGACCAGGACGCGATCTGCAAGCGGCTTCAAAGACGACATGCTTGTTTCCTCCTTTGTGGGCTGCGCGGTCATACCGCGCGGGTTAACCCTTTTTGTTTGCGTACGCGTTGAATGGTACCCACGAATGGCGGGTTATACAACACAGAGTCAAAAAATCTTATTTTTTGGCACTTAGATTTTCTGAATGCCGGGGGATAACTTAGCAGTGGCTCCCGGGGCGGACCGGAGGGCATGAAGTTTGCTGCTCTACAGTCCTGCGCAAGACGGAAAGCACATTAAGTGCTTTCCT
>CATVZP010000073.1 GCA_958348565.1 uncultured Collinsella sp. | reverse complement strand
TGTGTGGGCGTATCGCCGCGTTCCGTTTTGTTCGTGCTGGGTACAAGGCAGGTAGCTGTGCAAACTGGCCGTGCGCCCATCCGTGGCGCTCGGCTCGCGAGATCAAGGATATGGTATGGGAAAGAAACTCGATAAGAAGGCCAAGCCCGCAGCGGACAAGACGCTCAAAGGCATGAAGGTCGATAAGGCCATTAAAAAATTCCGCAAGCTCGAGGGCAAGCTGTGGACCCGCGAGTATCTGCTCAAGATTGCCGAGTTTGACGGCGCGACCATTGCTCCCGCCAACGGTGCCGCCGCCCGTGCCGACGCCATGGGCACCCTTGCCGGCGAGCACCATAAGCTTCTGACCAGTGAAAAGTCTGTCGAACTTGTGCGCTCGCTAGCACGCGAGACCGTCGCCGGCGGCAAGATCGACGACCCGCAGCTGCTCGACGAGATCCGCGTGCTCGGCCGCGACCAGCGCGAAGCGAGCGTCATTCCCACCGAGGAGGCCGAGGCCTGGACCAGGCTCACCTGCGAGGCCGACGCCGTGTGGCACAAGGCCAAGACGGCCAATGACTGGGCGAGCTTTGAGCCCTATGTGGATAGAATCGTCGGCCAGCTTAAGCATCAGGCCGAGCTCATGGACCCAAAGCGCGACCCGTACGATGTTTGGCTCGACCAGTACGAGCGCGGCCTTTCCGCCAAGAGCTTCGACGCGTTTTGCGATGAGGTCAAGGCAACGGTCGTGCCGCTCGTGCACGCCATCGGCGAGCGCGGCCAACAGCCCGACGCCGACTTCTTGCACGCCCGCGTGCCCGAGGCCGCCCAGCGAGCCATGAGCTTCGACCTGATGAAGCTCGTCGGCCTGGACCTGAACGACACCACGCTTGCCTTTACCGAGCACCCGTTTAGCGAGGGCTTTGCCGTGGGCGACGCGCGCATCGCGACGCACATCTACGAGGACGACTGTATCTCCAACGTCTACAGCATCATCCACGAAGCGGGGCACGCCATGTACGAGCTGGGCGTCAATCCCGCCTATGCGCGCACCTGTCTGGAGGGCGGCACCTCCATGGGCATCCACGAGAGCCAGAGCCGCTTTTTCGAAAACACCGTGGGGCGCAGCCGCGCCTTTATGGGCCCGCTGCTCGAGGTGCTGCGCCGTCACGCGCCCGAGGTCTATGGCAGCGTGGACGAGGACACGCTCTACCGCGCCGTGAACATCGCGCAGCCGTCGTTGATCCGCACCGAGGCGGACGAACTCACCTATCCGCTGCACGTTATGGTGCGCTACGAGATCGAGCGCATGCTGTTTGCCGGCGAGGCCACGGCCAAGGACATCCCCGCGCTTTGGAATCGCTTTATGGACGAGTACCTGGGCATTCCCGTTCCCGACGACACGCGCGGCTGCCTGCAGGATACGCATTGGAGCGGCGGCTCATTTGGTTACTTCCCCACCTATGCGCTGGGCAGCGCCTACGACGCCATGTTTGTGCCGGCCATGTGCCGCGACGGCGTCGACCTTACCGGTGCCTGTGCGAGCGGCGATCTGACGCCCGTCCGCGCCTGGCTGGGCGAGCACATTTGGCAGTGGGGCCGCGCCAAAGACGCACCGGAGCTCATCAAGGGCGCCTGCGGCATGGCGTTCGATGCCCGCTACTACTGCAGCTACCTGCAGGACAAGTTCACCACGCTCTACGAGCTGTAAAGCTTAAGCAACACGCCAACGCAAAGGGGGCGCCGCGGAATTGGTTCCGCGGCGCCCCCTTTTCACCTAGTCATTGGGGACGTTCTTTAATGACTAGTCGTTTGGGACACTCTTTGCCAGCCAGAAGCACGGATAACGAAGAGTGTCCCCGATGACTAGTCGTTTAAGAACGTCCCCAATGACTAGGTTGACGCCGATGTCTTGGCAGCGTCGAGCCGTTACGCGGTTTGGTAAAACCGCGTAACTACAGAGCCTCGAGCGCGTTGGCGATGCGCTTCATGGCGGCGTCGGCGGCGGCTTGGTCCGGAGCCTCAGCCAACACGCGAATCACCGACTCGGTTCCGCTCTTGCGCACGAGCACGCGGCCCTCGCCCGCCAGCGCGGCCTCGGCCTCGGCGATCGCATTCTGCACGCCCATGTTCTCGAGCGCGGCATCTTTGTCGGCCACGCGCACGGCAACCTGTGCTTGCGGCAGCAGCTTGCACGGAGCCGTGAGCTGCGAGAGCGTCTCGCGCTCGGCGCGAATCACTTCCATCACGCGCAGCGAGGTCATAATGCCGTCGCCCGTGCGCTCGATATCGCCAAAAATCGTGTGGCCCGTTTGCTCTCCGCCCAGGCTGAAGCCGCCCTCGCGCATCTTGGCGTACACGTGACGGTCGCCCACGCCGCTGGTCACGGCGCTCAGACCGGCAAGCTCCAGCGACTTGATCAGGCCAAAGTTGCTGGCGATCGTCGGCACCACGGTACCGCCCGAGAGTCGCCCGTGCTTGTTCAGGTACACGCCGCACACGTACAGGATCTGGTCGCCGTCGACCACGCGACCGCGCTCGTCCACGGCCAGGCAGCGGTCGGCATCGCCGTCGTAGGCAAAGCCCACGTCCAGGCCCTGCTCCACCACGTGGCGCTGCAGGCGCTCCATATGCGTCGAGCCACAGTCCACATTGATGTTAAATCCGTCGGGCGCGGCGTTGATCACGCGCACGTCGGCGCCCAGTGCGTCGAACACCGGCTTGGCCACCGAGGACGCCGAGCCGTTGGCGCAATCCAGGCCGATCTTGACACCCTGCAGCGAAAAGTTCGCGCTCGCGATGAGCGAGGCAATATAGCGGTTGCGGCCCTGCATGTAGTCCACCGTGGCGCCGATGTGGTTGCCCGTTGCCAGCGGCACCTCGCTCTTGCCATCGATATAGTCCTCGATGAGCTCCAGCACGTCCTCGTCCATCTTAAAGCCGTCGCTGTTGACGAGCTTAATGCCGTTATCGCAAAACGGGTTGTGGCTCGCGCTGATCATGATGCCGCAATCGAAGCAGCCCTCCACGGTCTGATGCGCCACGCCCGGCGTGGGGATCACGTGCAGCATATATGCGTCCGCACCGCTCGCGACCAGGCCACTCACCAGCGCCGCCTCGAACATGTAGCTCGAGCGACGCGTGTCCTTGCCCACGATCACGCGTGCCTTGCGCTCGCGGTTGGCACCGTAGTACCAACCCACAAAACGGCCGATCTTGTACGCATGCTCCACGGTCAGCCCAACATTGGCCTCGCCGCGAAAGCCGTCGGTGCCAAAGTACTTCATAAGAGGTCCTCTCTATAGACAAAGGCGCGCCGCCAAAGCAACGCGCCGCCAGCCTATTATCCTTTAAAGCAACCGAAGGGGCTACACCGTGAGGAACATCATCACGATGATCATGGCAAAGCCAATCAAGTCGGTCGGCAAAAACACCGTGCCCAGCATAACGGCACTCGTGATGGTCGCCGAGACCGGCTCCACGGTTCCGATGAGGCTTGCGCGGACCGAGCCAATGTCCTTAACGCCCTGCATATAGAGCATGTAGGCAAAAAACGAACCGATGACCACGAACACCGCGAGCGCCTCGATACCGGCAACATCGAGCGCCGGCATATGCGCCCAAGGGCGAACGAAAGCACACGAAACGATGCCCGCCGTGAGCATAGCCGAACCCGTGACAATGGGGCTGCCATATTCGGGCAGGATCTTGGCGGGGATCACCGCCATGCAGGTGGCGCTGACCGCACACATAAGGCCCGCGACCAGGCCGAACGGCGAGATGCTCAGGCTGGTGGGGTCACCGCCGGTGGCGATCAAAAACGTACCGCCCAGAGCCAAGCCAATGCCGATAACCTCGCGCGTGCGCGGCCTGCGGCGGTCGATAACGCAGGTGTATCCCATAATGATGACCAGCTGCAGGCACTGAAGCACCGTCGCGGTTCCGGCATTGGTCAGGCGCACGGCCGAAAGATAGCAGAACTGGTTGAACAGCAGGCCAAAAGCGGTAAAAAGCAGCAGTTGTCTGCGGTCGGCGGGCGTGGTCCAGAGTTTAACCAGACGCTCGCGATCGCGCGTGACCACCACGGCCATAAAGAGCAGACCGGCGAGAATCTGGCGCACACTCATAAGCCACAGGGTATCAACGTGATAGGTATCGAACAGGAAGCTCGCGCTGGTACCCGAAAAACCCCAAAACGAACCACCCACCAGCGTGGCCAGAACGCCCGTAATCATCTTGCGCGTCGACGCACTGTTCAGGCGGTCGCGCCATGCACGGCGGGTACTGCGGCTGAGCTCGTCAGTGCCCTCGGGCACATCAATGTTCGATATATCGGTCATCGGCACCGAAGCCCCTGCGCCTTCGACCTGCTCGACACACTCTTTGCTCATTCCACTCCCCCGAAACAGTCTGGAAGCAATTCGGCTTACCTTACCACGGCAAAGGCACCAGCTGGAGGCTTGTCCGTTTATCGGTAGGACAATTCCGCAGACGTCTTTCCATAGCTCGATACCACAATGGGCTTGCATTATGCAACAGCCAAATCGCGGCAGCAGGCTCTTTTGAAATGGATATGACAAAGCCCCCGAATTCCACAATGTAAGCGATTTTTAAAAATGTTCTTGCCACCGAGTTCAGGCTCCGTTATATTATCCCTTGCGCGCTTGCGCACCCTTGATCGGGCGTTTAGCTCAGGGGGAGAGCGCTTCCCTGACACGGAAGAGGTCAGAAGTTCAAATCTTCTAACGCCCACCAAATGTTCACAGCTCAGAGGCTATGTCTCTGAGCTGTTTTGTTTTATGTCGCCAAATCCGCTGGCAACTCCAACCGTCATCGCAACGTAACATCAATTCACCTGACGAATGGCTGCCAAACAAATTCAATACCCCAACATCAACAACAGCCGGGCACAAAACTGCGCCGCAAACTGCTCCAACCACCCTGCCCATGTACAAAACCGCGTCAGCGACCCAAGTGCCTATCCCGGCTGACTCCGTAGTCAATCAAAACCGCCCCAATAGCCACCGAGGCCGAGACCAACACGTCTCGAACCCATCCGCACCGCAACTTCTCGGCAAAACGCCGCGATGTCTGCGCCCTGCGGTATTCTTTAGCCACTTGCACCTGCAGTACCAAGGAGCCGCCATGCGCACCGAGCTCGATGTCCCCTTTTCGCACAAAGAAGAAGCCAAGGCGCTGGGCGCCAAATGGGACCGGACCAAGAAGATCTGGTATGTACCCAGCGGCGTTAACCCCGAGCCCTTTGCCGAGTGGCTGCCCGGTGTTGACCGATCCGACCCCTCAGCGCCGTATATATATCTAGTACTGGGCAAGCGCGAGTGCTGGAAGTGTCACAAAGAGACCTCGGTCGCGGCCTTCGGCATTCCCTATCGAGCCGACAACGACGAGAGCATCGCCATCGCGCACGCGTCCAACGAAGCCGGGCACATTGCCATCAACACGGCCAACGCTAACGCACTCGCCATCGTGCCCGCTCTTGGCTGCGTGCCGGGCGAGATCCGCGACTACCTTCATAAGCGCTGCGGCTACAAGCCCGTAGGCGCGCGAGCCTCCAAAGCCCCGTCGCTCGGCAACACGTGCACCAGTTGCGACGCGCTGCAAGGCAGCCGCTATCTGTTCGAGGAGCCCTCGTCCCCGTTTGCCCTCACCGCCATCAACAAGCTGCCGGCACTGGAGTTTGTGCGCGTCGAAGTTGCCGGCGTCTTTGGCATCCCAGCCGCGCGCACCAATTTTGACCAGGCACTCTTTACCTGGGCACGCGACCACCACGCCGAGTTCCACAGGCAACTCGGCGAGGGGGTTTATTTGTAGAGACGGAGAGGCCTTCACAGTCAGCTCCTCCGCATCACCTATCCCTCGTCGCCGGCGTCGTACACGATATCGAAGCCACAAACGGGGCATTTCTCCGGATACACCGGCATATGAACGCCTGTCCGTTTTCTCACTTCGTCGCTGAGCCTGTCGCACGCATCGATGAACCGAATGTCGAGACACGGTATTTGCGAGCCGCAGCAAGTACAGGCGACGACAAACGACCCGCAATCAACCTCTACGCTCGGAAACATATTGTTGTCTATAAGGGCACACGGCAGTTTTCCGTACTTCCCCATCGCAATATCGCCTCGCCAGCTCATACGCGCTCCCCTCTCGCTATACAAATCAGAAAGAGCATGCACCGGCGGGCGTGCGCGAGATTGCATCGCCACGCGATCCGATCAAACAACACGATCGTCAAAGAATGCCAAAACCAAATACGCTAATACGGCAGAAGCCCCGCCTTTTCACGCTTCTTTTCCGAGCGATCGAACTCAATGCGATGGGCCTCAAGAAACACCGTATTGGGTCGCCACTGACGCTCATTCGGCTGCCTTAGCGTCGCACCCGCAAAGGAAGCGTAGTCGGTCTTATCCAGCAGGTACGATCCGCACAGCCGATATTCGCCGCAAACAGGCTCAAACGAAATCAGGTGAGCATCAAATAGGGAATGAAGGTCGCGCCGAAGCAGAATGCCGTTGCTGGCAACCTGCGATTTGGGTCCCGAGTAATTCTCGATATGCGCAGCCTCCAGAGCTTCGCTGACGCCGCAGTCCGACACCGCGCAACGGCCGTCATAGGCGGCAACGAGCTGCTTGCGGAACCATTGCTGCCCCAATCGCTCGCGTCTTAACGCATAGCGAACTTTTTCGTCATCGGTCGCATCCCGTCCGGCAAACTCAACATCGACGGGCATGCGCTCCAGATAACTCATGTCGGGCGCAAAACGAGGGTCCGGTCCGCCTTTATGAACAGGACCGTGTAGAACAAACCATCCGTTTTCGGGCTCGAACCGCTCAACAAACGCAAGGCCGAGCACTTTATAGCCCACCTCGGTTGCAAATATGACTCCGACTGGAACGCCACATTCCATGCAGTTGAGCATTTTACGGTTGTAATTCTGGTCTCGAAAACCAACGGTACCCGGCGCTTGAACCGAGTACTTAATGACCCACGTACCATCGTCCAAATAGAGCGGAGGCACATCGGTGTAGAAGCTCTTTTTAGAGTTATGGACCGAGAGCGCAAAGATCTTATTGGGATCTTGCTTCACCCGATCCTGGCCCGGCCAGAAGATCCCTGAATCCCGCGTTACGGGAAAGAAGTCCGAGCCAATTCTCAAACGATACTGATACTGAGGGCTATCTTCCTTGGTGTGGTGCGGAAGGCTGGTCCAAACGCCGCCGCGCTGCTCCTCACCCAGAAACCACTCCCATGCCTCAACGTATTCAGAAGGCACGAGACTGCAGGCACGGTCATAGCTTGGTCCATCCATCAACGGAACAGCAAGGTCAATGTCATTCATCGCCAGCACCTACAACCATACGAACGCGAGTCATGCCCCTCAATAATATGGCCGAGAGTCAATTATTACGAGATCTCATTCCGCGATCGGCACATCGTTGATGCTCTCGGTTTGCCGCTGGTGCGCTCGTGCCCCGCTACCCCACTCCCCTGTATACTGATGTAGCACGTGTTTCATCCGGACTTATTGGGCCGGATTGTTCATGGGAGGGTCTTATGGCTGCTTCGAATCCGCCTAAGGGGAGCGTTTCTTCTTCGTCCATCAAGCCAGTTACGCGCAAGGCCGTACGTTGCCAGCGCGAGGTCGCCTGGCTTGTCACGCAGGCAGCGGGCAAGCTCGTGGCGAGCACGGAGGACGTCAATGCGCCCACGCCGAGCTTTGTGCTGGCAGCGGCGCTGGATCGAGTACGCCAGCTGGAACTCGCCGCACAAGAAGACGGCAGCCATCTTGGCTACCAGGACGTTATGGCGCCCGACCTGCAAACGTTCTGCCACATAGCCAAGTTGCCCACTGCACCCAATGCGCTTTCGGACGCAGGCTACATGTTTACGCTTTCGGGCGCGGACCTTATCCGCGACATCTATGCATACTCCAGCGAGCTCGCCGAGCACCACGTCTTTGGCACGGCTGAAGTCAAACCGGGAAATGTCATCAAACTGGTTCTTAGGCTGTTCTTGATGGACGGGTTCGGGGCCATGCCGGCGTAAGCCGAGTCTTTAGCATCACCGTCAACTGGGCAACAACCGCTTAACCTTAGTGGGCGCCAATCGAGGGTCGATTATTGGGTCGCCTCGTCCACTAACGCATTTATTCCACACGCTCTGACAGTCGATACTTGCGGTTGCGGCTCGTCGCCGACGCCGTGGGCTCAAGCTCGCCTTGAGCAATGAGCGCGTTGACGCGCGACCTAACCTGGGAAATTGTAAGCCCCGTGCGTTCTGTCAGCTCACGCGTCCCCAGCTCGCCGTAGTGTTTGAGTGCCGTCACAATTAAGCCCCCGCCATGATCGACCGGCTCGATCTTTGAACGGTAAAGTACGACCTTGAACCGATCGAACCCCGGGCAGAACAGGGGCTCGGCCAGACCATGCGCGCGCATGGCATCGATTATCATCGGGATGCCAGAGCCATTGCCCTCAGCCGGCGAACCTGCGCCATCCGGCAGCGGGACAATCGACATGAGTTTCACGAGCGTCGCGTTACGGCATCGGGAACTGCCGTCAAACAAGTTCTCGCGAGTCTTTCCCCCGTAAAGGCCGCCAGGATTCGTCACCTCGACACGATCGTCAAAGACGTCGACGGCAATCGATTGTCCACAGAACCGATCCCCGTATTCTCGATGGATTACGGCGTTGGCGATTGCCTCGCGCAGAACCTCCTCGGGAATCTCCAGCGAGTCGACACGCGAGACGCCTTGGACGGTCGAGGTTCGCCGTAAATTCTTGGCGACGGCCGCGACAGCATCCGAGATCATCTCGCCCAACGTTCCCTCACAGATTGTGCGGTCCATGAACCTTAGTGGCCCCGCAGCTCCCTTTTGAGTTCCCACGTGGACAGCCACATCAATGAAGAGCTTGGGATAGAACTGCTGAGGGTAAACGCCCGCGGCAAGGAGACCGGCCTTGGTAACATTGCCCTGGAAGTCGAGGAGATTCAGGCGCTCCATCTTTGTCTTCTTGTCCGCCGCACCGCGCATCGCTCGAGGCGTCAACGAATAGGCACGCTCTATCGTGCGGTCGACCAGCGACTCGTCGAGACCGCCCACACTCGTGCCGGGCACCACATCGCGATCGCTAGGACTCGTCCGTTCATATGACGACAGTGCCAAAACCTCGGTCGACGAAAACGGGACATCTTTGTCATCGATGCGTTTGTAGCTGCCACCTTGAGCGCCCCGCTCTATGACATAGCAAGGCTTGCTCGACGGGTCGAGCTCCTCAATCGTGATGACCAGAACCACGGTGCCCTGGAGCTCCACGCGCTCAATGGTGTATTTGGGCGGATTGGCCAGCTTTCCGCGACCGCCGGCATCGCCCATGCCCGCCACGAATTGGTTGAGCACTTTCTCGGTCTCAAAGTTTGCAACTGGGACAAAACCCGCGCGCTCGCTCACTCCGAGTACGATGATGCCGCCGGCGGTGTTTGCGAAAGCGCTGACGGTTTCCCATACGTCGCGGGAAAGCATCGTGGCGCTCTCCTTGACCTCGACGTTAAGGTCATCCGAGCCCATGTGCCTTAAAGACTCGAGCAGACCGGTCAGTTCGTTTTCGTTCATCTGCACGTCCTTTCGCTCGGTTCTGCAAAGAATGCCGCGAATAAATTTCCTTCGTCTCTCAGTTATCTCTCGTAATTATCTCTTGTCTCTCACTCATCTTTCGTCTTAGAAATCAATGAGAGATGAGAGATGGACTGTTCAACATTTGCTTCATTAAAATATCTTTTTGCAGGTAGAACAATCAACAATCAGCTAATACCATTGCGGTTCATCTCCATACGTCACCGCTATCTCTCGTAATTATCTCTCAGTTATCTGTCATTTCTTGTATTAGAGATGAGTGAAAGACGAGAGATAAAAGATGCCGCGCGTGGATATTTGGACGGTTTTTGGGCTTTTGGCGGTCGATTTCGTCCGAAAATCCACGCTCGTGTGTCCGAAAATCCACGCTCGTGCGGCAGATTGGTCGAGGGCCCCATATGGGTATACTCTCGAGGATTCGACTCGATTCGCCCCCGCTGGGGCG
>CATVZP010000072.1 GCA_958348565.1 uncultured Collinsella sp. | reverse complement strand
AAGACGGAAAGCACATTAAGTGCTTTCCTTTGCGTGCGGAACTCGCGACAAACTTCATGCCCTCCGGTCCGCCCCGGGAGCCAGGTTAACTAATTCGGGCCCGGCATTCAGAAAAGTCAGTGCAGCAAAATGGCGATGCGGATGGGATGCACAAGATAGGGGCACGTTGTTGGGACGCGCTCTTTTAAGTTGCGGTGGAATAGTTCCTGTTTTTGGGCTTGAAGGCCGATTTTAGGGACTATTTCACCGCAACTGAGAGGTGGGATGCGGGGCTAGCGCTCGTAAATCAAGTTGCCTGCCAGGTAGGTGGCTTGGACTTTGGTGGCCTGGAGCTCTTGGGGGTCAATGGTAAGCGGGTTTTGGTCCAGGACTACCAGGTCGGCGTACTTGCCGGGCTCCAAGCTGCCGAGGTTTTGCTCGTCGCCCGCTGCATAGGCGCTGCCCAGGGTGTAGTTGCGCAGGGCTGTTGCCGCATCGATGCGCTCGCTCGGCAACCAGCCGCCCTCGGGCCAGTGGCTTTTGGGGTCCTGGCGCGTGATAGCCGTGTAGAGCACGTTCATGCTGGTAACGGGCGTGATAGGACTGTCGGTACCGAAGGCTTGGCGAATGCCGCGCTGCTTATAGGTTGCGAACGGCCACATGATGCGGCTGCGCTCAAGGCCCAGATCGCGCTCCGGTCCACCCGGGTCGAGCGTAATGTGGCAGGGCTGGCTCGAGGCAACCACGTTGAGCTTGCGCAAGCGATCGATGTCCTCGGGCAGGAGGTTCTCCAGATGCTCGAGCGTGTTATGGCCGTGCTGGGGCAGCCCGTACAGGTCGGCGGCCTCCTCGAAGATATCCAGCGCGGCATGAATCGCACCGTCACCGATGACGTGGATGCGCACGGTGTGACCACGCTCCGCGGCCGCCAGAACCAATTTGCGCATGCGCTCAGCCGGGACCGTCAGACGGCCCTGGTCGCCCGGGAAGCGCGGATTGGTATAGGGCTCAGTGAGATATGCCGTGTGTTCGCTCGACACGCCGTCGAAGAACTGCTTAAAACCCGGCGCCGAAAGCAGCGCGTTGTTCGCGTAACGCACCTGCAGCTCTTCTAGACGCGACTGGTCATCCAGCAGCGTGGGGAACAGATGGGCACGAATACTCAGTTTGCCGGCTGTCTGCAGTTTGTCGTAGACGTCGTCGCGGATAAAATCGCAGCCCGGCATGGGCATGAGCGACATATCACAGATCGAGGTAATACCCTGCTCGGCCATGCGCCTCATTTGATCGGCGTAAGCGCTTGCAATGCGATCTTCGCCCAGCCACTCAAGGCAGCGCGGCAACAGCTGCATGGCAGCCGCTTCGTGAGCAATGCCCGTGAGCTCGCCGTTTGCGTCCTTGTCGTAGCTGCCACCCGCTGGCGGCTCGCTGTCACGCGTCACGCCGAGCGCCTCGAGCGCGCGGCTGTTGAGCCACAGCGTATGCCCGTCACCCGAGTACATAACACAGGGGCGATCGGGAAAAGCTGCATCGAGCGACGCCTTGGTAGGATGCTTAGGCGGGTCCCAACGATAATCGCGCCAGCCCTGCGTCACGACCCAGGCGTCGTCGGGCAGGTCCTGGGAAAACTCGAGCGCGTGCTGCACCAGCGCCGCCTCTGACGTGCCCATATCCATGAGCATATACGGCGAGGAACCAACCGAGGTATGGAAGAAGTGCAGGTGCGCGTCATGGAAACCGGGGCAGACAAACTGCTCGCCGTAATCGATCACCGGCGTGACGGCAGGCGCGGCGGCAATCACGTCATCGGGCGCGCCAACTGCAACGATGTGATCACCCGCGATGGCGATCGCCAGCTCGCGAGCGGTATCGATGCCGTCTTGGGCGGTAAAGACGTTCTTGGAACAGATAATCCGATCGATATGTTGCATGGGCGTCCCCATCTCTGGCAGGAAATTCAACACCCCCGAGTGTACTCCCCCGCCCTTGCAACAAAACCCCAAGCGGCAAACGGCAACTTTACCAGCCCTAGCGGCAGGTGGCATACTGGAGAGAGCCTGTACGATTTTGCGATCAACCCAGCAAGGAGCAAATCGACCATGACGAAAACCAAGGCACAGCAGATTATGGCGGCAACCGAGGTTCGCGCGGCAGACGACGTCACCGCGGCCATCCGAGATATCGCCGCCGAGTTTGAGCCCTATATCATCAAGCAGCGCCGGCACTTCCATAAGCACCCTGAGCTGAGCCTTGCCGAGGAGCGCACGACCTCCGACATCGCCAACCAGCTCGACGCCATGAATATCCCCTACGAGCGTCCGCTCAAGACCGGCTTGGTGGCGACCCTTCGCGGCACCGCACCCGACGCCTATCGCGAGGACGGCACGCCGCGCCGCCGCATCCTGCTGCGTGCCGATATCGACGCCCTGCCCGTCACCGAGCAGACCGGTGAGGAGTTCGCCAGCGTCAACGAGGGCTGCATGCACGCCTGCGGCCACGACTGCCACATCGCCATGATGCTCGGCACGCTGCAGATCCTGCGCCACATGACCGACGACATCCACGGCGAGGTCCGCATCGTCTTTCAGCCCAGTGAGGAAAACGGTCAGGGCGCCAAACTCATGATCGGCACGGGCGTGCTCGACGGCGTCGATGGCGCCTACGCCGCGCACATCTGGAGCGAGGTCGACGCCGGCACCGTAAGCTGCGAGCCCGGCCCGCGTATGGCCAATACCGACTGGTTCCGCATCGATGTCCGCGGCACCTCGTGCCACGGCGCCATGCCCCAGCGCGGCCACGACGCCGTCATGGTTGCCGCCGAGATCGTCAATGCCCTACAGACCATCGTTTCGCGCGAGATCAGCCCCTACGAGCCGGCTGTCATCACCGTCGGCGAGCTGCACGGCGGCACCGCGCGCAACGTTATCGCCGGCACGGCCTACCTCGCCGGCACGGTGCGCACCTACGGCGATTCGACCCACGAGGAAATGCCGGAGCTTATGCGCCGCATCGTGGAGCATACTGCGGCCGCCTTGGGCGCCGAGGCAGAGCTCACCGACTACACCATCGCCAACTACAAGGTCGAAAACGACGCAGGCTCGAGCGAGCGCTGCCGTCAGGCCGTAATTAAGTGTCTGGGCCCCGCGGGCGAAGGCCATTATCGCGGCACGCTTTCGGGCGAGGACTTCTCGGAGTACCTGCGCCGCGTGCCGGGCGTGCTCGCCTTTGTTGGCACGCGCAACCCCCAGATTGGCGCCACGTACGCCCAACATTCTTGCTTCTACAAGATTGACGAGACCGTGCTGGCAAAGGGCTCCATGGTGGCCGCCCAGTATGCTATCGACTTTTTGGCCGAGCCCACGCAAGAGGAGCTCGACGGCCCCACGATCGCCGCGGTTGCCGAGACCAACCCCGACTTGGCCGCCAAGCTGCGCTCTGCCAAGGCCACGGCCGCTGAGGCGCGCGACGCCATGCACGATGCTCGCACCGCCCGCCATGCTGCAATCAAGGGCATCCACGATGCGCGGGCTGCCGCTCGCCACGAGGAAAAGCGCGACGAGTAGCCGTCACGCCCATCCATAACAGCCTGGCTAAAGCAAAGCGGGGGCGGACGTTATCTCAACGTTCGCCCCCGCTTATGTGTCGACCGTTTTTCTAGCGCGTCCTCCGTCACGCCAGGTAAGAGCGAAGGATGGTGAGCCAGCGTGGGGGTTCGAGGTGGATGATATCGTCGGGAACTCCGGCGGGCGCATAGCCGCCAAAGAGCAGACCGGCATCTGCCGGATTGACGAGGCGCACGATCCATACGACGACGACCAGCACGCACAACACGGTGACCGCAATGTCGATACCACGCTTTAGCTTGCTCGATGCCACCTCCTCGCGCACGAACGCGAGCACAAACGCAATCGGCACCACCCAAAACAGCGGATGGTAGGCAAAGGCAGCCGCATAATCGAGGCGCAGCGCCGCCAGCCACGCCCTCGTCATGCCGCATCCCGGACAAGGAATGCCCGTCATCAATCGAAAAATGCAGCCAATGTCGAGCAGGTAGAGCGCGAGCCAGGCGACAAAGAGCGCGCCGGTGCAAAAAAGGGCGCGGCGAAGGAGCTCTGCCGTGCCCCTATGTCCCTGGAAGCTGTTCACGCCGCCCTTATTGTTAGGCACGAGCGCCAAGGCGAGTGTTGTAAGCCGTTGCCATGGCATTGGTATTATTGATGACGATGTTCATAGCGAAGATGGGACCAAGGCCGCACAGGAGCGCGCCGAAGATCTGCCACAGAAGAACGGTGGTGCCGTTTTCCTGGAACACCAGGCCGTAGCGAGGAGCGTTGGCCTGCAGGCGGTTGCCAATCTTGTAATACCAGTAGTACGCGTAGAAGCCGCAGGTCACAAACGATAGAAGGATGAATTCCGCCAGACCCGGCGTGTAATCGCCGTCATCCTGACACAACGTGTTGACGTCGCGTGCCAAGCAATACAGGAAGTAGAACGAATAGATACCGCAGGTCACAAGAGAGAGCAGCAGCCAGCCGATCAGGCTGCGGTCAGCCTTAATGGGGTCATAGCCCATCGGAGCGGATGCGGACTGTTGGGCGTATTGACCGGTGTACTGCTGCTGAGGCTGGGGCGCGGGCTGAATAGCCTGGGCCGGAGCGGGCTGGGGCTGCGGGGCCGCAGCGGCAGAAGCGGCACCAACGGCGGATCCGCAAACAGGGCAGAATTTGGCATCATCCGAAATGGGAGAACCACAAGTGGGACAGAACATGAGCTTCTCCTTTTCCTAAGGCGTCGCACGCCTTCAAACCTTACACGTCTACGTTCTCAACAATAGCCGCGACGTTGTTGCGCAACATTGACCAATTTCCGAGAAATTTTGCTGCAACCGTTTTCCCAGGCATTTTCTTGCTTTCGCAGTAGAAAAAGGCACCCCGGGCTCAGTTGCCCAGGGCGCCTCGACCGGCTATTCGGTTTGATTGTTTTCGGCAGCAGGATTATCGCCCGGCTCATCCGCCGGCGTGGCAACGGCATCCCAATCGGGCTCCGCAGGCGTCGCCTCGGACGCCGGTGCGGGGACAGGAGCAGGTGCCGGGGCAGGGGCAGGCGCGGGTGCCGGGGCAGGGGCAGGCGCGGGTGCCGGGGCAGGTGCAGGCGCGGGCGCCGGGGCAGGCGCAGCACCAGTGGCTGCCGTGGGATTGAATCCCGCAGGAGCAGGCTTCTTCTCACCCGGGAGCACAAAAGTCAAAACGTCGTCCTTGTCCTCATCGGCCCATTCGCTTGCATAACGTGCAGCCCAATAGCCAACGGCACGGTGCTTGAGCATCTTGCCAAAGACCGTAAGGAACACCGTGACGAATGCAATCAGCACCAGGAACAATACGAGCGTGACACCACCGGCGGTAACAATCGCCTCGATACCCGTGGGGCGATAGTAATAGCCGTACGCGCCAATTCCGGCGATGGCACCAAAGACAGCTGTCAAGATCCACGTAATGGCGTTGGAAACCAGGCCCGTCAAAAACTCGGGAAGGAACGAAGCACAGAACAGCTTGGTCTTGTTGTGCTTAAAGGCCGCCCAGACCTTATCGAGCGAAAACGCGCTCTCGACGCGCCCGGTCACCGCAAAGTGCATCACGGCAATGTCGGCGAACATCTTAAAGAAGACACCCAGAATCGCCGAGGCAATTAGCGCCAGGACAAGCAGGCCAAGCGAGCCAAACAGCGCAGCCTCGAGCGCATAAGAGCCGTAATAAGAATACGAGCCCGCGGCGCCAATTACCACGCCCTCCACCAGCGAAAGCACTACACCGATAATGGGAATGGCAGCGATAACCTCGAGCACGACCGAAATAACGCTCGAAAAGATTCCGAGACCAAACGACGTGGAACGCATCAACGGACGACCCATGCCGTCATCGATCTTAAGCGACAGGTCGCGACCCCACTCGATGCCAAAGCCCGAACCGCACACGCTCGCCACGTAGGCAGCCAAAAAGCCGATGGCAGCCGCAATACCGCCGATAACGGGGATGAACAGCACGAGTACCGACACGACACAGATAAGCGCCGGCAAAAAGGCAATCTGGCACACGCGCTGCAGCACGCCCGGAGTCTTGGTCATATCCTCAAACGCCTGAGCCGTGCAGCCCTTGGACGCGTTCGCGACAGGTTGAGGAACAAACTGCTGAGGCTGAGGCTGACCCTGAGGGGCGGAAGCTGCAGCACCGGCATTGGGGGCACCACACACGCCGCAGAACTTGTCGTTATCGCCCATGGGGGCGCCACACTGCGAACAGAACATCGAAATCATCCCTTCGTATCTAGAGCGAATCACCTGGATCGCAAACGATGTCATTGGCATCATTATCGCCCAATGTGGGGACAAATACTCTTAGATGACGTATTTGCAACGCGCGAGGCGCTTTTCGATTGTTTGATGAGTGCGTCCGCGTTAGTTCGTTCCGCGGAAACCCTTGCCGACGATCTCGGAGCTGTCGACGATCGTGATAAAGGCACCCGGATCGACCTCGCGCGCATAACGGCGCAGCTGCACGGCCTCGCGACGGCTCAGCACGCTCATGATCACCGTCACGCACTTGCCCGAGAAGGCACCGTAGCCGCGACTGATGGTCGCCGTGCGGTTGAGATGCTTGACGATAAACTCCTCGACCTTAAGGGGCTCGGAACAAATGATCGTGCAGACCTTACGAAGATGAATGCTCTCGATGGCCTTGTCGACCACAAGCGTCTTGGCAAACAGGCCGAGCACGCAATACAGACCGATACGCGGACCATACAAAAAGGCCGCGATGGTCACGATGCCGATATCGACCAGCAACAGCGCGCGACCAATCTCGAGTGTGGTACGGCGTTTGAGGATCATAGCGAGGATGTCCGTGCCGCCCGTCGAGGCGCCGATATCAAAGACGATGGCGCTGCCGAGCGCCGGCAGAATCACGGCAAAGCACAGGTCGAGCCACATATCGCCCGTCATCGAGACACTGGTCGGGATAAAGAGCTCGAAAAGCGAAACATAGGCGGACAGCGCAAACGAGGCGAAGACACTCCACAGAATTGCCTTGCGCTCCAAAAAGATAAAGCCCAAGACGACGAGAACCGCGTTGATAATCCACATAAAGACGCCGACGGGCAGGGTCGGGAACAGCGTGGACAGAATAACCGACACGCCCGAGGTGCCGCCAAAAGCAAAGTGATTAGGGGTTTTAAACGCAACGATGGCAAAGGCCGTAAGAATCAGACCCAGATTGAGCTCGGCGAAAAAGCGCGGGAAACCTGGCTCCTGGCTACGCTTTTGGCCGGCACGCTCGCCGCGCTCGATATCGGTGCGATCAACCACGCGCTCCATCGGCACCACGGGAGGACGATGTAGCTCCTCGGCAGCTCGCGATGCCGCCTCTGCCGCGGCAGCCTCAATCGCCCATGCCTGGCTTTCTGTTTCGTGCTCGTCAGCCATTACGGCAACCCCTCGTTAACAATTTGGAAACAATGCGCTCATTAGGGTAACGCGGAACGTGGGGATTGCAACCCTTAGTTAGACGAGCGGTATGACTACATCGGGAGCGTACAGAAACGGCCGGCCACGCTTTTGCTTGCGCGGTCGGCCGTTTAACGTTTTCGCAGATAAAACCTGCCAAAACAAACCTGTCCCTTTTTGGTAGGTTACTCGTGCTGGTTGGTGCGGTGCTCATACTCCTCGGGGGTGATGACGTCCTCGATGCGCAGGTTGACGCCTGCCACCTCAAGGCCGGTCATCGCAGCCAGACGCTCGGTCACGCGCGCCTTAACGTCGTCGAAAATCGCGGGCGCATAGGCGCCGTACTCGATAATGACGGAAATGTTGACGACCACGCGGTTGTCATCGGTGACCTCGACCGTCACGCCCTTGGTCAGGTTCTCGGCACCAAACTGCTCCTGCACAAAGTGCATGAGGTTGCCCTTCATGCCTAGGACGTGCGGCACCTCGCGGGTGGCCATGGCGACGATCTTCTCGATCACGCCGTTGGAATAGGTCAGCGAATCCTCGGACTCGTCCGCTTCCTCATCATCCTCGTCCGCATCGTCGGCGGGCTCGGCCTCGACGAGAGCCTCGTCCTCGAGCGTTACGTCCTCGGCCTCGGCGGCGACGGTCTCGTCTGCCTCGGGCTCGGTATCGGCCACATCGACCTTCGTGTTAAAAGCCATGGTTCCTCCTTATGCCCACCGCACACGCGGCGGTCGAATACATGCTAGCGGCCGCTAAACAGACGGCCGAAGAAGTTGACGATTCCGTTCTCGCCGTCGCGGATCTGGCCAATTACGGCGCCGATCAGCACAAAGAAAGCGATGACGAGCGTATCCCACAGGCCGAGCGTGAGCACCAGTACGGCGAGCACAAAACCAGCGACGGCTCCAAGCGTGGTATTGGGATGACGGACGGCATAGCTCCAGATGGCTGCCCCCGTACCCTTGATGAGACCCATGGCCTCATCAAAATCATTGGCGACCGCGTCATGCGACTCGGTACCCTCCACCTTGGGATCGACGACCTCGCTAGCCGGCGCAGCGCTCTGATCGATAGTCAGGCGCGGAGTGCGGACGGTCTTGTCTTGATTGGTATCACTCACCGGAAACCTCCACGGTCTGGACGGTAGTCTTGGACGGCAAAAAACGGACGCGCGCAGTCGTGCCCGGCGTGCCGAGCATGGTGTCGCAGGCCTCCTCGATACGTTGCTGCATCGCGGCCGCAAGGGAGGCCACATCCCGGTCGTCGAGCGCGATGGCGTCGACCTTAAAACGGACGCGCGATTCGTCGGAGCCCTGCACGCGCGCCTCGACATGCTCGACCATCACGCGGTCGTCGCGCTCTGCCGCGGTGCGAGCACACGAGGAGAGGGCAGCGAGCGTGACCTCGATATTACGCTCCCCCGCCGGATGCACGCAGGACGGCTCGCGACGAGCAAACATCAGGCGGAAGAAACACACGAGCACGCCGAGCGCCACGACACCGCCGCACGCCGTAACAACGATGCGAGGCAGCGGATCGCGCATCAGCAGCATAAAGCGATAGGTATATGGCCCCCAAAACTGGCAGACCAACGTACCCAGCGCCACAACGGCGGCGACAAGATACACGATCGCCAGGGCTCGTTTGAGCACGCGCATGCGGCGCTCCCTTCAAATCTCGATCCAAGGAATGCAAAACGATTCGCATCATTATAAAAGAGCCGGGTCCGGTGCCTCATTGCACGCGGATCCGGCTCATCTATTCCACGAGGCTTGCATGCTCGCTTCATTATGCCCAGATATGCACGGCTCAATCCGTGCGGGCGCTACTCCTCCTCGAGGGCAGCGATGACCTCGTCGGTCATGTCCATGGTGCTGTAGACGTCCTGGACGTCGTCGAGCTCCTCAAGACGGTCGATGAGGCGCTGAACCTTCTTGGCGTCGGCACCGGAGACCTCGGTCGGGGTGGTCGGGACCATGGTGGTCTCGGAGCCCTTGACCTGGACGCCCTGCTCCTCGAGCGCCTTGGAGACAGCCATGACCTCGTTGGCAGTAGTCCAGACGATCCACTCCTCGCCGGCGTCCTCGTAGTCCTCGCCACCGGCCTCGGCGATGGCCATCATGAACTCATCCTCGTCACCGGCAGCACCGTTGGCGATCATGGTCTCCTTCTTGGCGTTCTCGTCCAAGATCTCCTTGGCGACGACGATCTGGCCCTTGCGCTCAAACTGGAAGGCGACGGAGCCGGAGGTGCCCAGGTTGCCACCAGCGTGGGAAAAGGCGGAACGGACATCAGCGGCGGTACGGTTGCGGTTGTCGGTCAGGCAGTCGACGTAGACGGCGACACCGGCGGGACCGTAGCCCTCGTACACGATGTTCTCGTAGACGGCGGCGTCGGCACCCGAACCAAAGGCCTTATCGATAGCGGACTTGATCTTGTCCTTAGGCATGGACTGAGCCTTGGCCTTAGCGACGGCAGCGGCGAGGCTGGCGTTGTTCTCGGGCAGCGGGTCACCGCCGAGACGGGCAGCAACGGTGATGTTGCGGCTGAGCTTGGAGAAGAGGGCGGAACGCTTGGCGTCCTGCGCGCCCTTACGATGCTTGGTTGTGGCCCACTTAGAGTGTCCGGACATACGTGTCTCCTATCGGTTTCGACCTAAAGCCCAGCG
>CATVZP010000071.1 GCA_958348565.1 uncultured Collinsella sp. | reverse complement strand
GGCCCGTGGGTTATACCCTAAGAGCAAACCACCCTTTTTAAGGGTGGTTCTGATTGGAGGAGAACGCATGCGGCCCGGGGACACTCAGACAAAGCACGGCGCCGCGGTGCGCATGCGACGCCGGCTGGGCCTGGCGCCTCGGGCGTATGTGCTGCTGTCTTGCTCGCTCGTGCTGGCCATAGCCGGTGTTTCGGCTTATGGCATGACGGTGCCGTCCATGGTGCAGGCGCATGCTGCGCGCGAGCTGCATATTGGGCGCAAGGCCAAAAGCGACTTGGGAACGACAACTGGATATGCGTGGGCGAGCGTGGTCGGGCGCACCGTGTTTGGCGTCGATCCCGCGGACGAGAGCGAGCAGGCATCCAACGAGATCACGCTGGCAAACGGCAAGACCATCGTGCTCACCAACACCAAGGTCATCACGAAGCTTTCCAATAACAGCGTGGCTTCTGTCGTTAACAAGGCGGAGCAGCAGAAGGAGCAGGATACACAGCAGACGGGCAAGCCCGGCGGCTCGGACGGGTCCGGTTCTGGCAGCGGTTCGGCGGGCTCGGACGGCGGTTCCGGTTCGGGCTCCGCCTCTGGCGGTGGATCTTCGAGTGGTGGCTCGACGGACGGCAGTGCCGGCGGGGACGCGGGCTCGGGTGGCCTCTCGGCTGCCGAGGAGGAGAGTATTCACAGCTGGCTCGTGACCAAATACAACATGCTCGATGGCTATGTCACCCGCGCCAATAGCGTGGTTTCGACCTATAACGCTACGGGCGATACCGGACCGTGCGACACCCTGGCGAATGACATGTTTGTTATCCGTGCCGAGTTCGGTCGGCAAAGGTTCTCGACCAAATCTAAGTGGTATCGGCAGTATGCCAATCTGTGGGGCTGCTATACCAACCTGTGTCAATGGGTTGGGCACTACGGCGACGACGACGTCGCGCTCAACAACTTCAACACCAATGTGGCGGCGATCGCCCTATGACGAACGACCTCGCTTCTACGGCAGCCCAGCCGCTCAACCGTGATCCCATGGTGGGCCTGCGCCTGGCGCGCGTCGACGGGTTTGAGCCGGCCGTCGCCCTGGGCACGGACGAGCTTCCCGCCTACCTGCGCCGTTTTACGATGCTGTTTGCCGATGACGCCACCATGCGCCGCGGCGGTATCGGCCGTGTGACGCGTGCCGTCAACGCGCAGGGCGAGGCCGTGGCACTCAAGCAGCTCATCTTGCCAGCGCGCGACGAATTTGATGACGATGTCGCCCACGAGGCGCTGGCCACCAAGTTCAAGGCGGCGTTTCGCGAGGAATATGAATGTCATCGTGCCCTTTCGGGCCTTAAGGGCTTTCCCCGCTTATACGGGTGGGGCGAGGTTGACGACGTGCCCGCGATTGTCATGGAGTGGGTCGAGGGCGAGACGCTCGCTCGCCTGCGCCCGCGCCTTGCCGTGGACGATGCCGGGCGTCTGTCGCCGCTCGTGGCGGCGCGCCTGGGTCGCGACCTGTTCGATCTGCTCTGCCGCATGAGCTTGGTAGGCGAGGGGTTCGTCCATCGCGATATCTCTCCCGCTAATATTATGGTGCGCACGGCGCGCCTGTCGCTCGACCGACAGCTTGCCGAAGGCACCTTCGACCTGTGCTTGATCGACTTTGGCTCGTCGCTGGCGCTCGAGCCCGCCTCTGCGGTGGCCGGCACCGGCGGCAAGGCGTCGTTTACCGAGCGCTATGCCACGTTGCGCCGCGCGACGGTGGCCTACGCCCCGCCCGAGATGCTCACCGACGATATCCCCGACCTGCGCATGCTTCGCATGTCGCCGGCGATCGATGTCTATGCGGCGGCGAGTACGGTCTACGAGCTCATCGCCGGTGTCGCGCCGTACGAAGTAGCGCCGGGTGCGTCGGGTACTTCGGGCTCGCGCAAAAAGACGCGCGATATCGCCAGCCCTTATCGCCTCAAGATGGATACGCTGCCCGATTATCCCGTCGGCGCCCACGCGCCCGGCTGCGACTTGACGCAACTGCTGCGACGCGAGCCCGATGTGGCACTTGCCGCGGCCGAACAGGCTCAGCAGCTGGGGCTCGATCCAAATTCCGAGGACCTGCGCGATGCGCTGACGTTTGTCGATGCTCAGCTGTTCGATGTGGTGATGGCCTGCCTGTCCTGCCATCAGGGAGATCGTCCCGAGCCGGCTGCGGTGGAGGCGGCGCTCTCGGCATTTTGCGACCACTATGCGCAAAATGTCGCCCGCTCGCTTCGCGCCGAGCCGCTCATGCCGTGCCCGATGGAGGTATCGGGGCACGCAGCCCGGCGTGCGGCGATGGTTGGTGCGACGGCGGCATGCGGCGTGCTTTGGGCTGTGGTCGTGGTATCAGCGGCGCTGTTGGCGTCGGGCGCCCATGTGACGCTCGTCGTGGGACCGCTTATGTGGTCCGGGAAGCTGCCGGCCATTATCGCCGCGCTGGCGTTGGCGCTGCCGGGCGTGGTGGGCATTGCTGCCGGAGCCTTGGCGCGCAATCGCCGCGCGGGGTTCCTGCAGGGCGTGTTGGCCCTTTCCGCCTGCGAGGTTCCGGCTCTGGTCGCACTCGCATGTGCCGTGTTTTCCCAGCATGCCGTGGCGGGTGGCCTGGTGGCCGCCATAATTGCAACCTATGCGCTCACGTGGTTTTTGCTGGCGATGGGGTTTGCCTTTGAGCTTCCCGTCGTGTCAGCACGACGTGCGAAAATTCCCATGGCGACGCCGCTTGCCGGCGGAGCCGCGGCTGCCCGCGCCTTTGGCGGGCCGGCCGAAGCATCCGACACTATCTCTGCGACCAAGGAGGGCTAAGCCATGGCTTCTCAAGCTGAGCTCACCCCGTGCGGGGCAATGTTTGACATCTTTAAGCGCGCAGCGCACCTGAGCCATATCGAACTGTGCGGCCTGGTGCTCTCGAGCCGCCCGCTCGCCGACGGCCGTAGTCCGCAGAGCCGTGCCGCCGATCGCTCCTGGGTTTCGCGCTTTATCGTGCGCGCGCCGGTCGGCACGCTGCAGGAACGTTATTTTGCCGATTACGGCACCTCGGCCGCGCGCATTATGTCGCAGCTGGCCCTGCGCCGTCGCAATCCCATGGACGCCGCGGCCGTGACCAATATGGTGTGCGGCCCCGCTGGCGAGCCCATGGTGCGGGCACTCGAGGAATGCCACCAGGACACGAATCTCTATCGCAATGCGCTCGAGCGCCTGTCGCAGGCGGCTGAACTCATGCCCGCCGAGCGCGCCGAGGCCATCCTGGTGCTGTTTGTCGCCGTGGGTTGCTCGGCAGATGTCCGTTCGTCGGTGACCTATGCCATCGACTACGCTCATGCGACCTGTGGCGGCGCCACGTCGACGCCGCGCTCGCTGAGCACATCTTCGGTCGCGGGCGAGCACGAGGTTGCGCCGGCGCATCCGCTGGGACTGCTGCGCGTGCAAAACGGCTACGTGGTGAGCGCCCCGCGCTGGATTCAGCCGAGTGAGGAAGGTGTTGAGATCGGCGCGCTGGCAACGGGGGAGGGCGACATCACCGACGTCGGTGACGACGTCTCAGCCCGCCATGCCCATATCTGGTGCGACGATTCTGGCACATGGTTTGTCGAGGACCTGTCGTCCACGAACGGCACCGTGGTGGTAAACGGGGCCACGAGCGTGTGTATTCAAGTAGAGCCCGGCCGCTCCGCCCGGCTCAGCCCCGGCGACGAGCTCAAACTCGGCGAATCCACCACCTACGCCATCCTCCTCGGTGCCCTCTAACTCATCCCCCCCCAATGAGTTGCGGTGAAATAGGGACTGATTAAGGCCGTTAACAGCAAAAACAGTCCCTATTTCACCGCAACTGCTGTGGGGTTCCAGGGGACTGTGTCCGTCGGTGCCGGGCGCACAATAGTCACCCGAGGTAAACCTTTACCGGCCACCTATATTTGCCGAAATATGGCTTGACGGCGGGGTACAATAAACCCGCATGCGGATTTCCGTTGCGGGCGCTTCCCATCGCCGGGGCGTGCCCGGGAGCATCCGGCATGCGGCCTTTGCGGCGCTCGGTCATGTGCAAGACGGGTAGCTGGGCCTGTGGAGCGCGTGCAGCCCTCCTCGCCTTGGCATGCCTTCTCTCCACGCCATGTACCTGCTGCTGAGTCCGCCTGCCAGATGATTGGAAGCAACAACGAAAATCCCATCACGCCAATATCCCGGCGATCGCCGGGGCCTGTATACCTATATGAGAGGAGAGGGGTATATGGCGCGTAAGTTTAAGTCTATGGACGGCAACGAGGCGGCCGCATATGTTTCGTATGCGTACACCGAGGTAGCGGGAATCTATCCCATTACGCCGTCCAGCCCGATGGCCGACCATGTCGACCAGTGGGCGGCCCAGGGTCGCAAGAACATCTTCGGCACCCCGGTCAAGGTCGTCGAGATGGAGTCCGAGGCTGGTGCAGCCGGTACCGTTCACGGTTCGCTGGGCGCCGGTGCTCTGACCACCACCTACACGGCTTCTCAGGGCCTGCTCCTGATGATCCCGAACATGTACAAGATCGCGGGCGAGCAGCTCCCGGGCGTCTTCCACGTCTCCGCGCGTTGCGTCGCTTCGCACGCCCTGAACATCTTCGGTGATCACTCCGACGTCATGGCCTGCCGCCAGACCGGCTTCGCCATGCTCGCCGAGGGCAACGTCCAGGAGGTCATGGACCTCTCGCCGGTGGCTCACCTTGCCGCCATCGAGGGCAAGACCCCGTTCCTTAACTTCTTCGACGGCTTCCGCACCAGCCACGAGATCCAGAAGGTCGCCATGTGGGACTACAAGGATCTGGCCGAGATGTGCGACATGGACGCCGTCCAGGCTTTCCGCGATCACGCGCTCAACCCTGAGCACCCGCATACCCGCGGCAGCCACGAGAATGGCGACATCTTCTTCCAGAACCGCGAGGCCTGCAACAAGGTCTACGACGAGCTTCCCGCCGTCGTCGAGGGCTACATGAAGAAGATCAACGAGAAGCTCGGCACCGATTACGGCCTGTTCAACTACTACGGCGCTCCCGATGCCGATCGCGTCGTCGTGTGCATGGGCTCCTTCTGCGACGTGCTCGAGGAAGTCATCGACTACCTCAACGCTCACGGCGAGAAGGTCGGCCTGGTCAAGGTTCGCCTGTTCCGTCCGTTCTCCATCAAGCACTTTGTCGACGTTCTCCCCGAGACCGTCAAGAAGATTGCCGTCATGGACCGCACCAAGGAGCCGGGTTCCATCGGCGAGCCGCTCTACCAGGACGTCGTCTCTGCTCTCTACGAGGCCGGCAAGACGGGCATCAAGGTCGTCGGCGGCCGTTACGGCCTGGGCAGCAAGGACACGCCTCCCGCGTCCGCGTTCGCTGTCTTTGAGGAGCTCAAGAAGGACGAGCCCAAGCGCGAGTTCACCATCGGCATCGTCGATGACGTGACCAACCTGAGCCTGCCCGAGGCCGAGGATGCGCCCAACACCGCAGCCCCTGGCACCATTGAGTGCAAGTTCTGGGGTCTGGGTGGCGACGGTACCGTCGGCGCCAACAAGAACTCGATCAAGATCATCGGCGACCACACCGACAAGTACGTTCAGGCCTACTTCCAGTACGACTCCAAGAAGACCGGCGGCGTCACCGTTTCGCACCTGCGCTTTGGTGATTCCCCGATCCGTTCGCCGTACTACGTGACCAAGGCCGATTTTGTCGCTTGCCATAACCCCAGCTACATCGTCAAGGGCTTCAAGATGGTCCGCGACGTCAAGCCGGGCGGCACCTTCCTGGTCAACTGCCAGTGGAGCGACGAGGAGTTCGCCGAGCACATGCCCGCCGTGGCCAAGCGCTACATCGCGAACAACAACGTCAACGTCTACCTGATCGACGCTATCGACCTGGCCGCCAAGGTCGGCATGGGCAAGCGCACCAACACGGTGCTCCAGTCCGCCTTCTTCGCGCTGGCCAAGGTCCTGCCCGCCGAGGACGCCCTGCAGTACATGAAGGACGCGGCCACCAAGTCCTACATGAAGAAGGGCCAGGCCATCGTCGACGCCAACCACAAGGCCATCGATGCCGGCGCTACCGCCTTCCGTAAGTTCGAGGTTCCGGCCGACTGGGCAACCGCCGAGGATGCCGCTCCCGTCGAGCTCTCCGAGGAGACCAAGTCCGCCATCGCCCAGCAGGTCAAGAACCTGCTCGAGCCCATCGATCGCATGGATGGCGACAGCCTGCCCGTTTCCGCCTTCGTCGATTGCGCCGACGGCCAGTTTGAGCTGGGCGCCTCCGCATACGAGAAGCGCGGCGTCGCCGTGGTCGTCCCTCACTGGGACGAGACCAAGTGCATCCAGTGCAACCAGTGCGCCTATGTGTGCCCGCATGCCACCATCCGTCCGTTCGCGATGACCGAGGACGAGGCTGCCGCCGCGCCCGAGGCTACCCGCACGCTCGACGCCATGGGCCCCAAGGCCAAGGGCATGAAGTTCACCATGGCCGTGTCCCCGCTCGACTGCATGGGCTGCACCAACTGCGTCAAGGTCTGCCCCAAGGGCGCCCTCGAGATGGTTCCCACCGAGCAGGAGATGGATCAGCGGCCCGTTTGGGACTACATGGTCGAGAACGTCTCCGAGAAGAAGGAGCTCATCGCGGCCAACGTCAAGGGCAGCCAGTTTAAGCAGCCCTACCTGGAGTTCTCCGGCTCCTGCGCCGGCTGCGCCGAGACCGCCTATGCACGTCTGGTGACCCAGGTCGCCGGCGACCGCATGTTCATCTCCAACGCCACCGGCTGCTCCTCCATTTGGGGCAACCCCGCTGCCACCGCTCCTTACTGCAAGGACAAGGACGGTCACGGCCCGGCGTGGAACAACTCCCTGTTCGAGGACAATGCCGAGCACGGTCTGGGCATGGCTGTTGGCTATGAGGCCGTTCAGCACAAGCTGATCGCCGCTACCCAGGACATCATCGCTGCCGATGGTCCGTCCGATGAGCTCAAGGCTGCCGGTCAGGCTTGGATCGACTCCGTCAACGACGCCGAGGCCTCCAAGACCGCTGCCGCTGCCTACGTTGCCGAGCTCGAGAAGTGCGGCTGTGACGCTTCCAAGGCGATCCTCGCCGACAAGGCTTACCTCACCAAGAAGTCCTTCTGGATCTTCGGCGGCGACGGCTGGGCCTACGACATCGGCTTCGGTGGCCTGGACCACGTCCTGGCTTCCGGCCACAACGTCAACGTCTTCGTCTTCGACACCGAGGTTTACTCCAACACCGGTGGTCAGGCCTCTAAGGCCTCGAACCTGGGCCAGGTCGCTCAGTTCGCCGCTGCCGGTAAGGTGACCAAGAAGAAGTCCCTGGCCGAGATTGCCATGAGCTATGGCTACGTCTACGTGGCGCAGGTCGCCATGGGCGCCAACCCGGCTCAGACCCTCAAGGCCATCCACGAGGCCGAGGCCTACGACGGCCCGTCCCTCATCATCGGCTACAGCCCCTGCGAGATGCACTCCATCAAGAAGGGCGGCATGCAGAACTGCCAGGCCGAGATGAAGAAGGCTGTCGAGTGCGGTTACTGGAACCTCTTCCGCTTCAACCCCGAGGCTGCTGCCGGCAAGAAGTTCTCGCTCGATTCCAAGGAGCCCGCGGGCGGTTATCAGGAGTTCCTGATGAACGAGGCCCGTTACGCTTCGCTGACGCGTTCCTTCCCCGAGCGCGCCGAGGAGCTCTTCAAGGAGAACGAGCAGGCCGCCATGGACCGCTACGCTCACCTGCTGAAGCTCAAGACGGTGTACAACGAGGCCTAGGTCTCTCACCGCAGGATCTGAGGGCTGACCTTCGCGGACGTCCTCGGACATGAAAGAACCCCCGCTGCGCACTACGTGCGGCGGGGGTTCTTTCGTCCTGCGGAGTGTCCGCGAAGGTCAGCCCTCAGATCCTGCTGCGACTACGTCCTCGGATTGTGTGGGCGGATGAAGGACGTAGTTGGTCGGGTATTCCGTCCCCTTCGCTGTTTCGCGGCTTTACCGCGAAAGGCGCGTTACTTTGGGGATGGATGGGGGGGCGTGGCTGTTGCAACGCCTTATCCCTTTGCTTTTTCGCGCCTTTGGCGCGAAACGCGCAGCACCTTGGGAAATGCATTGATGTGTGGACGGGGCTGGATTGCGGATTCAAATGGCTAGAGAGATATGGGTGCGAACGAGAAATCGTTATTGGGGTCATCCTTTTCCATAAACTCATCGAGACAAAACGTCATGTAGATTGGAACGTACAGAACCTTGCCCTCTTTGCTGAGATTCTCGTGGCTTAGTACAACGGCTTCGGGAATTTTGTACTCGCCCACACTCATCAGACGATCGAGGGCCGCGTGCGCTCGAACTTTCTTGCCCGATTTGACCTCGATTGGGACAACATGACCGTGGACGCCTTCGATCACAAAGTCAACTTCACCGACCTCACGCGTTTGGTAGTACCATGCATCCGCCCCGAGGGCAACGAGTTCCTGCGCGACCACGTTCTCATAGAGACCACCAAGGTTGGGAGTTTTCATATCAAGATAGACAGCGCGTGCGGTGCTGCCGGGGTATCGCGATGCGAGCATGCCTGTATCAGACTCGTATAGTTTGAAGGCTGTCGTTTTCTCCGTCCTCTTGAGAGGACTCCGTGGCTCCGTCACCCTGGCGACCATCAATCCAACACCTGCGTTAACAAGCCACAGGAAATCCTGCTCATATTTTTTAAGGCGAGCTCCCTCACCCAGAGACGAAACAACAAAGCGATGAGACTCCGCCTCAAGCTGAACGGGAATTTGCTCAAAAATCGACCGAACGTTAAACGCTCGAGTCGATGCATATTTTGAGATATCGCTTTTGTACTGATCGACCAGCTGAGTTTGAAGCTCACGTGTGCTCACGAGCGAATAACCCGAATCAATATAATTCTGAACGACCTCCGGCATGCCGCCGCAAACGATATAGGCTCTATAGTTCTTGAGCATCGCCTCATGAATATAGTTTTCGACAGGATGTTTCTCGACAAGGCAGCTGCGAATGCCTGCAAGCACATTCTCGCTTACGCTGTTTGCCCAACAAAACTCTTCAAAATCCATCGGGCGCATAACAATGTGCTCTACATACCCCACCGGAAAAGAAGAGATCCCCTTAAACTCAGTCCCAAGCATAGACCCCGAGAAGACATAGCTAAAGCGCCCATCCTCGACCAACGCCTTCATGAGCGTAACGATCTGCGGATACTCCTGAATCTCATCGACAAAGACAAGCGTATCGCCCTCAACAAGCGGCGCATCCGCAAGAAGGGCTACGCGGTTGATAAAGTCAACGGAGTTCTTTGCGCCAACAAGTGCATTCCTTGCTTCGACATCGAGTAGTAAATTGACCTCAAAATACGAAGCGTAGTTGCTTTTTCCAAACGCGCGAATCGCATAGCTCTTGCCAACCTGACGCGCACCAGTAACGAGTAATGCCTTATTGGAATTATTCTTCCAGCTCAAAAGCCTATCAGTGACCTTACGGCGTAGCATTAAACCCCCAAATGACAAAAATTGACAGATAGAATCGCCTAAAATCATACAAAAATTGGCAGATAATATTGTCGTAAATATACAAAAATTGGGAGATAGCAAAGGTTCGAATAGGCCTCAAAGCCACTGAAACAGTGCTCTACTTTGCGAAGGGGCTGGGGACGCTGTTGGGTGCGTCTCCAGCCCTCTGATTCTTACTTTGGATCCCGATGGTGGGGTGTTGTCGGTGCTGCTTGCTTGGTTACCTTGTCTCGCCGGACTCCGTGCGTAGGCGGTAGCCGTGGACGAGGTCGCTAATGGCCGGCCAGGGAATCTGGCGGTCGACCCAAAATTGGAGCTGGACCAGATAGCGCTCGGTGGCGCGGGTGAGGGCTGCAAACTGTTCGTGAGTCTCTACCTGGGCGTAGAGGTCGCGGCTGTGGGCGAGGATTGCCGTGGTGTCATCCATTTTGCCGGTGACGTCGAAGGCGCTCGAGAACCAGTCGCACAGGCGCGCGGCGCTGTTGTTGATCGTTGCGAGGTCGGCGGTGCCGTCGTTGGCGTTTTCGTTGGCCTGGGCTCGCAGGAGGGAGAGGGCGTCGGTGGCGTTCATACAGTAGCCGACGGTGAAGTTCCAGACGGCGAATTCGCGGCCGGTGTCGAGTTTGCGGCGGCGCATCAGGTCGATGTCACGCGGCTCCTCGAGCATCATTTGGTCGGCGAGGGCTTCAAGTGCAGTGGCGTACTCAGCAAGGTCGAGCGTGAGCAGGGTGTTGATATCCATCATCTTTAGGCCTCCGCTTCGATCTCGACAATTTCGTTTTTGATGTACATGCCCTGGTTGTCCCAGACATTGCGGCAGACGGCGGCAAAACGCTCGCGGTCGGCTTCGCAGATGCGGGCGAACATGTTGCAGGTGCCAAAGGGCT
>CATVZP010000070.1 GCA_958348565.1 uncultured Collinsella sp. | reverse complement strand
ACCCCATGGATACGGCGATTGAGCTTGTCGAGCTCACGACCGGCAACCGCTACACATACAGCCAGATCAAAAACGACCTGGTCGGTAAAGACGGCAAGGCAGACGCCGCGACCAAACTCGAGACCGACTACCTCGCCCAGATTCTCCTGCCGAGCATCAAGGCCCAGGACTAGCCGGGCGCATCATGGTGCTCCCCAACCGTGATGAAGGGGCCAGGAGGTCCTGGCCCCACAGATCCGTAGATGGTTAGGCAAGGAGCCACTTCCATGCGGGAACAACGTGTACCACACCGTGCTCGCATGGAATATCGGCCTGCTCATCCATGGTAACGATTGCCGACTCGCCAAGATCGAACTGGGCCATCGAGGCATCAAGCGCGGCAATTTCGCGCTCGCGCGTTTTCTCACTTGCCATATCCACACTCACCTGAATCAGGCTATAAGCCCGCATGAGAAGTGCGTCCCCAGCCACAAAGTCCACCTCATGGTTTTTGCTCTTCTCTTTGATCAGCAAGCGGCAGACCGATCCGACCCTCACCGCGGGAGTCCTTCTTCTTAGCGCATTGAACACTGCGGTCTCGAGCCTCTGGCCCTGATCCAATGCTGATGCGGGAGAGAATGCTCCAAACATCGCAGGGTCGACAGCGTAGACCTTAGACGCAGACCGCATGTTATTTGCCAATGAACGCGTGAACTCCGGCACAGAAAATAACAGGTAGGCATCCTCATAATACTCAAGTAAATCGCTGAGCGAATTACGACTGACGGGTATCTGTCTGCTCTTGAACTCGTTGTACACTTTGTTCACTGACAGCTCTCGTCCCGAAGATGCCATACACCGCGTCAAGAACAGCGATGCCAAGCGAGGGTTCTTGACGTCGTAACGCTCAATGACGTCCATAGCGACCGTTCGCGAAGCATATTCCTGTAGCAGCTGAATCGCGTCTGCGGGCGTCTGCTCAAGCGTCGCGATGAATCCCCCTCGTTCAAGATATCCGATCAGATGATGTCGAAGCAGCGCTGCATCGCTTGGGGAAAAGGTCGCATCTGGCTCGAAAACGCTCCCCGTCTTATACCGAACGTATTCCGAAAAACTCAACGGAAAAAGCTCCCGTATAAGAGAACGACCCCTGAACTCGCTCTTAAGCTCTGAGGACAGCATCTTAGAAGAAGATCCCGTCACATAGACGGTCGCTTTCTCCGTATCGACTACACGCCGCAGAAACGCACCCCATTCGGGAATTTCCTGGATTTCGTCAAAGAAAATGTAAGCGCCCTCGGTTCGAGCAGCAGGATACAGCGCATAGAACGTGTCGAGCACGTCCGCCAGCAGCGATGGCTCATACGGGCGCAAGCGCTCGTCCTCAAAATTAAAGTAAAGCATCCGGTCAAGCTCGACGCCCCGGCCCTGAAGCCGCTGCATCTCCTGATACAGGCGATACGTCTTTCCACAACGGCGGGCCCCCACAACCACATTTACGATGTTGTCGCGCTTTGGCTCCTGTGGGTTTCCCAGATTAAGGTCTCGCTCAAAGACCTGCGGAACCCCTTGCTGTTCAAAGTCCTTTATTTTCTGGGCGATCAAGTCGTTGAATGCCATGATTCTCCAATCTTGCTCTCTAGCTAATCAAAATTATACTGATTCTTGATTAATTAGAGAGCAAGATTGTGTGTAGCTTGATTAACACTTAAGCAAGTTTTGTCACTATTATTGCTCCGAAGGATATCGAGTGGCTAAGAGGACAACCGAGCTCGAATGCGACTCCCCGAGCAGTCAATTTGGAACGGGGCTTTTTTGACTGCCCTCCCCTGCAGAAAAATCCCTAACGCAGTTGCGGTGAAATAGGGACTGTTTTTGCTGGCCAAACTGCAAAACAGTCCCTATTTCACCGCAACTTATTGGTGGCCTTTTGGGTGGCACTCAGCGCCACGGATCGGCTTCGAACATCGGCTCGCGCTCGGGGCGGCGATCGCTGTAGGGATCGTAGCCGTCGTCGTCCTCGTTCTCGGCACGGATGTAGGGGTCGCGCGGCTTGGGCGCCGGCTTAGGCGCAGGCTTGGGTGCGGCGGGTGCGGCATCGGTCGCCGGCGCGCTTGTCTTGATCTCGTCTTTCATCTGCATATCTCCTTGCCATGCAATCGTGTTCAACATCATCGATTGTCGCACGAAAAAGGGCGGCGGACCCAATTGGATCCGCCGCCCTTGGCGTTTAGAGACGACTAACAGATTTTAAGGCATGGCCCAAAATCTACTCGGCGTCGGGGACCTCGTAGGTGGCCGCCGGCGTGTTATCGCACACGACGGTAAAGCCGCCGTCCTTGTCGACATCGACCGTCACCTGATCGCCCTCGCGCACCGTGCCGTCGATGATGGCGGCGGCGATGGCGTCCACGACCTCGCGCTGGACCAGACGCTTGAGCGGACGGGCACCGAACACGGGGTCCAGGCCGCCCACGGCGAGCATCTGCTTGGCCGCCGGGGTGATGGCAAGCGTCATGCGCTCCTTGGCCAGGCGTGCGCGGACGTCGGCAAGCTGGATGTCGACGATCTTCTCGATCTGCGCCATGCCAAGCGGATGGAACACCACGATATCGTCGATACGGTTGAGAAACTCGGGGCGGAAGGTCTGAGCCATGGCGGCGTCGACCTGATGGCGCATCTCCTCCTCGTCCTTGCCCGAAAGCTCGGCGATAGCCTTGGAGCCCACGTTAGACGTCATGATGATAATCGTGTTCTTGAAGGACACCTGGCGACCCTGGCCATCGGTCAGACGGCCGTCGTCGAGCACCTGCAACAGCACGTTAAAGACATCCGGATGGGCCTTCTCCATCTCGTCGAGCAAGATCACGGAGTAGGGACGACGGCGCACGGCCTCGGTGAGCTGGCCGCCCTCGTCATAACCCACGTATCCCGGGGGCGCACCGATCAGACGCTGGACGCTGAACTTCTCCATGTACTCGGACATGTCGATACGCACGAGCGCGCGCTCGTCATCGAACAGGCACTCGGCTAGCGCCTTGGCGAGCTCGGTCTTGCCCACGCCGGTGGGGCCCAGGAAGAAGAAGCTGCCGATGGGCTTGTCCGGGTCGGAGAGACCCGCACGGCTGCGGCGCACGGCCGCGGCCACGGCGGAGACGGCCTCGTCCTGACCGATAACGCGCTTATGCAGCTCGCCCTCCAGGCCCTTGAGCTTGTCGAGCTCGCCCTGCATCATCTTGGACACGGGCACGCCGGTCCAAGCGCTCACGACCTCGGCGATCTCATCGGAGGTCACCTGTTCGTTGAGGCCCTCGCCGTCCTGCTGCTTTTGTGCCTCGAGCGCGGCCTCGGAATCCTGAATCTGCTGCTGCAGGCCCGGAATCACGGAGAAGCGCAGCTCGGACGCACGGCCCAGGTCGCCGTTGCGCGTCGCGCGCTCCTCTTCGCTCTTGGCCTCGTCAAGCTGCCCCTTGAGCTCCTGCACGTGGTCGATGGCGTTCTTCTGGTTGAGCCAGCCAGCCTTTTGCACGTTGAGCTTTTCCTGGACCTCGGCGATCTCCTGGCGCAGGGCTTCCAGACGCTCCTTGGAGGCGTCGTCGGTCTCCTTCATGAGCGCCTGCTCCTCGATCTGCAGCTGGGTGAGCTGACGCGTGGTGGCGTCGATCTCAACCGGCATGCTGTCGAGCTCCATGCGCAGGCGGCTTGCGGCCTCATCGACCAGGTCGATGGCCTTGTCGGGCAGGAAACGGTCGGCGATGTAGCGATCGGAGAGGTCGGCGGCGGCCACGAGCGCGCTATCGGTGATATGCACGCCGTGGAAGATCTCGTACTTCTCCTTGAGGCCACGCAGGATCGAAATGGTGTCCTCGACGGTAGGCTCGCTGACCATCACGGTCTGGAAACGACGTGCGAGCGCCGCGTCCTTCTCGATGTACTTGCGGTACTCGTCAAGCGTGGTCGCGCCGATCGCGTGCAGGTCGCCACGGGCGAGTGCAGGCTTCAGGATGTTGCCGGCGTCCATGGAGCCCTCGGTGGCACCCGCGCCCACGATGGTGTGGAGCTCATCGATGAACAGGATGACCTTACCCTCGGACTTCTGTACCTCCTTGAGCACGGCCTTCAAGCGGTCCTCGAACTCGCCGCGGTACTTGGCGCCGGCGACCAGCGCGCTCATATCGAGCTCGATGAGGTCGCGGTCGCGCAGCGTGCTCGGCACGTCGCCGGCCACGATACGCTGGGCGATGCCCTCGACGATGGCCGTCTTGCCGACGCCCGGCTCGCCAATGAGCACGGGGTTGTTCTTGGTGCGACGGGACAGGACCTGGATGGTGCGGCGAATCTCATCGGTACGGCCGATGACCGGGTCGAGCTTGCCGGCGCGGGCGAGGTCGCAAATGTTGCGACCGTACTGCTCCAGCGCCTCAAACTGCGTCTTATCCTCGGCAGACGTCACGCGGTCATCACCGCGCAGCTCCTCATAGACCCGCTCGATGCGCTCCTTGGTCACGCCTGCGTCGCGCAGAACGCGGCCGGCCTCGCCCTTGTCCTCGGCAAGTGCCATCAGTAGATGCTCGGTCACTACAAAGCTGTCGCCCATCTTGGTGGCCTTCTTCTCGGCCTTTTCGATGACGCGGACGAGCTCGTTGGACAGGCCCATCTGCTGGCCCTCGCCCGAAACCTTGGGCGCGTGGTCGATGGCATCTTGCGTGGAGCGTGCGAGCTGAGCCGGGTCGGCACCAATGCGCTCGATGATCACGGAGATATTGCGCTCGCCGGCACCGAGCAGGGCGGACAGCAGGTGAATCGGCTCCACCGCGCCGGCCTGCGCGTCGGCAGCCGTGCTCATGGCGGTCTGCAACGCCTCGCGCGACGTCATTGCTAGCTTATCGATTCTCATGGAATCACCTCTCTTGGGGCGGCCGCCCTACGGGGCGGCTTCACGTTGTTCGAGAAGTATTGTTGCCAGCTTTGCGCGATCTTATACACAAATCTAAGTCTCTATATATAAGATTTTCTGAGTGATTAAGAGATAGGGAGCAGGTGCGCTCACCCGCTACGGCCTCGTCCCCTTACTATCTCAATCTGTAACATCTAGCGACTGTTTATGGCTCCAGATGTTACAGATCGAGATGAAATGACCAGCGGCACCCGTTTATCTCAATCTGTAACATCTACTCAGCAAATTAGGGTCTAACTGTTACAGATCGAGACAAACAGAAAACACCCGGATCAAAAATCTAAATCTGTAACACCAATCCCTCTTTTAGCAGCCAAGATGTTACAGATCGAGACAGACCGACAACCACCACAAAGAGGACAGGCACCTTTGTGGTGGTCGCGGTCTCTACTCCTTCGCCGAGCCCGTGCTTCCCGATTCGGCGCTCCAGGGCATCTCATCCTCGAACAGCCATGTACGGGCAGACCCACTATCGCGTGCAGTCTGCGGGTCAGGCAAGCAGGTCTGTTTATAGGCATCTTGGATACACTGACCCATAAAATCGTTGAGCTCGGTCTGGTCGCCCTCCATGACATAGGCGACATCGCCGTCCATGATGTAGATGCCCGGACCCTCATTGCCCTCGTAGCCCGGATCGTACGAGACATCACATAACTTTGCGCCGTTTGCAGTGTCCAGCTCGATGGAAGAGTGGCATCCGCCAACCATGTCGTTCGCTTTTGCCCGATAGGACGCATATCCGTACCAACGCTTAAATGTTTTGCCCTTGAGTAGCTCGGACGTCCTATCGATCAGGCTTGTATCCGTGGTATAGCGCATGGCCCCAAGCTGAATACGCGGATAATTGCTAATACCCAGCACAGCCGGCTGCTCATCAAAATCAACGGTAATGGCCTCGGGCTTGTCGTCGCCGGTCAGAAGTTCGACAGATTGAATCACAGGCTTGACCACCGGCTCCGTCACCGCAGCAGGTAGAAATGCCATACCGACAGCGCCCGCGCCAACCACAGCGATCGCAAGCGCCAAGACAATCAATCCAATACGGGCAGAACGGCTCACGGCAAAACACCCCACAATGCAAACCTTCGCCACCTGCACTAATGATACCGCCAGCTAACACTATTACCAAAAGAAGCCGTGCGCTCCTCACCACCACAAAGGGGACAGGCACCTTTGTGGTGGTTTTCGACGCTAACGGTCGACCATCTCGCGCCATGAGATTAAACTTGAATTGTTCTCTGAACATATCCATTTCTGCCTATCCTCAACAGATCTTTGTCTCGAGGAGCGCATATGAAGCCGTCTCATTCAACCGGTCGCAACGTCATCGCCATTCTCGCCATACCCATCGTGATGCTCTTCCTTATCGTCATCACGCCCTTTTCTTTTGGTATCGCCTCGCCCTTCGATCTTTGCGGGATGATCGACGCCGGCTCGCGTGCCACCTCGCTCTCCTTTGTCTGCCGTGGCGTGTTCTACGAATATGCAATTCCCACCGGAAGTTGGCAGTCCAAGTTACCGTTGCTCGGCAAGGTCGACGGATGCTCCCCCTATTTCTGCCTTGAACCTCAGGCGCTAAACTATCTGATCGACGACCAGCCACTCGACTCCATCACCCTCGCCTACGACTACGCACCAAACACCGATGAGCGCCACATGAACCAAGTCCTCGACAAGATGCTTGGACAGTGCGGGCTCACCGAGGAGGCCGGTCGAACCATCTATAGCAACCAGCAATTAAAGCGAACAGAACTCCGCCGTGTCGGAAAAATCAAAGGGCGAAACGGGGCTGCCTACTGGCAGGCCTGGGCGACACGCGACAAGAGCGAATTCGGGCACAGCACCTATACGGTCACCGTCTACACCAAAGATGGAATCAAGGACGATGTTGACGATTTCGCGTCATCCAAACTCGGCATCCCCAAAACAACCAAACCCGCCAACCCGGATGAAATTCTGTAGAGCCGCTCATTAACATACCGCTCAACGATCACAACAACATCGAGCTCGTTCCCCACCGCCACAAAGGTGCCTGTCCCCTTTGTGGCGGTTTTCGACAAAAAGAAGCCGCCCCGATAACAGAGGCGGCATCAAGCAAGTCTATTTATTAGCGTCCCTCAAGACCCAACGAGAACGCAGAAATGTAGCCCGAGGCTTACCCTTTCCCGAACGCGACCCTCGCGAAGCGCGTGAGCGGGCGGGAAAGGGTAAGCCCCGGACGGACAATTAAGTGCGTTACTCGGCAGCGGCCTTGAACTTGTTGTAGTTGATCAGGCAACCGGCCTTGACGATGGCACGCTCCTCGGCAGTCATATCGGAAATGTAGAGCTCAATCTGCTCGACCGTGCCGTCGGCGCGCACCACGTAGGCGGCGATGTCCTTCAGGTCGCCATCGAGCGCGGCGCGGATACCCGGCACAAAGACGTAGTCGCCCACCTCAAAGTTGGGCTCGGCCTCCATCTGGAAGGGCACCATGCCCCAGTTCATCACATTGGAGCGATAGCGCTTGGTGGCGTACTCGTGGACGATGTTTGCCAGACCGCCAATTACGCGCTGGCAGCTCGCAGCCTGCTCGCGGGCAGAACCGTCACCGGGCTTCTTGGCATAGAGCATGGAGCCGTACTCGGTCGCCTTGGCGTCGGCAGCGACACCCGCGCCGACCAGCGCCTCAAACACACCAGCAAGCTCGGCATCGAGCGCCGCCAAGTCGCCTGCTGCCTCGCCGGCAACGCGGCGCTTCTCCACGGCGTCGACTTCCTTGGAGCGGCCCACGTAAGCCGGGTCGCGGCGGCTGAGCGTAAACTCGGCCAGGCCCAGCGGGTTGGAGCGGAAGGAGCTCGTCTCACCCGAAGGAATGAGCTCGTCGGTCGTGGTGACCGGGTCCATGATCTTGGAGCACACCTTGAGCAGGATATCGTCGCCGAGAGGCTCCATCGCGGGCCACGGTTTGATGTTGGGACCCTCGACCAGCTCGTCGGCAGGCTCCGCCTTGCCAAAGCCCCAGTACACACGCTTTTTGTACGGCGCGTCGTCAAAGGTGTACTCGCAGGCCTCGTCCCAAGTCTCCTCGGGCAGATCGGTCGCCGGCGTCAGGACGCCGCCGTTGGCAGCCGTCGCCGCAATGGAACGGGCGTCCATCAGGGCCACGGCGCTCAGCTGGCCATTACCCGGCTTGGAACCCTCGCGGTTGGGGAAGTTGCGCGTAGTGTGGCGGATGGACAGGCCGTTGTTGGCAGGCGTGTCGCCGGCGCCGAAGCACGGGCCGCAGAATGCCGTGCGCACGATCGCGCCGGCCTCCATAAGGTCGTAGATGTAGCCGCGGCGTGTAAGCTCGAGTGCCACGGGCTGGCTCGTGGGGTAGACCGACAGCGAGAACTCGCCGCAGCCGGTGTTGGCGCCCTTGAGCACGCGGGCGGCCTGAACCACGGAGTCGTAGTTACCGCCCGAGCAGCCGGCGATAACGCCCTGCTGCACGTGCAGCTTGCCGTCGACGATCTTGTCGAGCAGGCTAAAGTGCGTCTTGCCCTCGCCGATCTTGGCGGCCTCGAGCTCCACCTCGTGCAGGATGTCCTCGAGGTTCTCGTTGAGCTCGTCAATCTCGAAGCCGTTGGAAGGATGGAACGGCAGCGCGATCATGGGCTTGATGCTCGACAGATCGACCTCGACGCAGCCGTCGTAGTAGGCAACATCGGCGGGCTTGAGCTCGCGGTAGTCGTCGCCGCGGCCGTGCATGGTCAGAAACGTGTGCGTGTCCTCGTCGGTGGCCCAGATGCTCGACAGGCAGGTGGTCTCGGTGGTCATGACATCGACGCCGTTACGGTAGTCGGTCGTCATGCTCGCGATGCCGGGGCCCACAAACTCCATGACCTTGTTCTTGACGTAGCCCTTGGCAAAGACGGCGCGGATGATGGCGAGCGCCACGTCGTGCGGGCCGACGCCGGGGCGCGGGGCGCCCGTGAGGTAGATGGCGACAACGCCGGGATAGGCGACGTCGTAGGTGTCACGCAGCAGCTGCTTGGCCAACTCGCCGCCGCCCTCACCCACGGCCATGGTGCCCAAGGCGCCGTAGCGGGTGTGCGAGTCGGAGCCCAAGATCATCTTGCCGCAACCGGCGAAGTTCTCACGCATAAAGGAATGGATGACGGCGATGTGCGGCGGGACGAAGATGCCGCCGTACTTCTTGGCCGCTGAAAGGCCAAAGACGTGGTCGTCCTCGTTGATGGTGCCGCCCACGGCGCACAGCGAGTTATGGCAGTTGGTGAGCACGTAGGGCAGTGGGAACTGTTCCATGCCCGAGGCGCGCGCCGTCTGGATGATGCCGACAAAGGTGATGTCGTGGCTCGCCATGGCATCGAAGCGAATCTTGAGCGCCTCGGGGTTGCCGGACGTATTGTGTGCTTGGAGGATCGAATACGCGATGGTGCCGCGCTTGGCATCCTCGGGTGCCTGCGTAATACCGCGCTCGGCAGCCTCGGCCGCAGGCACAATCTCGCTGCCGCCGCGCAGGTAGATGCCGTCCTCGTACAGCTTAACCATACTGTCTCCCACTCTGCCCGAAAGGCTCGGGCGCATAGCATACATTCGTTCAATATCGTGCCATAGAACGGTTGCGAGTGGGTTACGAATCTGCACGTTCACTTTATCTCGGTAAAGTAAAGGACGAGCCCGGTGTGGGCCGGAAGACTTGGTGCAAGAGCGTCCCTTTCGACTAGTCATTTAAGAACGTCCCCAATGACTACCGCCGGAGCGAGGCAACGCCGCAGGTAGAGGACGGACAGCGAGCGACGTCCAGAGCGAACAAGTTGGCATGAAAAAGGCAAGGCATAGACCTTCTGGTCATGCCTTGCCTTTTGAAGGACAAATTGTCGCTCTGGACGTCGCGCAGCGTCGGCCCGTTACGCGGGTTGGTAAACCCGCGTAACTACAAATCCCCGCCGGCGCCCAAAAGCTTGCGCATGACTTGCTCGGGGTTGACTGAGCCGTCGCGCGGGGCCAGGGCGGTGATCTTCTTCTGCATCTTGTACTCGTGCAGCTCGTCCTCGAGCTGGCGCACGCGGGCGCGGAGCTTCTCGTTCTCGCGGTCGCGCTCCTCGGCACGCTCCTTCATATCGAGGATGCGCACCACGCCGGCAAGGTTGATACCCTCGTCGGTCAGCTGGTTGATGAGTTCCAGACGCTCGATATCGGCACGCGAATACAGACGCGTGTTACCGCCCGAGCGCTGAGGATTCACCAGGCCCTTGGACTCGTAGACGCGCAGAGTCTGCGGGTGCATGCCGGTCAACTCGGCCGCCACGCTGATCATATACAGCGGTTTGTTCCTATTGTCCTCGGCCATGCTACCTGACCCCTTTCTGTCTCGTTATCGTCCATCATAAGCCCGCGGGCGCGGGCGTGCGCCACGACCGCCCTAGAACGTCGCCTTGTAGCGGTTGACCTTCTCGCGATAATCGCGCGTGTCGGCCTCGCGCAGCTTGGTCATGGCATCGCGCTCGTCATCAGACAGGTTCGTGGGAACCTGCACCTTGATCTCGACAAGCAGCGCACCGGTGCGGCCACGGTGCTTAACGTCGGGCGCACCCATCTCCTTAAAGCGGAACTTCTTGCCCGTCTGGG
>CATVZP010000069.1 GCA_958348565.1 uncultured Collinsella sp. | reverse complement strand
ATGCCGCGCACGTCTTTCTCGCTGAGTGCCATAGGCGCTCCCTTCCGCATAACAGTTAAACCGTTCTAGTATACAAGGCAACGCCGCTTGGAGCAGGCGCTTTACTCAAATGCAGCGAAAACGTAACGAGGGCGGCGGGCTAGCAGGCGGCGGGCTGGCGGTTCTGCAGCGAAACCGCACCGTCCATAGCGAAAACCGTCGCGCCCACAACGAAGACCGTACTGTCCGCAACGAAGACCGTACTGTCCGCAACAAAAACCATCACAACATTCGACGCTTTTCGCCAAAATCGTAATTTTCATCGAATGTTGTGATGGTTTGAAAGCCCCGACCGCCACAAAGGTGCCTGTCCCCTTTGTGGTGGTTCTGAACGATGTCTTATGCCGAGGCCTTGGCCTTGCGGCGCTTGCGGACCGCGTGGATCACGATGTCCAGCAGCAACAGCACAATGGCCACGACCACGATGAGCACGGCAAACTCGCGCTTGCCCCAGTGGCGGCCGGCCAGCGACTTTTGCTTGTCGACGTCCTTCTTGTTGTACTTGGTGCGCACGCAGTGCACCAGCAGGCGATGGTCGTTCACGCCGTAGGGCGTGCAGGTGACGAGCGTCACCCTGTCGGCGCCGGGCTCGATGGTCAGCGACTCCATCTCCTCGGGCAGCACGACCCCGGAGTCCACCATCTTGTAGGCGAGCGTCTTGCTCATGGTGTGCAGCAGCACCAGGTCGCCGGGCTCCAGCGAATGGATGTCGTCGAACATGCTCAGGTTGCGCATGCCCGAGTGCGCGGTGAGCACGCAATGCGTCGAGGCGCCGCCCACCGGCAGGCTCGTGCCCTCCAGGTGGCCGACGCCCGCCATGAGGACCTCCTCGCTCGTGCCGTGGTAGATAGGCATGCTCACGTCGATGGAGGGGATTTCGACCCAGCTCATCATGGGGTCGCGGTCAAAGATGAGCTGCTGAGCGTAGGGCTCGATCTGGTCGGCGGGAAGCTCGGTGGCCTCGCCGGAAAGTTGCTCATTATAGGAGCGCGCCTGCAGCAGAATGCGCTCGCGCTCCTCTTCGGAGAGCGCATCCACGGTGCTGGACACCGTGCTGATCTGGTTGAACACGCCCGAGGCCTCGAGCCGATCCAAGATCCACGGCCAGGTCATAAGGCCCACGCCAATAAGGATGATGACGATGGTGATGAGCCGGTCGGCCCAGCGCGGCAGTCGCTTGCGACGGCGCTTGGGCTTTGGTTGAGGTTTGGGCTGAGGGCTTGAGCCGCCGTTGTCCGCGGCGTTACTGCTCTTCATATGTTTGGCGCCCTGCACCATCGCCGGTCACTCCTCTACAACTCAAGTTGTCTGAACAAATAATAGCCGATTAGCGAGCTCATGCGCTGCGCAACGCAGCATGGCAACATTGCGCAGTGCAAGTATGGGCCCGCATTTGAGTTTTCAAAATATCCCGAATCGGCTGGGCGATTCGGGATACAATGGCAATAGAAAACGACGCATCCCGCGTAAGTGTTCGAAAGCGCGGGCGGCCTAGTTTTCTGGTTTTGTTAAATGCCCGGGCCTCTAACCCCGGGCATTCTTATTTGCGCTTGTTGCAGCGCAAATGCCTTCTACCGTCCGCACCGCGCGTGCGCCTACGGACCTTAAACCGAACCTCATACGAGTCAAGAAACGCGATGACGAACGAGCCTACCGCCGCGAGGGCGGCGAGCGCGTTAAGGAATTTCAGCATTTGGGGACCTCCGATCGAGTCGTCGGCCGCCCGCGCACGGAATGCGTCGTAAGGGTATTTTACTGCGAGCACTCGCACTTACAGCTGGTAAACGCAATATTTGCAAACATTTGTTCGCTAATCATACGCTCAATCATACGAGCGACGGCGCCCCGGCTGCGCTGTTCAAAAAGAACGGGGCAAACTCCAGTGCGGAGTCTGCCCCGAAAAGAGAATGGCAAAGCAAGAATGTCGATGGACGAGAAAGGTGTCCGCAAGTCTCATGGCCACCACATTCCACCCGCCAAAGGGATGGGTGAGCGAGCGCTACTCCTGCTCGGACTCCTCAGCCTGCTTACGGCTGCGGATGAGGTGCGCCACGCCGATGCACAGCACCGCGCCACCAGCGATCCAAGTGAAGGTCACGCCGTTGAGACCGGTGAGGGGGAGGCCATTGCCCTGCTTGTTTTTGACAATCAAAACAGCAGTACCGTTGTCCGTGTTGGTCGTGTCAACCTTGACCAAATTGGAACCCATGGTGCTCGTCTTGACCGTGAGCTTGTTTTCTCCCACACCCTCTGCGTTGTCGAGGCCAGTGGCTTTGATGTTGAAGGTGAAATCGGGGATGGTGTTGTAGCCGGCGAGCGTATGGGTTTCCTTGACGGTGTAGGTGCCGGCATCGAGACCCTCGACGTTAATCTCACCGGAGTCGGTGGTCGTGAACTCATAAGGCATAGCACCGAGGGAGCCATCATCCTGGACATACTTGTCCTTGGATCCAGTATCGTCGGGAGTAGTGGCACAGATGGTGAACCTTACGCCGGTAAGCGCCTTATTCTCATCAGTCGCGTCCTTCTTGACGAGCTTGAGCGCATAGGTGTAGTCGCGCACGGTGTCGGACACAGACTCACCCTTGGTATCGTGGCCAGGGTTGTTGGAGTAGATGAGCTTGACGGTGTTGGAGTTGCCCGTGCCACCGACAGCAACATGCTGGGACTTCTTCGGGTCGAGCTTGGCGCTGTACGTGACAACGACCCTTGTGTTCACGCCAAGAGTGACACCGGCCTTCCCGGCGGCAGCCTTAAGATCGTCAAACTTTACGCTCAAGACCATCTTGCCATTTGAATCGGGAGACACGGTCACAGAAGTAGGCGTGATAGGAGTCTCATCAATCACGGCCTTGACAGAGGACTTATCAACAGTCAAACCGGCAGACGGCTCATCGTAAAACTCATAATAGTAGGTGCCGAACGTGTCGACATTGTTTGCAACCGTGCCGGTCAGCTTGTACTGAACGGTCTGACCCATCTGGGAGTCCGCCTTGTCCGCCCACCCGACGCTCGTAGCATCGTCCTTGATCTTCTTCGTCACGGTCGGGATGCTCGTCTTCTCGGTAACGCTCACTGCGTCGCCGCCCACGACCGCAAAGATCGGCGAGGTGCCGGTCTGCTTCTTATCGGCGTAATCGTCCTTGGTTCCAATCGAAGAGGTATCGGTCAGGAAGAGGTAGTAGCCCTTGCTCGTGGCAGTAAAGGGGGTGCCAGCATCAAAACCCACGCCAGTCGCGGGCACGTCCTTCTCGACGGCCAGGGCAATCTTATTGAGAAGATCGTCCTTCTTCACGACCGCGGTAGGAGTGGTATCCATGATCGCCTCAGAAAGGTAGTCGGCGACCTCCTGCGCGGTCGACGAATTGGTGATGCCTGGCGCGTTTTCAGACGTAAGGACGCCGCGAACGGCATCCCTCGCTTGGTCGCTCGCCCAGTCGACGTTGGACGCGACCTTCTGCCCGTCCTTGTCCACGACATCGGCCTTAAAGATCTGATATGCCTTGAACTTGGTGGCTCCATTGTTCTCGTTCTGCGTGATCGTGATCGTATCGTCGCCCTCCGCAGCAAACGCCATGGTCACCGGGGCCATAACTCCGCCGAAGCTCAGCGCTGCTGTGAGGCCGGCGGTTACTGCCAGGCGTGCGATGTTCTTGCTCATGCTCATCTTCTTTTCCTCTGCTTTCTGCTCGAATTCCATTTGATCTAAATCTGTCTGTCTGTGTCTTAGCATCTGCTTCGCTACGTCTCGCCCCGCTCTCTGTGGGGCTGCCAGCTACTCTTTATGGCTGCCACCTCCCCGCTTGACCAGGAGCGCGACCACGATGAGCGCGGCTCCGGCGACCGCTGCGGCGGCCGCGGCGTACATTGCCATATCGCCAGTCGAGGGCATAAAGCCTCCGGTGGTAATGCTAGGGGGTGTGCCAGTGGGCGTGTTGATGAGCGACGCCTCCAGGCTGCCCGTCGACCCGTCCGCGCTGTCGGCTCGCAGGGGCGACTCGGCCGTGATGGTGAGCCTGGGCTTGGCGGCGGCCACCTGGTCGACGTCCAGGCCCTCGGCCTTGACCGTCACGGAGCGCGTGCCCTCAAAGGCGGTGTAGCCCTTGGGCGCCTTGGGCTCGCGGACCTCCAGCTTGCCCGAGTCCACGCCCGAGACGGTCACGCGGCCGTCCTCGCCCGTGGTGACGGTGGCCTTGCCCTCCGCATCCCACGTGCCGTCGGCCGCTAGCGTGCGGCCGCGGTCGTCGGCGATGCTCAGGACCGCCCCGGGCAGCGGTTTGTCGCCGTCGCTGCCGCGCTTGGTAAGCGCGAGATCCCAGGTGTAGGCGCACGCGTCGTCGCTCGGCGTGCGGGTGAAGCCGGCGTCGCCGGACTGGTCGGCGAGGGGAGAGCGCGGGTAGCGCAGGTAGACCTCGTTGGGGTTGCCCTTCGCGATGCCGTGGTTGCATGCGCTGTTGAGCGGCGCATTGTACACGGCGACCACGCGGGCGCCCGCGGTGAAGGCGTCTGCCCCGCCGAGCGCGGCGATGAGGTCGCCGGTGCGCACGGTGAAGGACTTGCCGTCGACCGAGACCCTGCACTGGGCAGTGATGTCGGTCCAGCCCTTCGCGGGGTCGGTGCCTACGCGCCCGTCTTTGCTAGTCGAGACGGCATCGAAGTCGCCGTCCGCGCCTGCCGCCACGTATACATGCATGCTCGCAGCGACCTTGGAGGGGTCGAGCCCCGCGCTCATGGTGTCAACGAACTGCACCGTATAGGTGTCGTAGGCGGTAAGACCCGCCGGGACCGTGGCAGAGAGGCGCCAGTACAGGTCGTCGGCGACCGTGGCGTCGGCGGCCTTCTGCCAGGCGGCGGTGCTGTCCTCCAGCACGTGCTTGAAAACCTTGGGCGTCGCCGCCTTGGGCTCGACGGTGACGGCGCTGCCGCCCACCAGGGCCATGATCGGCGCGGTGCCGGCCTCGCCCTGGGCGATGGAGTCGTCGTCGGCGACGATGAGCCAGTAGCCACAGGGCAGCTCTGACGCCGTGCCCGCGTTAAGGGGCACGGCGTCAGAGCTCTGGAGGGAACGAGCGAGCTGTGCGCTCAGCGCGCTCGTAAGGTGGGAATCGGCGTTGAGCCATTCGGCAGCTTCCTGCGCGGTGGTCTGGGAGTTGGGCATGCCGGCGCTGTGCAGCACAGGCAGCGCGGCGTCGCGCACGGCGTCGCTTGCCCAGGCGAGGTCGGTGGCGATCTTGGCGTCGCTGTCGCCGTCGACGACGTTGGCGCTAAAGATCTGGTAGGCGTCGTAGCTGCGCGCCACGGTGCCGCTCACCGTGATGGAACCGGTCGAGGTCGGCACGGCCTGCGCGGATGCGGGGAACACAACCGCGCAGGTGCCGATCAGGAGGGCAAGCAGTGCAAACAAGATCGGGAAGGAGCAAACTTTCTTATTCACGATGCTCACCTCCCTTCGCATTCGCCTTGCGACGAATGTGCATCCAGGCCGCAGCAGCGCAAAGCACCGCCGCGCCGGCAAGGTACGTCAGTGTGACGCCCGACATACCAGAAAGGGGCAAAGAGGTGGAGTAGGTGTTGGTGAAGGTGGGGATGGAGGTTGGCTTAGAAGTATCGGATCCGTCGTTGTAATTCACCGGGGCTTCGTCGATGCGGTTGCCGTCAGCGTCCTTAATCTTTGTGTAGGTCACCTTCGTGGCAACGATTTTGCCATTTTTCTGATCCGCCATCGTGACGTCAAGCTTATAGACCGACTGATCGAACTTGTAATGCGAGAAAATCGAACTCTCATTCTTCTCGCGCACGTAGTACGTGAAGGTCTTGGAAGCGCCACGGCCCGTAGGGTCACCGGCAGTGAAGGGATTCTTCGTGATATCAGAGAGCGAGTACTTAATCCCCTTATCAGAGCCATCTAAGAACGAAAGCGTCTGCTTCTTGTTATCGCCAGTAGTTTTGGTCTCACGAATAATTTTCTGAAAACTGTCATCGGTCGCAAGCTGAAGTGTAAACTCTTTCATCTCGCCGCCCTTAACGACCTTAGTCGCCGCAGGCGTCCAAAAGCCGGTAGAGGTGTACGGCACGATTTTGTTGGTAAAGGTCGGGTTGTCGCTACTGTCACCGATAGTCACCACAGCTGTCGTGCGATCATTCAAGTAATCAACGGAGTAACCGGAATTTAGTTGCTTAAAGTCGATGTCCTTCTCGCCCTTTTTATAGACGATTACTCCATTTACCTTGTAATAATTAATATCAATCCTCATGAGCTTTTTAGTTTTGTACGGATTGCTATCAACTGTTGCTACGATCTTGTAAATGGTCTTATCGAATCTGGTGTCCAATTCGTTTTGACCGCTGATGGGTTCCTCAACTAGATAGAAAACGTATTGTCCCGAAGAATAGTCCTTGCCAGAGTCGAAGGTGATATTGCCGTTTGATTGATTAACAGTCGCCTCGCCCGCAACACTGCAATCGCCCATATCAAATGTGTCGTCATCTTTCCAAGAAGGCTCAGTGGCACCATCCTCGCGGAGCACCTTAAACTTGTACCCGTGTCCCTCAAGCTTTTGCGAGTTTCCGTCTGCATCTACAAGCACCTTAGTGGCGTTGAGCCTCATGTTCGGATAAACGCTCAGTTCACTGACTTCACCGACGGTGAGATCGCCGTTGGTCATGATGCCGCCGCCATGGGTGTATGAGTAGTTGCCGCTGATGATGGTCGTAGCTGCGGCTTGTGCCTTTGTTATGGCATCTTCAGTCGGATGGGCCTCCAAGCCGAACATGTACGTGGCCTCGGCACCGCCATTAGGATCGATAGTGATCTCCTGGCCATCGCAGGTGCCCTTCCAGCCAGCAGAGCGATTGCCAAGCATCTTTCCAAGAACGACTGCGACCGTCTTATCGCTGCCTTTCCTGCGCACGAGGAAGAAATCCTTGTGGCCGGCGTTTTTGAAGGGATCGGTAATGTACTCAGCATCGCTGTCCTCGTTCTTGCCATTACCACCGGCAGACATGTGATCACTTAAACCATGATCCGTATTGTTGTAGATTGCGGCACCATTTGAGTGCGAGACAATCGTCTCGCCCGTGGGGCAGGCAGCAACGCCGCCACCCCAGCCGCCAGCATCATTTTGAGTGATCAGCGTCTTTACGATATTGAGCTTGCCGCCCTGCTGGATAAAGACGCCACCGCCGCCCCAGTCGCCACCGCGGTCTTTAGTGCTGCCCGTCATCGTTTTGTTATTCGTAATGTAAATCCTGCTGTTCTCACCAGCGCTAATTGTTGCCATCGTACCAGTGTTGTCACCGCCAGCGATACGCAAACCGCCGCCCTCAGCGTTCTCCGCCACGTTGCCGGCAATCGTGCCGCCACTCATTTCAAACTCGATGGTCTGGTTATAAAAACCAGCGTAAACGCCACCGCCAGCCTCATGGGAGTAGTTAGCAGTAACTGAGCCACCCGTTATACTGAGCTTGCCACCATTTACACATGCAATGCCACCGCCACCGAGCAGGCCATTGTTAAACGATTCAGAGATATTGGAATCGACACGATTGTTAGTAATGCTTGCCGAATCGCTGATACTAACGCAAGCATTTTTGGTAAAGACGCCGCCGCCATAACCATTTTCGGGACTGCCGCCGCTGTTGCAAGTGTTTTCATACGTAGCGTTGCCAGAGATAATTCCGCCCGTAAGCTTCAGGGTGGCTCCCTTGTCAGCATAGATGCCGCCGCCAGAACCCGACTTGTTTCCCGCGACCACGCCGCCTGTCATTTCGAGACTGGCATTCGCGCCCGCCTTCTCGCCCGTTATGCACAGGCCACCGCCCCAGCCACCGCCGTTGCCATTGGTGACGTAACCGCCTTCGATTTTGACTTTACCCTCAGAAAAAATCACATGGCCGTCATCGCTCAGATTGGCGGCCGTGGTAATCATGCCGCCCTTGAGATCGAGCGTGCCGCCCTCTTTAACGGTGACCACATGCTTTACGGAACCGCTGTCCGATGCCGCATCGATAGCGCCAAAGCCCGTAACGACATGCCTGATCGTAGTCTCGGTTGTGCCGAGTCCATCTTGATTGGGCGTGCTCTTGGTCTCAAAGTAAGTAAGACTCTTAGGAGTGCCACTATTAGAGCCGTTTCCTGCTTCCCATTCCATAGACGCAAGATGACCCGCCGTCGTTTCGACCAGGGTCTGTTCGTCTTTTGTTTTACCTAAATCCTCGATAGTGAGTGTGGCTCCGTTTTCGACCACAAAGAAGGAGTCTTTGTTGCCGGAACCACGGTAGAGCATGTGTCCCGCAAGATCGATAGCAGTGTTTTTGCTGATAGTGATCTGCTTATCCGAATAGGCATAATCCGTCAGTCGGAACTTGCCGCCATTGGTAAATGTCTCAGCAATATTACCTTTCACCTCGTTATAGCCATCGGCACTGACGGCAGCGGGAGCGATAGCGTTTTCATCGTTAGTTTCATCATCGGAAGGCTGCGCGGCGCCCTTGGCCTCCGCGTCGTCGGACGGCAGTCCCGCGGCAGCGGCGTCTTCGCTCGCGCCATTCTCGGCATCATCACTATTCAGCTTTTCGGTATCCCCATTGTTGGTGTTTTCTACATCAGTAGGCTCAGTTGAGGAATCACCCGTCACAGTTTCTTCGGTCTGGGCATCGTTGGCAATGGCCTGCGAGATCGGGGGCATGACGAGCGACAGTACCAGGCTCAAAACGGAGGCTCCGCACAAAACGCCTGCCAGTACACGGCGCGTCGCTTTTTTACTCTGCTTAGTTTTTTCTGAATTCGCTTTCATCGATGTCTCCTCCCCAAGAGACCGCGATCGTGCTCTTTCACTATCAAACGTATCTGCGCAACCTGAAATTGCGCACGCTTAGTAATGACTATTCTAACGATTGTTTGAACATCTGGGCAAATAAACCGATAGTTTTGTAGCGAATTGTCAATTCTCTTGACAATTGCTCAGATTTACCTTCGTTTATTCGCTATCTATTTTTTGTTTCTACTGGTAATTTAGTTGCTCATCATTTTTTAATGGCATTAGATTTATTTGCACAACATTTTGCTCAAGAGTAAACATCCTGTAAACAGTCGAAAATTGACCATGAGCTGTAGGTCATTTACCGGGAGAAATACCCTACCAAACTGATGAGAATATCTTTAACTCATCGGTAGTCAGAAGCGTAATGTTCAGACAACCATATTGGTATTTGCGCGCAGATTGTAGGCATCAACTCGCCCAAATCGCCTGAGGCCACCACGAAGGTGCCCGTCCCCTTTGTGGTGGTTCTCCCCCAGCGCTACAGCAGATGTTCCTCGATAAAGATCGCAATGCCGTCTTCGTCGTTGCTCGCGGTTACAAAGTCGGCGGCGGCACGGGTGGCGTCGCTGCCGTTTGCCATGGCCACGCCCACGCCGGCGTCGGCCACCATGCAGGTGTCGTTATCGGCATCGCCAAACACGCAAATGTTCTCGAGCTCCATGTCGTTGAGCTCCGCCACGCGCACAAGGCCGCGCGTCTTGGACACGCGCGGATCCATGAATTCGTAGAGTCGTTGCGTAGTCTGTAGAGCAGCCGCCTTAACGGTGTCGTCGGCGAACGTCGACGCCCGCTCAATCACCCGCGGCATTACCTCGGGCGCCATGGTAAACATCACCTTGGGCTGCGGCTCGCGCAAAAACTCGGCAAAATCGACCACCTGGTAGGGCACGCCGTCGACGCGCGACAGGTGCTCGACGCACGCGTTGCTCTCGGGCACGTAGAACACGCCGTCTCGGGGGCAGACGGGCGTTGCTGGAAGGTCCGCCATGTGCTTGCAAATGCGCGCGATGGTCTCGCCCGGCAGCGGATAACTCAGCTCGTTGATGTCATGCGCGCGGTCGATGACCTCGGCGCCACCGCAGCCCACCATCACGTCTACCAGGCCTTCGATACCCCAGAGCCCAAACATGGCCTCGGTCGCCTGGGCGTCGCGCCCGGTGCACAGGCCAAAGAGCACGCCGCGCTCGCGCAGAGCGCGAATCGCCGCCACGGTGCGCGGGGACACCGCGTGCTGGCTCGTGAGCAGCGTGCCGTCGATATCGCAGAACACGGCTTTGATGTGGCTGAAGGTGGTGTCCATGGGGGGCCTTTCTGGGTTGTGCGACGGTGCTGAATGTGGCTGGAAATGGTGTACATGGTATACCAAGGCGCGCACGGAGCGCTTTGGAGCAAAACCACCACAAAGGTGCCTGGCCCCTTTTGTGGTGGCCGAACCCGAAGGGTGGCCTGGCCGGAGCGCAAACCATCACAACATTCGACGTTTTTCGGCAAAATCGCGATTTTCATCTAATGTTGTGATGGTTTTTACTGCCTTGCGGCACGATCAAAATGTCGGCGTCCAAACAGCAGCAACGCCGCGGGAACCGCCGTCACGACCATGCCCGCACCAACGAGCGTCTGCTGCACGCCAAACGTCGCCGCCAGCCACGGGGCAATCGCCAGCGGGGCCACGCCGGCGAACATGTTGCCAAAACCCATGACCGAGTTCACGCGACCGAGCTGCTCGAGCGGGGCCGTCGTTTGCACGATCGTGTTGTGGAGCGGGTTGACGACGCCCCAGGCCACGC
>CATVZP010000068.1 GCA_958348565.1 uncultured Collinsella sp. | reverse complement strand
AGATCCGTATCGGTCAGGATGATATCGGCGACCTCCTTGGCGATGTCGCTTCCACCGCCCATCGCCAAGCCCACGTCGGCCAAACCGAGCGCCGGCGAATCGTTGACGCCGTCGCCCACCATGGCAACATGGCGCCCCTCGCTCTTAATGCGCTCCACATAGGCGTACTTGTCCTCGGGCAGCAATTCGGCCTTAAACTCGTCGACACCCGCCTCGTGCGCAATGCGCTCGGCCGTGCGCTCCGAATCGCCCGTGAGCATAACGACATGCTTGACACCCAGCGCATGCAGGTCGGCGATGGCCTCACGAACCCCGGGCTTGAGCGGATCCTCGATTCCGAGCACGCCGACGACCGTGCCGTCGACCGCCAGATACAGCGGCGACAGGCCCTGCATCTGGGACTCGATTTGCTCCTTAATGTCGGACTCGAGCTGCGCGCTCTCGTCCTCAAACACAAAGTGCGCCGAGCCGATAATCGCGCGACGCCCCTCGATGGACGAAGCGATGCCGTGTGCCACGATGTACTCGACGGCGGCATGGCGCTCGCGGTGCTCGAGCCCGCGCTCGCGGGCAGCGTTGACCACGGCGCGTGCCACCGGATGCGGAAAATGCTCCTCCAGGCAAGCGGAAAGGCGCAGAACCTCGTCCTCGCTCCAGCCATCGGTCGTCAGTACGCAAGCCAGGCGCGGCTGCGCCTCGGTGAGCGTGCCGGTCTTATCAAAGACAATGGTGTCGGCCTTGGCAAACGACTCAAAGTACTTGGCGCCCTTGACCATGACGCCCATCTTGGCAGCATCGCTCATGGCGGTCATGACGGCGACCGAACCCGTGAGCTTGAGTGCGCACGAGTAGTCGACCATCAGCGCCGCCGAGGTCTTGATGAGGCTGCGAGTGGTAAGCGCAACCAGGCCCGCGAGCAGGAAGTTCCACGGGACGATCTTGTTGGCGAGGTCTTCCATGTGCGACTGGCCCTCGGACTTGAGCGAGTCGGCCGCCTGCACGAGCGAGACGATCGAGCGGAGCTTGGTCTGAGCCGTGTTGGCACGCACGCGCACCAAGATGCTGCCGTCTTCCACGACGGTGCCGGCGAATACATCGTCGCCCGCGCTGCGCTCGACGGCAAGCGGCTCGCCGGTCAGGGTCGCCTGGTTAACCATGGCGCTCCCCTGTTCAACCACGCCGTCGATGCAGATGGACATGCCGGTGCGAACGGCGACCAAGTCTCCGGGCTCAAGCTCGGTGGCGGCAACGCTCACCTCGGTGTCGCCGACCACTTTTTGCGCCTTGTCGGGTACGTCGAGTAGCGAGTTGATGAGCTCGTTTTCGCTCATGGCGCGCGTGTAGTCCTCGAGCAACTCGCCCACGTTGAGTAGGAACATCGTCTGGCCCGCAGTGTCGACATCACGTTTAACGAACGAAATGCCGATGGCCGAAGCGTCGAGCACAGGTACGGTCAGGCGCGGCTGCGCCAGCTCATGAAGGGCAGCGCGCAAAAATGCCATGTAACCGGCCACGACAAAAATGGCACGCAGCGGCGTAGGCAGGAACCAGCGGCGCGCGTAGTGGGCGCCGATAAGTGTGGCAAGATCCATGACGAGCTTGTGCTTGCGTGGCTCAAGCTGCATCACGTAACCCGTCTTTGCGTCGGAAATGGCCTGGGCATCGAGCGCACCCAGGGCGTCGAGTACGCCTGCACGACACTGCTCGTCATATTCGAGCGCCATCTGGCCAATACGGCCATAAACGCGCACCTTGTGCACGCCGTCGATATCGCCGCTGAGTTTAAGAAGTGCGTCGAGATCGCTCTCTGGCACAGGACCCGCCAATTGAAGACGGGTCCTGCCGGGGATCTCGCTAATAATCGAGAATCTCATAGTTTGTGCCTGGGAGCGTTACTCGGCTGCCTCGTCAGCAGCGGCCTCGCTCTGGGTGATGTAGGCGGCCTCGGCAACCATGTCATCGACATTGGCCTTGGCCTGCTCGACCATGTCCTGGTAGCAGTTCTTGACGCGCATACCGCACGCGATGCCCTGCACGCAGGCGTTTTTTACCGGAGCGCTGGTGAGCAGCTTGATGCCGGCCGTACCAAGCAGAAAACCGCCACCGACAAGCAGGGTGTTAAACGTTGACTTCTTCATGTTGCTTCTCCCTTTTGCCGCACAAGCGCGGCATGGTGCCTTAGCACCCGAGTTCATTAGTTTGCTCGAGCACGCTTTTGAGACTAGTTTAGTCGAACTATTATGGTCAACCAAAGTTAACCTTTGGAAATCTTGGTCCCCTTTCCTACAGCTGCCAGGCAGCCGCTTCCTTTTGCAGCGCAACCATGCGGGCGAATTCTCCGCCTGCCGCCTTGAGCTGCGCCGGAGCGCCCTGCTCGGCAACTACACCATCCTTGAGTACAACGATTTTGTCGGCATTTTCTACCGTGCGCATGCGATGGGCAATCACAATGACCGTTTTGCCTGCAAGCAGACGGGAGAGCGCCTGCTGTACCACGGTCTCGTTCTCCACGTCCAAGCTCGCCGTCGCCTCGTCCAACAGCACGATGGGCGCATCTTTGAGCAGCGCGCGAGCGATGGAGATGCGCTGGCGCTCGCCACCGGAGAGTTTGGAGCCGTTCTCGCCGATCATGGTGTCGTAGCCCTGCGGCATGCGGTTCACGAACTCGTCGCAGTTGGCGGCACGCGCGGCCGCAAGCACTTCCTCATCGGTGGCATCACGACGCCCGAGGCGGATGTTTCCCATCACCGTGTCGTCAAAGAGCAGCACGTCTTGAAACACAATGGCGTAGTCGCGCAGGAGCACCTCGGGATCCACGCTCGCAACATCCACGCCACCCACGGTAACCTTGCCCGCGGTGGCATCCCAAAAGCGCGCGGCCAGGCGGCTCACCGTAGACTTGCCAGAACCCGAAGGACCGACTAGTGCCGTGACCTCGCCTTCCTTGGCGGTAAAGCTCACATCGGTAAGAACTTTCTCGCCGGCGCGTCCGTCCTCGCCCGCACCATAGCCAAATGCCACGTGATCGAACACCACATCGTGGCCCACGGGCTCAAATTTCTCGCTGCCCCGCGCTACAGGCTCTTCCATGATGGAACGCATGCGCTTGGCAGACGACTCGGCGGCAAACAGCTCGGCCATTAACATTAACGCCTGGTCAAAGGGTGCATAGATACGGCTCACCATAAGCAGGAAGGCAAACATCACCAAAAAGTCGACCTGCCCGGAGGCGACCACCGCGGCGCCCGTAACCAGCGTGGTGGCAATGCCCAGACGCAGGATGACAAAGGCAGAGTTGACCAAAAGCCCGTTAGCGAGCTCGCTCTTGGTGGTCTCGCGCTCCTCGGCATCGATCACAACGTTGAGTCCCTCAAGATAATGGGCCTCCTGGTTGGTGGCGCGGATCTCGCGAACGCAGTCGAGCGTCTCTTGAATAGCCTCAGTAACCTTGACCTTCTCGGCACGCACGCGATCGAACACCGGAGCCATGGGGCCGCGCGTTAGATACAGCACGGCAAAGGCCACGGGAACGCTCCAAAACGCCGCGATCGCCAGCTGCCAGCAAAAGAACAGCGACCCCACGAACACAATGGCGCTTGCGATGATGGCGCCCCAAAGCTCTCCCAGCACGTGGCTGTAGGCGTGCTCCATTGCCTGAACGTCACCCATGATGGTCTCGGTTAAATCGGCCAGATCACGACGACCAAAAAACGACAGCGGCAGTTTGCGCAAGCGCTCGGCGATCTCCATACGCTGCTTGCCGCACTCCTCGTAAAAAATGCAGTAGGTGTAGTAATACTGCTGCCAGTTAGAGGCAAAGAGCAACACGAAAAAGACCAGGAGGCCGCCCACGATCGGCAGGGCATCCGGCAAGTCAGCGCCGGCGGCGAGGTGTTCGACAAAACCGGCCATAACCAGGAATAAAAAGCCCATGCCGGCCATGGTAATAAGATTAGTGAGCGTGGTCCAGAAAATGCCGCGTTTTACGCCGGCGACGCCTTTATCGGATAGGAAATACTTCTTTTGGAATGAGGCGAACATTTAGGCCTCGCCTCCCTTCGTGACGGCGGCATCCGCGGTCGCTGCAGTGATTTTCCAGCTCGCGGCCTGTTCGTATTCGGCCCACATCTTGGCATACAGGCCATTTTGGGACAGCAACTCGGCATGGGTACCCGACTCCTGCACGCTGCCCTGGTTGAGCACCACGATTTGGTCTGCGCCCACCACGGTCGAAAGCCGGTGCGCAATCATAATGACCGTGCGACCCGCCGCCAGCTTGCTAAAGGCGCGCTGGATGAGCGCCTCGTTCTCGGGATCGGCAAACGCCGTGGCCTCATCGAGCACCACGATAGGCGCGTCTTTAAGGATCGCGCGGGCGAGTGCCACGCGCTGGACCTCGCCGCCCGAAAGATATGCCCCGCCGGCCCCGAGCATGGTATTGATGCCCTGTGGGAGCTTGGCCACAATGTCGTCGCACTGAGCTGCGGAGAGGGCCGCACGCACTTCGTCGTCAGTGGCCGTAGGCTTGGAGGCGCGCACGTTATCGGCAAGTGTTTGCCGGAACAGCTGGTTAGTCTGAAACACGAAGGCGACCTGGTCCATAAGCTCGTGCGGATCCATATCGCGAACGTCCACACCGCCTACGAGCACTCGACCCGAGGAAACATCCCAAAAACGCGGGATCAGGCTTGCACAGGTTGATTTACCGCCACCCGAGGGACCCACCAGGGCGAGGGTGCTACCCGCGGAAACGCTAAAACTCGCATGGTTGACGGCAGGCGCTTCGGCGCCCTCGTAGGTAAAGCTCACGTCCTCAAATCGCACGTCGCCGCCGGCAGGGTGCTTGGGTTGGGCGGGCACGGAGAGCTGCTTGGAATCTATGATGCTTCGGATGCGAGCCAGCGAATCGGCACTCATCTGAGAGGCCTCGCCCACAAACATGAGCTTGGTCATGGCCGTCGGTACCACGGCCGAAAATATCGCGTAAAACGTGAAGTTGGCCATAAAATGCGCGAAGTCCGTCTCGCCCGGCGCCAACAGCAACGCCACGGGCAACAGGAATGCCACAAGACCATTGAGCGCGGTAAGGTTGAGTACCTGCGGACCTCGACAGAACGTGCCCGAATAGCTTTGTGCCGTGTCGGCGTATTCGGCGATCGCATCGTGGAAAGCCTTAAAGGAGTAGACCGTCTGCTGAAACACCTTGACCACGGGAATACCGCGTACGTATTCGGTGCCCGTCTTGTTCATTTTGACTAGTTCATCCATGTAGGCCTTCATGAACTCGGCGCCTTTGCCGCTCATCATAGTGGCCATGGCACCAAACGAAATGGCCACCGAGATGAGGCATGCCGCGCCCAAGCGCCAATCGAGGGCGAAAAGCAGCACGAGCAAGCCCACGACCATGGCGGCGGCACCTGCGATATCGGGCAGCATGTGTGCGAGCAAAGTCTCCGTGGAGGCGGCGCATCCGTCTACAACACGACGCAGCTCACCGGTGGCGTGCGTGTCAAAGTAGCCAAGCGGCAGCTTAAGCAGATGCTCGCTCGTAGTCTTGCGGATATTGGACGCGCAGCGAAACGCGGACAGATGCGTGCACATGAGCCCCACGAAATAAGCTACGATGCCTGCCAGGGCAAAACCCACGGCCCACCAGCCATACATCGCGATGTCGTAGGCTTCGCTCCAGTTAGGTGCCACGGCGATCAGATCGCGCGCGACAAGCCAAATGCACACGTACGGGCCAAAGCTCAGCAGCTGCGAGAGCGCCGAGAGCGCCATGCCCAAATACGTTAGGAATTTACGGTCACCGGCATACGCGAGCAACTCGCCGATGCCTCCGCCTTCTCTTTTTGATCCCTTTGCCATGAGATTCCTTTCTAACGGCTTGAGAGTTAACCGTAATGAACTTATCATTGATGTGTTAGCCATGGCTCACAATCAAGCCAGGCGTGGACGTTTCTGCAAAGGAAAGGGACGCTTTTGCAAATACGGCGGGCAGCGACCGACATAACCGAGCTCTACGCACCGCAATTTGAGCAGTTTGGCCTGGAGCTTACCGGCAAGGGCGCCGTCTTTACCGGCGAGGTGGCAAACGACCGGGCGCACGGCCGCGCATGGATCATGCCCCTCTCCCCCACCTGCATCGTCATGGAGCATTTCATCACCCCGACGCACGATATGTACCTGGCCGAATACACACCCGAGCCATACGCCTGCGTGAGCGAAGTCAGCGTGCCCACACTTACATGCATGCCCAAGGCTGGCATAACGCCCGCGAACCTCAAACCATTGCATGGACCGTGGCCAAACAATGCCGTTTGCAGCTTTATCCAAGATAGCTGTGGCGAGGATTTAAGCCCGCTGTTTGCGGGGCAGCTCTATCACTCGCGCTCGGTGCTCTTTTTGCCTGGATATTTTGACGAACTGGAGCACCGCTATCCCACCGAGTTCGCGGGAATCTTTGAGGCGTTTGCCGAGTCATGGCACGAGGAAGCGACGTCTGCCATCTGCCACACGCTGCGCCGGATAAACGAGGACCGCGCCCGCACCGTAGGCGGACACGTCTATATGCAAGGCATCGTGGAGACCATGGTCGCGGAGCTCGCCTGTTCGCGCGCGGCCCACAAGCAGGCGCGGCAGGCGGCAGACACACGCGTCAGCATAACCATTGCCGAAGAAGCAACGGCAATGATTGAGCGCGCGCTCGACAAAGGCAGACGTGTGGGTATCAACGAGGTGGCCGAGAGGCTCTACACAAGCCGCTCCAAACTATGCGCCACCTTTAAGGCCCAAACTGGCGAGTCCCTGGGCGCTTACATGCGCAGACGCCGTATGGAGCGAGCACAGGACCTTTTGGCCGATAGCTCGCTCACGATAGCACAGGTGGCAGAGCGTCTAGGCTACCCTCAGCAGGCCGCCTTCGCCCAAGCCTTCAAGCAACACACCGGCACCACCCCCACCGCCTGGCGTTCCCAACATATATAAAGAATGAGAGCGCCAACGGCGCCCTCATTCACCAAATTCAATCCAGCCCACCTGACCCGAACGGCCGAGTCGTCACGGAACCCGGAAGTCCCGGCAGGGCGGGTGCTTGCTCAAAATGAGTTCCGCATGCAAAGAAGGCCACTAAATGTGGCCTTCGTCTTGCATAGGACTGTTTGAAATTTGGAGGAAATACCCCGGCGACTCGGGGCTTCCCCGGCCTCACAGCTACGAGAGCGACGTTCTCAGCAACTCGTTGAAGAGCTTCGGATTGCCCTTGCCGCGGCTCGCCTTCATGCACTGGCCCACCAAAAAGCCGATGACCTTCTGGTTGCCGTCACGATACTGCTGCGCCTGCTCGGCACAGTTTGCCAGCACCTCGTCCACAATCGGCTGCAGCGCTCCGGCATCGCTCACCTGACGCATACCGTGCTCGTCGACGATCTTGTTGGGATCGTCGCCGGTCTGAGCCATGGCCTCAAAGACCTCGTGCGCCTGGTTGGAGCTGATGGCATCGGTCGCCAGCAGCTTGGCAAGGGCTGTCACCTGAGCCGGCGCGATGCCGGACTCGGCGAGTGACACGCCCGCGCCCTTAAGGTAGGCGATCATCTCGTTGACCAGCAGGTTTGCGACCGTCTGGGCCTCCTTGCCGGCCATACCGGCAGCAGTGGCCTCAAAGAAGTCGGCAAACTCGGGGTCGCCGGCAATCTGCTCGGCGTCGGCTGTCTTAATGCCAAAGTCGGCCTCAAAACGGACGCGCTTGGCATCGGGCAGCTCGGGGATCTCGCCACGGCAGCGGTCGATAAACTCGTCGTCAAGGTCGAACGGCGCCAGGTCGGGATCGGGGAACAGACGATAGTCGTCTGCCGTTTCCTTCACGCGCATGACCACGGTGCGTTTGCGGCTGGGCTCCCAGTGACGGGTCTCCTGGTAGATAATACCGCCCTCCTCGAGCACCTCGGCCTGACGGCAGATCTCGTAGGCTAGACCGTCATGTAGGCTCTTAAACGAGTTGAGGTTCTTGAGCTCGGTCTTGGTGCCCAGCTTGGTCTCGCCGCGGCGGCGCAGCGACACGTTGCCGTCGCAGCGCATGGAGCCCTTCTCCATGGAGCAGTCCGAAATGCCCAGCGTCACAAAGATGCGACGGAGCTTCTCCATAAACAGGCGAGCCTCCTCGGGCGTGCGCAGGTCGGGCTCGGTGACGAGCTCAATCAGCGGCGTGCCGCAGCGGTTGTAGTCGACGAGTGACTCTGCCGCGGCGGTAATGCGGCCCTCGGCACCGCCCACGTGCACCATCTTGGCGGCGTCCTCCTCCATGTGGATGCGCAGGATGCGAATGGGCACCGTGTAGGAACCGTCCTCGCGACGCTCAGGCATCTGCAGGTTGGACGCGTCATAGCTGGCCAGGTGACCGGCGCGCTGATTGCCCTCGCGCATGGTCGACGTCATGGACGTGGACAGGCCCTCGGCGTTGGCCGAGGCGCTCGCCAGGCTCTGGGCCTCGGCCTCGCCAAACGCGCGGTCGGGGCGCTCGGCGGCACCGCGACCGGTCACGTCCAGGTCCAGGTGACCGTACATGGCAAAGGCGACCGGACCCTGCGTGGTCTGGAAGTTCTTAGCCATATCGGGATAGAAGTAGTGCTTGCGGTAGAACATCGAGTGGCGCTGAATCTCGCAGTTGGTGGCGAGACCGGCCTTGACGATGCTCTCGATGGCACGCTTGTTGGGCACCGGCAGGGCGCCAGGCAGGCCCAGGCACACCGGGCACACGTTGGCGTTGGGCTCGTCATCGTGGCTGAGCTTGCAGTTGCAGAACATCTTGGTATCGAGTGCGGTGAGCTCGGTATGGATCTCCAGGCCGATCACGGCCTCCCAATCCTGCAGGACCTCGGAAAGCTCCTTCATTACAGCTCGCCTCCCTTCCCGGCAAAATCAGGCGCGACGGAAAGCGCGGGCGCACCCGTGGCGGCATCGGCAAAGCCGCGCTCCAGGGCGCGGGCAAACGTGAGCAGCTGACGGTCCTTAAACGCCGGACCCACCAGCTGGGCAGAAACGGGCAGCTGAGTATCCTCGCCCAGGCCCAGCGGCACCGAGATACCACCGTTGCCGCAAATGTTGAGCGAGATGGTGTACAGGTCGGAGAGGTACATCTGCGTAGGGTCGCTAATCTCGCCAAACTTAAAGGCCGTGCGCGGCGAGGCGGGCATGAGGATGGTGTCCACCTTGGCATACGCGGCGTCGTAGTCCTGCGTGATAAGCGTGCGGGCCTTTTGCGCAGCGTAGTAGTACTTGTCGTACACGCCCGAGCTCAGCAGGTAGGCGCCGAGCATCTGACGGCGCTTGGCCTCGGCGCCAAAGCCGTGGGCGCGCGACAGCGAGCTCTGGTCGGACAGGTTGGCGCAGCCCTCCTCCTGATAGCCGTAGCGAATGCCGTCGAAGCGGGCCAGGTTGGAGAACGCCTCGGCCGGGCCGATGACGTAGTAGGCGGCGATGGCGGCGTCCAGGTGCGGCAGGTCGACCTCGACCAGCTCGGCGCCTTGGTTCTGCAGCTCCTGAGCGGCGCGCTGAACAGCGGCCTTGACCTCGGGCGTCAGGCCCTCGGCCTCCATAAACGCAGGGATAACGCCCACGCGCTTGCCCTCGATGCTGTCGTTGAGATGCTCGGTAAAGTCGACGGCGCAATCCTGGCTGGTGCAGTCGTACGGATCGTGGCCCGCGCCGGTAAGCGCGTTCATAGCCAGCGCGACATCCTCGACCGTGCGGCCGAAGGGTCCCACCTGGTCGAGCGACGAGCCAAAGGCAACCACGCCGTAACGGCTCACGGCGCCATACGTGGGCTTAAAACCCACCACGCCGCAGAGCGCCGCCGGCTGGCGGATGGAGCCGCCGGTGTCCGAGCCCAGCGAGAGCGCGACCTCGCCCGCGGCGACGGCTGCAGCGGAGCCGCCCGAGGAGCCGCCGGGCACGCGCTCGGTATCCCAGGGGTTGTTGGTGCGGTGGAACGCCGAGCTCTCGGTAGAGCTACCAAAGGCAAACTCGTCCATGTTGGCCTTGCCCATGGGCAGGCAGCCGGCATCGAGCATGCGCTGGACGCAGGTGGCAGTGTAGACGCTCTGGTAGTTCTCGAGCATGCGAGAAGCGCAGGTGGTGCGCGTGCCCACGAGGTTCATGTTGTCCTTAATGGCCAGCGGCACGCCCGCGAGCGGGGGCAGCGGCTTGCCTGCGGCACGGTCGGCATCCACGCGCGCGGCGGCCTCGAGCGCAAGCTCGGGCGCCACCTGCAGGAATGCCTGAACCCCGCCCTCGCGCGCCTCGATGGCGGCAAGAGAGGCCTTGGCCACCTCGGTAGCGGTAAAGTCGCCGGCGGCAACGCCCGCGGCGATCTGAGCGGCGGTAAGGGAATCGAAGCTCTGCGCCATTACTCGCTCTCCCCCTCTCCCAAAATGGACGGCACGCGGAAGTAGCGGTCGCGCGCGCTGCCGGCGTTTTCGAGCGCAACGTCGAGCGGCAGGTCGCGCTCGGGCTCGCGCAGGTCATCGCCCATCACGTTGGACAGGCTTCCGATGGGATGGAACGTGGGCTCCACGTCGGGCAAGTCATATTGCAAGACGGGCTCGAGCATCTGGACGGCATCGTTCATGTAGGACGTCATCTGGGTGAGCTCGTCATCGGTCAGTGCGATCTTTGCGTACTCGGCGATGCCGCGCACGTCTTTCTCGCTGAGTGCCATAGGCGCTCCCTTCCGCATAACAG
>CATVZP010000067.1 GCA_958348565.1 uncultured Collinsella sp. | reverse complement strand
CTGCGGGAGCCAAACTCCCCAGCATCCGTGCACTCGCGAGCGATCTTGGCGTGAGTGTCATCACCACCAAGCGCGCCTACGCCGACCTAGAGCAACTCGGGTTTATTTGCACCGTGCAGGGCAAGGGCTGCTTTGTCGCCGAGGGCAACCAGGAACTCTTGCGCGAAAACCAGCTCTGCCATATCGAAGAGCTACTTGCAAAAGCGGCGAGCCAAGCCGAAGTCTTGGGCGTCACGCGCGACAAGCTGCACGAGATGCTCGACCTGGTAGCCCCCGAAACTATGCAGTAGCCATCTGCAAGAAAGGCTATGCCATGCAAAACCTTTTAGAACTCAAAGGTATCTCACGCCGTGTGAGCGACCGCTTTTCGCTGCGCGACGTCACACTTGCCGTGGAACCCGGCCAGATTGTTGGCTTTGTGGGCGCAAACGGCGCCGGCAAAACCACGACGATTCGAACCGCGCTCGGGCTTATAAAGCTCGATGCCGGCGAGGTGCACCTGTTTGGACAGCACTGTGGCGCCGACGCGCCCGATGAAACGCAGCGTTGCCTGCGCACTCGTGTCGGCCTCGTGCTGGACACATGCCCCTTCCCTTCCACACTCAAGGTGACCGAAGCTGAGGCACTCGTAGGCCCGGCGTACCCCACCTGGAGCCACGACACCTTCGCCAGCCTCATCGACCGATTTGGCCTCGATCCCAAGACAAAGATCAAGGACCTCTCCCGCGGCATGGGCATGAAACTGCAGCTTGCCTGCGCGCTCAGCCACAAGGCCAAACTGCTCGTTTTGGACGAAGCCACCGCGGGCCTCGATCCCATGGCACGCGAGGAGCTGCTTGATGAGCTGCTTGCCTTTGTCGCCGACGGCCAGCACAGTGTGCTGCTCTCGAGCCACATTACATCCGACCTCGATCGCGCCGCTGATCGCGTCATCTGCATCGATAATGGCTCGATTATTTTTGACCTGCCGCGCGAGGATATTACCGACCGCGCTGGCATCGCCCACTGTACCCAAGCACAGGCCGCCGAGCTTATGGCTTGCGTCGAAGGCGCCCGTGCCGCCCGCCATGCCTACAGCGTGGACGTGCTCGTGCCCAACCGTCGCGATACGCTCGAGGCCTTCCCCGAGATTCCCTGCGATCGGGCAACCATTGATGACTATCTTCGCCTCATGCTGAAAGGAGCTTCGAAATGAAACGCGCCTTTATGTCCGAGCTCGCCATCGCTCGCTCGCTTATCCCGAGCATTGCGGGCGTCGGCTTGTTCATCTTCGTCGTGTTGACCCTCGCCAACGCATCGGACGGTGACTCTGGCATGAGTGCTGGCGCCTGCGCGGTCAGTGCCATGTCGCCTATCATGGTCATGAACTCACTGGCTGGTTTCGACAATCAAAACGGTTGGGAGCGCTACCGGGCAACGCTGCCCTTCTCGCGCAAAGACATCATCTGCGCACGCTACCTGAGCGTTATTGTCTTCTCCGCCGTCATGGCATGTGCAGCTACGCTTTTGAGTGTCGTCGCCATCCCGCTCTTCAACAGCGCGGGCATTCCTTCGACAGGACAGACGGTCTTTGAAATCGCAATCGCCTCGGCAGCATCGATGCTCATCTCCCTCATGATGGTGTTTTTGGCGCAGCCACTGTTCTTTCGATTTGGACACATGGAGGCGCTGCGCCTATCCGTTGGCCTGTTTGCCATGCTCGGATGCCTTGCCATGGCCACGCTGAGCTCCTCCAACCCCATCAGCAACTGGCTCATGTCGATTGCCGGAGCGAATCCCGATCCCGCCGTCCTTGGCTGTCTGTGTGCAGGAATTGCAGTACTGGCGCTCGCACTATGTGCAATCAGCTGCGCTGTCAGCACCAAGGTTTATCGAGTACGCGATCTGTAATCGACAGCTAAAAAAGCTTAGGTGGTACCCCGCTTATTTTTTCAATGAAACAAGGCGGCATAGCGTCACCACCGCCCCTCACAGCAGGCCGTCTAGTTTTTGGCAACCAAAAAGACACCGTCAGCATATCGAAGGTGAATACTTTTCCGAGAAGTGAACGAGTAAAAACAGTGCCCTGTAGCATCGACATTTTTAAGGACTCAATTCCTGCGGTTTTTGTCTAAGAATCCTGCAGTTTTGTTCGAAAAAAGTGTGCATGTTCCAGGGGTCCAGATTTACTCGTTCACTTCGCGGAAAACCATTCACCTTCGATTCGAGCCTTAACCAAATGCCCTCTCGAACTATGGCCCCTGTCTCACCACAGCGATATCAAAGCTTCATGGCGGGACGGTATCATCGGACGAGCGCCGTAAATCTGGCGCGGTTGTTCTTTGGGGAGGCATTTCACCCGTGTCGTGGGTCGCAGCAGCATTTGTGTCGGCTTTCTTTGCCGGCATCACATCTGTCCTGGCCAAATGCGGCATCAAGCAGACCGACTCCGATGTCGCGACGGCCATTCGCACCTGCGTGGTGCTCGTTTTCGCCTGGGCAATGGCGGGCATTTCTGGATCCATTGGAACCATCGGCAGCATCGAACCCAGATCTTGGCTCTTTCTCGTCCTCTCGGGACTCGCTACCGGTGCTTCGTGGATCTGTTACTTTAAGGCGTTGGGCATCGGAGACGTCAATAAGGTCGTACCGGTCGACAAGATGAGCACCGTACTCGCCGCACTGATCGCCATCGTGCTTTTTGGCGAGACGAGCAACCTTGCGGTTAAGCTCGTGGGAACCGCTGTCATCACCCTCGGCACGTTTTTAATGATCGAGAAGAAGCAGTCTGCCGGACCCGAGCGGCAGCAAGACCGGACCTGGCTCGCTTACGCCCTCGGCGCCGCCGTGTTCGCGGCGCTCACGTCCATCCTTGCCAAGGTTGGCATCGAAGGCGTCGAGTCAAACCTGGCCACGGCAATCCGCACCTGCATGGTACTGGTTATGGCATGGGCGATCGTGGCAGCCAAGGGAAAACTGGATCAGGTCGCGCACGCTGACCGGCGCGAACTCACATTTCTCGCAACATCGGGCATCGCGACCGGAGCATCGTGGCTGCTCTATTACTACGCCATCGCCACAGGCCAGGTGAGCGTCGTGGTGCAGATCGACAAACTATCGATTGTCGTATCGGTACTATTTGCGCGCCTGGCATTCAACGAAAAACTCTCACGACGCAACGCCATCGGTCTCGCCCTCATCGTCCTGGGCACCGCCGCGCTCGCGGTTTGGAAATAGCGCCGATTCCGAGCGAGATCTAGGCGCTCGCAAATCCATGACATAGCGCCACACCGGGCCTAGGGTGCTTGTATCGACCGTGCGCCACCGTGCTACTTGCGCAGCGGCTTGGGCAGCGGAATGCCGGCGGCGATAACGGCGGCGATGATCATGCAGACGATACCCTTGAGCGGGAAGCACATGAGCAGAAGGCCCACGACCATGACCGGCTGACGCATGACCGCACCCATCGTCGATGCCGTGCAGACGGCGACGCAAAAGACCGGATCGGCGCCGGTGAGGATGGCAAGGCCATAGCCCAGGCTTACGCCCGAGAAGATAACCGGGAAGAAGTGACCGCCGCGCCAACCAAGGTTGATGAGGGCGGGGGTCAGCATGGCCTTGACCAGACCGGTCGCGATAAGCACGCCGGCGGGAATGGTCAGATAGGTTTCCATGAGCACGTCGGCCTGGGTCTCGCCGGCAAACATGGTGTAGGGCAGGACCGTGCCGCAGATGGCGAGCGCCAGACCGGCTAGCATGGCCTTGACGACAGGACGCTCCCCTATGGCATGGGCAAGCGCTTCGCTCGCGTGCTCAGAGACAAAGTACAGCCAGCCGCAGATTGTTCCGATCAGCGACAGAGGAATGAGCCAGGTAAGCTCCAAGTTGCCCACCACGGCAGCCTCGAACCTGGGCATGCCCATGCCGCCGCCCATGAGCTGGCCGAGCAGCAGGTAGGTGCCCAGGCCGCCGGCAATCGCGATGCCGTAAACCACGGTCTTTTGCGCCTTGGGCAGCTTGATCGTGATCTCGTCGGACGCAGAGCCCTCGTCGCCGTCGGCGCTACCGGCAAGCGGTGCCACAAAGCCAAAGACGGGCGCGGTAAAGAGCGCCGTCAACGCGGCCTGGGTACCCAGCAGCGTAAGCTCCCTAAACTCGGCGCCAAAGCGGCGCATACGGTCACCGACCCAGCTGCACAGACCCGCGATAACGCCGGTCAGGCCGGCCTCCGGTCCAATGCTTCCGCCAAACAGCAGCGGCAGTAATGCCGCGAGCGAAAGCTTGCCCAGGTTGTCGTACGGGTAGCGCCCATCTTGCTTGACCTTAGCCATCACCTGGTTGAGGTCATCGGTCTTGGTGCCTGTCATCTTTTCGTACAGACCGATTAACAGGCCGCCCAGCAGGCAGACAAAAAACGGGTACGGCAAAAAGCCAAACGGGCCGCTGGCGAGCTCGGGCGAAGCGACGCCCAGCGCGTGCGGAATCTCGGTCCACAGATAGTCGATACCGTGCTCCATCGCAAAAAAGAACAGCCAGACCGCGGCACCTGCGAACGCACCGGTCACGGCAACGCTAAGTAAAAACAGCGCGCGGTTTTTGGGTTTGGCAAGGTTATCCATCGGGTCCTCCCGCGGTCAAAGTCGACATAGTTACGTTTTATTGTAGAGCGAGCGTTGCCCGAACGAGCCAACCGTCTGCGCCGCGAACGGCACCATTGGGAGCTATAGTGGGGCAAGCTCAAGACTTATCCGTTGATAATCGAGGCAATCTCGCGCAAATCGTCGGCAAAGTAGATGCCTTGCTGGCGCCTCGGGCTCGAAAGCCCCTTATCAATCATGTGCCCGAGCAGCGCCTTAAGGTCGTTGTAGTAACCGTCCAGGTTATACAGGATGCACGGCGCACTCAGGTGCCCCAACGACACCGCGGACATGACCTCGGCAATCTCCTCGAGCGTGCCCGTCCCGCCGGGAAAGGCAATGAACGCATCGCCGAGCTCAATCATCTTGGCCTTGCGCTCCGCCATATCGCTCGTCACGATGAGGTCATCGATACCGTCATGTTGAAACTCGGCCTCGATAAAAAAGCTCGGCTCCACACCCGTCACGTGTCCACCCGCCTCGAGTACACTATCGGCAAGCGCACCCATCAGGCCCGATTTTGACCCGCCGTATACCAGCGCGTGTCCGTTGGCGCCAATCCAGTTGCCCAGCTCCTGCACCGCGGGCAGAAACGCCGGGGCATTGCCAGTGTTGGCACCCAGGTACACGGTGATGTTCATATTCAGTCCCCCTTATCGTGACGCGCGGCGCCCGTTTTAGCGCTGGCGTCGACGATACTCGCGCACGCGACGCGAAAGATCGGCAAGCTCGACGCGATCGAGCTCTTCCAAATGCTCCAAATCATCCATAAAGCGCGCCATGGTGTCCTTTTGACGTATCTTGATAAGCGTATTGCAGTAGTTCACCGCCACGCCCGTGAGCATGGCGATGTAGAAGATGCTGATGACGCTCAGAATGACGGTAATGGCGCGGGCAACCGGTGTCTCGGCCGGAATGTCACCAAAGCCGATGGTCGAGACCGTCTCAAAGCTAAACCACAGGCCATCGCCAAACGTGAGGGTCGTGGGCTCGGACAGCCAAACGGCCGTCGAGCACAGCAGATAGAAGATAAGAAACAGGCCCGTGATGCGCGCAAAGCCAGCCTGGCGCAACACGTCGGCAAGCGTCCTCAACTTGTTCATCGCGACCCCTTTTCCCAGACGCCCAATCACGTTCGCTCGGTATTGTCCCACGCCTCCCCCGCAAACGAAACTAGTCATTGGGGACGTTCTTAAATGACTAGTCAAACAAGAACGTCCCCGATGACTAGTCGTTTAAGAACGTCCCCAATGACTGCCGGGCGGGAGCGTTTAGCGGTGCAGCTGCCGACTGGGCAGGTTGAGCTGGTATCCTTATGCGGTAATGTCTCGATTCGTTAGGATTGCATGTGAGAGCCGCCACTGTCCTTCGTTCAGTTATATATCGCGCCCTGGCCGTTGTGCTTGCCGCGCTTGTCGTGCTGAGTTCTATCGCGCCTGTCCAGGCTTTTGCCGATGACTCTAGTCAGCCAGTCAAGACGGTCCGCGTTGGTTGGCTCGTCAACAGCGAAGGCTTCCAGAACGGCACCCCCGGGGAGCGTCTTTCGGGATGGGGCTACGAGTACCTCCAGACCCTGTCGTACTACACGCCCGGCTGGCGGTACGAATACGTCTCCGGCACCTTCACCGAGCTTATGGACATGCTCGAGGCAGGCGAGATCGACCTCATGCCCAACATCTCCTACTCCGAGGAACGCGCCCAAAAGCTGCTCTTTTCCTCGAACCCCGAGGGCACCGAGCGCTACTACATCTACGCCAAGCCCGATCGCGACGATCTGGCCAAGGGCGACCCCCAAGCGCTCCAAGGCCTTACCATCGGCTACAACCCCGACGTTATGCAAACCTTCGTTGGCCAGCAGTGGCTCGCCAACGAAGGCATTACCTGCACCTATAAAGAAATCGACACTGGCGGCGCCCTCTTTGGCGCGCTCACAAACGGCGAGGTCGACGCCATCATCATGAACGACACGCTCTCGTCGCCCGATGCGTCACCCATGTTCTACGTTGGTTCGAGCGACTACTACTTTGCCGTCCCCAAAAGCCGCCCCGACCTAAGGGACGACATCAATGCCGCCATGTCGGCAATCGCCCGCGTCAACCCACGCTATATCGACGAAGTCAAATCTAACTACTCGGCCCAAAACAGCGGTTCATCATCGCTCAACGGCCCCGAACGTTCCTGGCTCGAAGCAAATGACAACACCATCACGCTCGGCTACATTACGGGCAAACTCCCCTACTGCAACGAAGACGAAGACGGCAAAATGGAAGGTTCGCTCGCATCGCTTGCGACGACGTTGCACGATAAATTTGGCATTACGGTCAAAACCGTCGCCTTTGATAACTACAAGATGATGTCAAAGGCCCTGTCAAAGGGAAGCATCGACGTTGCGCTGCCGGTATACCGAGATTACTGGTTTGCCGAGCAATCAGGCGTTGTGCAGTCGATATCGTTGGGGACCACATCCCTCACCGCCATCCACACCGGAAGCAACCTGAACAAAGACCTTCAGAACATCGCCTGTACCAAATCATCGTTTATCAACCGAAATGTACTCGAAAGTCTGTTCCCCACAGCGACCGTGACCGAATGCCAATCCGACGATGAAGCGTTCGACGCCCTCAGGAAGGGAACGGTGCACTGCATCCTCGCCCCCAGTTCACGCGTAAAAACCATCAGCGACCGTTATGATCTCGAGAACTGCGAGACGGCCGAGCTCCCTGACACCTGCGAGCTCTCGTGCTGGATTTCGCGCGGAAGGCCCGAGCTGCTGGGAATCATCAACAAGGGCATCATCAATGCCGGAGAATCGCTCTCCGCAAGCAATTACTCCTCCACGTCGTACACGGCCCAGGAATCCAACACGCTTCAATTCCTTTATCGCAACCGTGCCGCCGTTGCAGCTGCCCTCATCGGTATGTTGTCGGTCGGCATCGTCCTGCTCATCTGGGCACTCGTGCGCGCTCGAACCGAGCGCAAAAAAGCCGATGCCGCCAACGCCGCCAAGACGGCATTCCTCACGCGCATGAGCCACGACATCCGTACGCCGCTCAACGGTATCCTGGGCCTTATCGAGATCGAGGAATTGAAGGAAGGCGATATCCAGGTCGCCCGCGAGAGCCGTGCCAAGGCGCGCGTTGCCGCCAATCACCTGCTCTCGCTAATCAACGACATCCTCGAGATGGGCAAAATCGAAGACCGCAAGCTAACACTGGAGCATACGCCTTTTAACCTCAAAGAGCTCTGTGACGATACACTGGTGCTGTGCAAGCTCCGCGCGTCCAGTAACGGCATCACAATGCAGGACAATAGTCTGCCGTACGCCACGGGGCCATACATGGTCGGCAGTCCCACCCATATCCGACAGATCATGATCAACCTGTTAGACAACAGCATTAAGTACAACAAGCACGGCGGCTCCGTCACCTTTAGCTCAAAGACCAAGCCACTCGATAACGGGCGCGCTCTCTTTTGCTTTAGCGTTTCGGATACCGGCATTGGCATGACTCCCAAGTTTTTAAAGCATATCTATGAGCCGTTTGCCCAAGAAGGTGACGATGCGCGCAGCAAGTTCCAAGGAACCGGCATGGGCATGCCAATCGTCAAGTCGCTTATTGAACTGATGGGCGGCACGATTGAGATTTCGAGTGAGGTTGGCGTGGGGAGTACGTTCAACGTCCAGATTCCGCTCGATATCGACAAAGACCCTCAGGCAAGAGAACGCGCGGACGAGCAAGCAGACAGCTGCTCGCTTGCCGGCATGAACGTTCTTTTGGCAGAAGATAACGAGCTCAATGCCGAGATTGCCCAGGCGCTGCTCGAAAGCGAAGGCATTGTCGTAACTCGCGCCGCCGATGGCAACGAAGCGGTCGACCTATACGTTGGCCGTCCCGCCGGCAGCTTCGATGCCATTCTGATGGACATTATGATGCCGGACATGGACGGCTATGAGGCAACCCGCGCGATTCGCCTGAGCGAGAAGGTCGATGCAGCCGACATCCCCATCATCGCGCTCACCGCCAATGCCTTTGCCGAGGACGCCAAGGCGGCACACGACGCCGGCATGAACGCCCATCTGTCCAAACCGCTCGACTTTAACAAGCTCAAAAACATACTCGCCCGCATCAAGAAAAACGGATCCGTTTCGCTATAGTTTGTGCCCAACCACCACGCACGACCAGAAAGGAAGCCAACGATGTTTAGGCCCTTACGTCGAAAGAAACGCGCCATCACTGACAAGGAAGCGCGCGAACTGCTCGCCACCTGCAAGCGCGGCGTCTTTGCCGTCAACGGCGACGATGGCTACCCGTACGCCATTCCCGTCAACTACTTCTTCGACGCCGAGCACGACAAGATTTATTTCCATGGCGCCAAGGCCGGCCACAAGGTCGACGCACTCAAGCGCGATGACAAGGTCTGCTTTACCGTTTACGGCAACGAGTGGTACAAAGACGGTGACTGGGCTCCCTACGTTATGAGTACCGTGGTCTTTGGCCGCTGTCGCCTGGCGAATGACACCCCCGCGTTTATCGAGGACAAAGTCCGCCAGCTCGCCCTTAAGTACTACCCTTCTGCCGAGGAGGTCGAAGAGGAAATCGCCAAGGACATTAAGGGCGTCCAGCTCTACGAGATTACGATTGAGCATCTCTGCGGCAAGCAGATTCAAGAAAAGTAAGCCTCAAGAACAGGCGTCACAAATGGCAATATGGCCCGGTTCCAACCAACCTTGGAACCGGGCCATATGCTTATGAAGCGTCGGCGGCAATGTGCGCAAGCGCCTCGACGAGCCCCTGCGAGCTCACGGGTTTACTCAGGTGCGCATCCATGCCCGCCTCACGCGAAAGCCTGCGGTCGTCGGCAAAGGCGTTGGCACTCACGGCGATAATCGGCGTGGTCGCGGCATCCTCGCGATCGAGTGCTCGAATTCGACGCGTGGCCTCAAGGCCATCGATACCGGGCATCATGATGTCCATCAACACCACGTCGTACTCGTGCGGTGCGCTCGCGGCAAACGCCTCAACGGCAGACTCGCCATCCTTAGCATGCGTCACGACGACACCGGCACGGCTGAGTGTAAACTGCGCGATCTCGGCATTCAGATCGTTATCCTCTACGAGCAAAACGCGCAAGCCCTGGAGCGCATCGCCATCGCCCGCATCCGCGCGAACTGCCTGAGGAATCTCGGAGCGTTTGCATTTCTCGAACGGCAGGCGGATGGTAAACGTCGTCCCCTGCCCCAAGACACTCGTAAAACTCATGGTTCCGCCCATAAGCTCGACTAACTGTTTTGCGATAGGCGCGCCCAGGCCAGTTCCCGACGAGGCGCCTTCCACCTGTTGCTCCTCGCGGCAAAACGGCTCGTAGAGGTGCTGTTGGAACTCCTCGCTCATGCCAATACCGTTGTCGGCGATCGTGTATTCATAGACGGGGGCGCCATCCGCTGGCTCCACCTCGCGGCACACCAGGCGAACATAGCCGCCCTGGCGGTTGTACTTGACGACATTGCCGGCAATATTGAGCAACAAGCGCTTGAGGTGCGTCACGCTCACCCGAGCATAGGGATGATTAAGGGTCTGCTGGTCGCAGATAATTGTCACCAGACGCTCTTCGGCCTGGCGCTCCAGAATATCGCGCACTTCACAGTTGAGTGCCACCAAATTTGTGGGTACGAGGTTCAGGTCGACCTGCCCGCTCTCCAGGCGACTCATATCGAGTGCCTCGTTGGCAAGGTCGAGCAGCAGTCCCGATGCCGTCCAGATTTTTGAGCGGCACTCAGTCTGCTTTTGCAGATCGTCCGCATTGGCATCGCCAACCTCGACCATGCCGCGAATGCCGTTGATAGGCGTGCGCAGATCGTGGCTCATGCGACGCAAAAACTCCGTCTTTGCCGAGTTGGCGGACGAGGCCTCGCGCGCCGCCTTTGCCAGCTTGTCGCCATAGTCGCGCTCCTGCAGCAACAGGTCGGTCATGCGCTGGCGCTCGGCACGGCGACGCATCATCACAACGGCGGCTATTGCACCGCCGTAGAGCACCAGCACGCAGGCGACAACGGCGGCGACGATCTCGAAGTAATGCCGCGCCGAGGCATAGGTGTACACATAGAATTTGTGCGCTTTTCCAAATGTGCCCAA
>CATVZP010000066.1 GCA_958348565.1 uncultured Collinsella sp. | reverse complement strand
GCGACTCCGTCCCGGCCGACTGCCGCGTGCTCGAGAGCGCCACGATGAAGATCGAAGAGGCCGCACTGACCGGCGAGTCCGTGCCGGTCGAGAAGCACACCAACGTGATTGAGCTTGCCGCGGGCACTGACGACGTGCCGCTCGGCGACCGCAAGAACATGTGCTACATGGGCTCTACCGTGGTGTACGGTCGCGGTCGCGCCGTCGTGGTCGGCACCGGCATGAACACCGAGATGGGCAAGATCGCCGGCGCTCTGGCCGAGGCCAAGGAAGAGCTCACGCCGCTGCAGGTGAAGCTCGCCGAGCTCAGCCGCATCCTCACCATTATGGTTATCGTCATCTGCGTCGTCATCTTTGGCGTTGACATCATCCGTCACGGCGTGGGCAACGTCCTTACCGACCCGACCGCCCTGCTCGACACCTTTATGGTCGCCGTCTCGCTCGCCGTCGCTGCCATCCCCGAGGGCCTGGTCGCCGTCGTGACCATCGTGCTGTCGCTCGGCGTGACCAAGATGGCCAAGCGCCAGGCGATTATCCGCAAGCTTTCTGCTGTCGAGACACTCGGCTGCACGCAGACCATCTGCTCGGACAAGACTGGCACGCTTACTCAGAACAAGATGACCGTCGTCAAGCACGAGCTCGCTGCGCCCAAGGAAAAGTTCCTGGCCGGCATGGCGCTGTGCTCCGATGCCCAGTGGGACGAGGAGCTGGGCGAGGCCGTGGGCGAGCCGACCGAGTGTGCGCTCGTCAACGACGCCGGCAAGGCGGGCCTCACCGGCCTGACTGCCGAGCACCCGCGCGTGGGCGAGGCCCCGTTCGACTCGGGCCGTAAGATGATGTCCGTGGTCGTCGAGACCCTGGACGGCGAGTACGAGCAGTACACCAAGGGCGCGCCCGACGTGGTGATCGGCCTGTGCACCCATATCTACGAGGGCGATAAGGTCGTCCCCCTGACCGAGGAGCGTCGCGCCGAGCTCGTGGCAGCCAACAAGGCCATGGCCGACGAGGCCCTGCGCGTGCTGGCGCTGGCGAGCCGCACCTACACCGAGGTTCCCGCCGACTGCAGCCCCGCTGCGCTCGAGCATGACCTGGTCTTCTGCGGCCTGTCCGGCATGATCGACCCGGTCCGTCCCGAGGTGGCCGATGCTATCCGCGAGGCGCACGATGCCGGTATCCGCACCGTCATGATCACGGGCGACCACATCGACACCGCCGTGGCCATCGCCAAGCAGCTGGGCATCGTCGCCGATCGCAGCCAGGCCATCACCGGCGCCGACCTCGACCGCATGAGCGACGAGGAGCTCGACGCGCACATCGAGGACTACGGCGTGTACGCCCGCGTCCAGCCCGAGCACAAGACACGCATCGTCGAGGCCTGGAAGTCACGTGACCAGATCGTCGCCATGACCGGCGACGGCGTCAACGACGCCCCGTCCATCAAGCGCGCCGACATCGGCGTGGGTATGGGCATCACCGGCACCGACGTCACCAAGAACGTTGCCGACATGGTGCTTGCCGACGACAACTTCGCTACCATCATCGGTGCCTGCGAAGAGGGCCGTCGCATCTACGACAACATCCGCAAGGTCATCCAGTTCCTGCTTTCGGCCAACCTTGCCGAGGTCTTCTCGGTGTTCATCGCCACGCTCATCGGCTTTACCATCTTCCAGCCGGTGCAGCTGCTGTGGGTGAACCTGGTCACCGACTGCTTCCCCGCGCTCGCGCTGGGCATGGAGGATGCCGAGGGCGACATCATGAAGCGCAAGCCGCGCAACGCCAAGGACGGCGTCTTTGCCGGTCACATGGGCCTGGACTGCGTGGTCCAGGGCCTGATCATCACCGTGCTGGTGCTGGCGAGCTTCTTTGTGGGCGTGTACTTTGACATGGGCTACATCCACATCGCCGATATGATCGCCGGCAATGCCGACGAGGAAGGCGTGATGATGGCGTTCATAACGCTCAACATGGTCGAGATTTTCCACTGCTTCAATATGCGCAGCCGTCGTGCGTCGCTGTTTAGCATGAAGAAGCAGAACAAGTGGCTTTGGGCTTCGGCTGCGCTGGCGCTGGTGCTGACGGTTATCGTGACCGTGCAGCCGACGCTTGCCGAGATGTTCTTTGGCCCTGTGACGCTTGAACTCAAGGGCGTTATCGCCGCCCTGGGCCTGGCCTTCCTGATCATCCCGCTGATGGAGATCTACAAGGCGATCATGCGCGCGGTCGAGAAGGAGTAGGTCGAAAGGTTATCCTTCCCGCCGGCCCGACCGCCTGCGGGGTTTCTTCTTCGCTGGTCCTCGCGCTTCGCGCTGCGGGATCGCTCAGAAGAAACCCCTCCCGGCGGGCGGGCCTTCGGATAGCCTCTCGGGACCGTAAGCTGAGGGAAAGTGTGTGAGCTGGTCGGGCTTTGCCCGGCCAGCTCTTTTTGATTTAAAATACCTGCTCAGTTGTGATTTTTGGTGCTGGGAGGCGTTTGTGGCTAAGGCTAAGGCTAAGGCGAAGAAAAAGACGACGGGGGCGCGGGCTAAGCGCGATCGTCGTCGGAAGCTCGCGACCGAAGCCCCTGCATCTGCTGAGGAGTTGCTGGCGAGTGTACCGGGGCTTGACGCGCTGCAGGATGTTCCGGCGTTCGATGACCTGCCGGTCGATGCGGCTCAGCAGGCTGCATTTGACGACTTTTGCGCTCAGGCCGAGGAGCCCGAGCAGATGCAGCTCGGTGCCGTGGTGCGCCTGGACCGCGGGTTTCCGCTGGTGGCAACTGACGATGACACGTTTCGTGCCGAGCATGCCGTAGGGTTTGCCAAGTCGCGTGGCGAGGACGAGGTCTTGCTGCCCGCCGTGGGCGACCGCGTGGCGGTTCGCCGTGCTCCCGGGCACGACATGGGCGTCATCGAGTGCGTACTGCCGCGCCGTACGAGCTTTGAGCGCTGGCGCGGCCGTGCCCGCGGGGAGCGCCAGGTGCTCTGCTCTAACGTTGACAGTGTGCTGATCGTGCAGGCGCTCGGCGCCGGCGAGGTGCTGCTCGATCGCGTGGCGCGCTCACTGGTGTTGGCGCTCGATTGCGATGCTGAGCCGGTGGTGGTGCTCACCAAGGCCGACCGCTGCGAGGCCGATGAGCTCGAGCGCGATCTGGACCGCGTGCACCGTCTGGTGGGTCCGGGCGTGCGCGTGATCGTGACGTCTTCTGCCGAGGGCCTCGGCCTGGACGAGGTGCGCGCCTGCGTGCCGGCTGGGAGCTGTGCCATGATTTTGGGCGAGTCGGGCGCCGGCAAGTCGACGCTGCTCAACGCGCTGCTGGGCCACGATGCGCTGGCCACTGGCGGCGTGCGCGAGCGTGATGACCAGGGCCGCCACACCACGGTTGCGCGCGTGATGGTGGCGCTGCCGGGCGACGCCGGCGTGATCGCCGATGCCCCGGGCCTGCGCAGCCTGCCGCTCGTGGGGCATGAGCGGGGTCTGGCGCGTGCCTTCCCCGAGATCGTCGAGGTGTCGCGTGCGTGCCGGTTTGGCGATTGCACACACACTCATGAGCCGGGTTGCGCCGTTCGCGAGGCCGAGGACGCGGGACAGATCGACAGCCTGCGTCTGGAGACGTTCCAAAACCTGGCGTCATCCATGCGCGTGAGTGCCCAAATGCTCGATCCCGATGTTCATCTGTAATTGATTTTTCCTATGACAGCCGCCTCCCAACTGCTTGGGAGGCGGCTTTTTTGCTGCCAAAGCGTCTCGAAATATGCGTTTTGCCGACGTTCTGACCAAAACCATGCCACGAGCTTGACGCGCTGGTCAGCTTTTGGTCAGCAATTGGTTTGACACGTAAAACCAAGATCGCGATTGCGCCGCTTTGCGCCCTGGTCGCCCAGACAATGGTGGTACGGGCATTTGCCCGGCACCGCCATGAGAGGAGCGGCCGTGAACAAGAGCAAGCGCATCGCCATCAGTCTGGTCGCGGGCGTGCTTGCCGCGGCGCTCTGCATGGTCTACGGCTCGTCGATCCGCTCGCAAGCCGAGCAGGTCCAGGCCGAGACTTTGGCAAAATACGGCGGCGACCGCGTTGAGGTGTGCGTCGCGGCGCGCGATATCGATGCGGGCGAGACTCTCGACGAGACTAATGTCATAACCCAGGAATGGCTGGCCAGTCTGTTGCCGCGTGATGCGGCGACCGAGCTGCGTCAGGTGCGCGGCGACGTGACGACCTCGCGCATTCCTAAAAACGCCGTGATTTGCAATGTCTACACCAAGGCCGAGAGCCACAAGCTCGAGGTGCCTAAAGACAAGGTTGCCGTTTCGGTGGCGGTCGATGCCGAGCACTCGGTTGGTGGTGCCACGGGCGTGGGCAGTTATGTGGACGTGTACGTGCAAAAAGATGGCGTGACCGATCGTTTGTGCGGCGCGTACGTGATCGATACCAGCGAAGATGCCGGCACCACGCGTGAAGGCAAGATCGAGTGGGTGACACTGGCGGCAGACCCCGAAGATGTCAAGGAATTGCTGGGAGCCTCGGGAAAGGGAACGGTCAGCTTGACGATTCCCGCCACGGCGCGCGGCAAAAAGAGCGGAGGCGACGAGTGATGAAGGCGATCTGGCTTGCGTGCTGCGCGTGCGGCGATTACGGGCTGCTACAGCAGGAAGTCGAGGGTCGCGATGTGGGCGCGCAGGTGCTTCGCGTGGGCGACCTGGACGGGCTGGTATCCATGGCGCGGGCGTTTCCGTCGCGCCGCGGTGCCGCCATCATCGCGGCGTCTCTGTTCGATACCGAAGACGTGCGGAAGACCGTTGCGCGCCTGACGGCCGAGGGCCGTGTGAGTCGTGTCGTCGTGTTGATCGAGACGCTCGACCCGTCGGATATCGAAGGGCTGTTTCGCGCAGGGGCGACCGAGGTCATCGCTGCGCACAGTTTGTGCGGCAACGGGCGCGCGGGTGAGGGAACGGTTGATTCCGATCGGCGCATGACGATTGAGCCCGATGCTTTTGCTGATAGGGAACCCGGGGCGCCTCGCGCTACAAGAGGCCCGCGTGTTGATGAATATGGAAAAGCGGAAGCCGAGCATGGTCGGCGCCCCCGGGACCCCCTTGCATACGATGACGCTGGAGGGCCGGTACCGTATGGCGATGACGTTCTGGCTGAAGATATGGGATACGTGCACGGCGTAAATCTGGCCGATGAGCTCGACGAGGTCGAGGGTTTTGCCGGGGCTGGCGAGCCGTGTGCCGCTGCGTCTTTGGCTTCGGAACCGCAGCCCGGGCAGCCTGCCATGCCGGCTTGGGCTCGGCGCGTGACCGCGGCGGGGGAGACGGGGATGTTATCGCCCACGTCCGTGTCGCCGGTTCCTGCGCCGTCAGCCCCCGCGCTGTCGGCGGACGCTTCGGTTCCGTCGCGTCGGGCACCGGTCGTCTGCGCCGTTTCGGGTTCGGGCGGTTGCGGCAAGTCGACGATCATTGCCACCATGGCGCATGCGGCGTCGCTGTTGGGTTTGCGTGCCGCTGTGCTCGACTTGGACCTCATGTTTGGAAACCTATACGATCTGGTGGGTGTCGATGCCCCGCACGATATGGCGACGCTTATCGAGCCGTCGGCGGCGGGCGTACTTGCCGAGCCGGATATCGTGGCCGCATCGATGCGCGTCGCCCCGGGCGTCACGCTCTGGGGACCTGTCGCGGCCCCCGAGAAGGCCGAGCTCATGGCACGTCCGGTGGAGCTATTGCTCGATGTTTTGCGTCGCGAATCCGACGTGGTCTTTGTCGACACCTCGGTCTTTTGGGGTGATGCCGTGGCCGCCGCGGTGGCGGCGAGCGACCGTTGCCTGGTCGTAGGCGATGCGGCGGTATCGTCCGCGACATCCGCTTCGCACGTCATTGAGCTGGCGAGCCGTGTGGGCGTTCCGCGCACGCGCATGAGTGCCGTGTTCAACCGGTTTGGTGCGCGCGGTGCCGACGAGGACGTCGCCATGCGCTTCGAGATTGCCTGCGCACTGAGCTCCAAGATCCGCATTGCCGATGGCGGTCAGGACTTGGCCGCGCTCATGGCATTCGGTCGCGCCGACGAGGCAGTGGGCAAGACGAGTGCTTTTGCGACCAGCGTGCGCGAGGCCACGCGCGAGATGCTCGTGGAGCTGGGCTGCGCCGTCGGTCCCTGGAGCGATATGGTCGCCGACCGCGCGACCCGCACCGAGCGCCCGCGCATCCGTCTTCCCTGGTCGCGTGAGGGTGATGCGCGATGAGTCTGCAGACGCGGATTAAAGCCGCTGGCGCGGCCGCCGCGGCTGCCCCCGTTGATGCGGGACGCTGCCGTGCCGTTAAACGCCGCACCAAGCGTGCGGTGATGGACCGCATGGGCTACGACGAGGTGGCGCGCATCAGTGCCTACGTCGATCCGGCCCTTGCCCGCTCTGAGCTACGTCCGGCGGTGGAAGCGGCGCTCAACGTGGAAGAGCCGACCGACTTGGCGACGCCTGAGCGTGAGACCATCATCGACGAGATCCTAGATGACGTGGTGGGCCTGGGACCGCTGCAGCCGCTCATCGAGGACGACACCGTTACCGAAATCATGATCAACGGCTGTCGCTCTGCCTTTTTTGAGCGCAGTGGCGTTTTGTATCCCATCGAGCACGCGTTTGAGGACGACGAGCAGATCCGTGTGCTCATCGACCGCATCATCTCGCCGCTCGGCCGTCGTATTGACGAGCGTAGCCCCATCGTCAACGCCCGCCTCAAGACGGGTTATCGCGTCAACGCGGTGATTCCGCCCGTGGCGATCGACGGGCCAATCCTCACCATCCGTAAGTTCTCGGACCGTATCTGTTCGTTGGACGAGCTTGTGGGGTTGGGGTCACTGCCGCTTTGGTATGCGCAGTTGCTGTCGTGCGCGGTGTCGTTGCGGCAGGACTTGGCGGTTGCGGGAGGCACGGGGTCGGGCAAGACCACGCTGCTCAATGCGCTGTCGTGCGAGATTTCCACCGGCGAGCGCATTGTGACGATCGAGGATTCCGCCGAGCTCAAGTTTGCACATCACCCACACGTTGTTCGTCTGGAGGCGCGTGAGGCGTCAATCGAGGGCGAGGGTGCGGTGACGATCCGCGACCTGGTGACCAATGCTTTGCGTATGCGCCCCGACCGCATCGTCGTGGGCGAGGTGCGCGGTGCCGAGTGCTGCGACATGCTGCAGGCCATGAACACGGGCCACGACGGCTCGCTCACCACGCTCCATGCGGGTACCGAGCAGGAGACCGTGGTTCGTCTGACGCTGCTTGCGCGCTACGGCATCGATTTGCCGAGTGAGCTTATCGAAGAGCAGATCGCCATGGCGCTCGACGGCATCGTGATGTCCGAGCGTCATGCAGATGGCAGGCGCTTTGTGGCCTCATATTCGGGGGTTCACCGCGGCGCGTCGGGCGGTGTTGAGCTCGAACGCTACGTGACGTTCGATGCCGCCGAACGCACCTGGACGCTCGACCGCGAGCCGCCGTTTATTGCGGAGGGCTTGCGGTCGGGAACGCTCACGCAAGAGGAGGTGGACGAATGGAGATCGCTATGCCCCTCGTCGTAGGGGGTTTGGCGGGGCTTTCTGTCGCGACGGCGTGTGGGGTAGAGCCTCGTGTGCTGCGGATGCCGCCGGCGGAGCTGGCGCGTCAGACGCTCGAATCGATGGCGGAGAAGCTGCCCCGTGAGTTGGCGGAAAACGACCTGCTGACAAAGATTGCCCGCTCGTGGGCGTCGCTGATCCCCACAGATCGCCTTGGGCTTGCTATTGAGGATAACGCGGCTCGTCTGGCATTTCTGCTGCTGTCGAGCGGTATCTGCAGCGTTTTGCTGGCCGTTGCGTCGTTGTCGCCCATCGGCTTTGTCTTGGGGCTGGTGGCGCCGTTTGGCGTGGGTGCCGCGCATGACACCTTCGATCGCCGACGCGAACAGCATGATGTAGAAGAGGCCATGCCCGAGGCATTCACAGCGTTATCCATGTCGCTTGCCTCGGGGCATTCGCTGGCACAGGGCATGCGCTTTGTGGGCGCCCATGCGCAAGAGCCGGTGCATACCGAGTTTTTGCGGGTGGCGGCGGCAATCGATTGCGGTATCTCGGCGACCGACGCACTCGATGACCTACTCGTTCGCATCGATGCCCCCGGCCTTTCGCTTGTCACCTTGGCGCTCAAAGTATCGCAACGTACCGGGGCTCCGCTTGCCGGCTTGCTGTCCGAGGCGTCGAGTATGGTGGGTGAGCGCATTGAGCTCAAACGCCGTCTGGACGTTAAGACGTCGCAGGCGCGTATGTCGGCACACATGGTCGCGGCGATGCCGGCGGGCATGTGCGCGGTGCTGGCTTTGCTTTCGGCAGACTTTCGTCGCGGTCTTGCGACGCCGGCTGGTGCGGGCGCCGTGGTGCTGGGGCTTGCCCTCAACGTCGTTGCCCTGGTAGTTATCCGGCGCATTATGCGGGTGGAGTTATGAGCGCCCTGGTCGGGGTCGCGGCTTGTCTGTGTGCCCTGAGCGTATTTGCCGCGACAGGTTTGGAGCGTGCGGATGCCCGCAAGATTGCAGAGACGTGCAAGCGTGAGGCGGTACTGGTCATTGCCGCGGGCCGCTTGGTGATTGATGCCCTGACCGCGCGAATGAAGGGCGCAATTGGGGTGGGCGGCCCGGCGCGGGTGTCGCTCGGTGAGGTGTCCGAGATGATCGACGTGGTGCGCCTGGGGCTTTCTGCCGGCCTTTCGTTTGACGCGGCGCTCGAGATTTTCTGCGCCAACCGTCGGTCGGTGCTGGCCGTCCGTCTTGAGCGAGCCTGCATGGCGTGGCAGGTGGGCGTGGGGACGCGCGAGGCCGAGCTGTTGGCTGCCGCGCGTGATTTGGACGTGAGGGCGCTCGAGACCTTTGCCATCACGGTGGGGCAGGCGCTTGCCCTGGGCGCTCCGCTGGCCGAGACGCTGGCTGCTCAAAGTCGCGAGATCCGTGCGGCCCATCGCGCCGCAGTCGAGCGCGAGATCGAGCGCGCACCGGTCAAGTTGCTGATTCCCACCGGCACGCTCATCTTGCCGGCGTTGCTTCTGTCCATATTGGGCCCGCTGCTGGGAGCAGGCGGGATGATGTAGGGAGGAATACATGAACACGATGACCGACATTGCGGGCAAGGCTTGGAGCTGGGCTTTTTGCCGGGCAATCCGCGCTCGCCAGCGTGCCAAGGCGCTGTTGCGGGAAGAGAGCGCGCAGGGCACTACCGAATACGCCATCTTGGTCGGCGTGCTCGTAGTGATCGCGATTATCGCCATCGTCGCGTTTAAGAGCAAAGTCGAAGAACTATGGAACGCGATCAAAGACGGCATCAACAGCCTGTAGGAGGCAGGAGGCCTGTTGGTTCGCCGCTGGTGCTCGTCTGTTTGCTCGTGGCAATAGCGGTGACGCTTTGGGGGCTGGGTGTTGCGCGACAGCAGCGTCCAGGCGCTACTGCCGATTTGGGATCGGGCTCGGCGGCGGTGTCACAAGCAGAAGGTGCGGGAGATATGGGCGGTCAGAATGCCGCCGTCACGGCTCGGACCTTTTTGCAGGCACTCGACGAGCGGGCCGCCAGCGCGGCGGAGCCGTCTGCAGACAATGCGATCGCGGTTCGACTCGCATGGTCCGAGGACCGGCCGATGACCGAGGCGGCGGCAGACCTGTTGCGCGCCTACCGCGAGGTGCCCACGGCCCAGCTCGCCCTGAGCGGCTATCTCGATATTAAGGGCAACGTATGGGGCGCCATCGTGCGCGATGGGCGAGGCTGGGTCGACATGGTGACGGTTGCTGCGGATGCCGGCGATGCCTCGTGCCGCCTGCGTGCCGTGCGTCTGGTTCCGCAAACAACAGAGTCAAAGGAGGGGTCGTGAAATGCATGATGTCCTGCGTGAGGAATCTGCTCAGTCGACCGTCGAATACGCCATCGTCACCGTGGCGCTGTTATCGATTGTGCTGGCGATTGCGGGGCTTTGGCGCGCTGGCACCGATGGGCGCTTGGCGGCACTGGTCGAGCGGGCAGCGTCTCATGGCGTCGCCCCATCGTCGGTTATCGATGCCGCGACGGGTGCCAAGGACATCGCTCTGTATTGATATCGCGTGCGAGGATCGGGCGCAATCGACGGTGGAGGCTGCCTTTTTGCTGCCGACGTTTTTGACGCTTATCTTGCTCGCGTTGCAGCCGGTGTGCCTGCTCTATACGCGCGCGGTCATGGAGTCTGCCGCCGCCGAGACCGCGCGGCTTATGACCACGACGACGGTGGAGGACGACGATGACCTTAAGGAGTTCACTCGCCGCAGACTTGCCGCGGTGCCCAACGTCTCGATTTTTCATGCCGGCGGGCCGCTGTCGTGGGATATCGAGTTGGGGCGTGCCGGTGCCGGCGGCGTTTCGTCCGTGTCTGTTGCCGGCGAGGTTAAGCCGCTGCCCGTGATCGGTGCATTTGCGCGGGCCATGGGCAGCGCGGGTGAGGGCGGCTATGTCGAGCTCAAGGTCGACGTCTCGTATCGATCGCGTCCCGAATGGCTGGAGGGAGATTATGATTCATGGATTGCTGCATGGGATTAGGCGCTGCCTACTGCGGGTGACGCAAGGGTTTGCGGCCCGCCGTCGACCAGGCGCTCGCCGCAAGCGGGGCGGCTTTATGGGCCGTGCCGGTATCGACTTGTTTATCGAAGACGGGGCCTATACCACGCTCTCCTCTGCGGTTGTCATTCTGGTGGTGCTTACGCTGCTGTTTTCGTCGACCGCGGCGATATGGAGCATGTCGCGCGCCGGAGACACCCAGGTGGCGGCTGATAGCGGTGCACTGGCGGGCGCCAACGTGGTGTCGTCCTATCACACGGCCGCCACGGTGGTGGATGCGAGCATTTTGAGTTTGGGCCTGGCGGGGTTTGCCACGATCGGCACCGGCTTGGTTGCCATTCTTATTCCGGGCGCCGAGGTTGTCGGCAGCGATATCATCGATACGGGAACCCAGATTATTAAAACGCGTAACAAGTTTGCCAAAAGCGCGGCAAAGGGCCTGCAAAAGATCGAGACCGCCTTGCCGTACCTGGTTGCCGTGCGCGCCATGCAGGCAGTATCGGCGCAGGATACCGACGGCGTGACCTATACCGGTACGGCGCTTGCCGTGCCTAGGACATCTGAGTCGGATTTTGTTGCGCTCGAAGGATCCGAAATCTCGACCGATGCCATCAAAGATGCGTCGGAAGATCTGGAGCGCGCGGCCGAGGAGCTACAAAAAGCATCGG
>CATVZP010000065.1 GCA_958348565.1 uncultured Collinsella sp. | reverse complement strand
CCGCCGTGGACGCCATGGAGGAGATCGTGGCCGCCGACTACTGGCCGGTCCCGACCTACGACGACATCCTGTTCTACGTGTAGGGCGTAACTGACATATCGTCACGGTATTGAGCCGGGGTCCGCATCATGCGGGCCCCGGTTTTTGTTTGCGAAGGACGCTTTGAAGCCCGTTTTGCCGCCGATTTGCCTAGGTATAAAGGGCTATGGGCAAAAAACGTCAAATATGAGTACTGTCACAAGTCCTGTAACATTATTTATTTGCAAAATATGTAGTGTTACGCAACATATGCCCAAGTACTTAGCCGATAAACGTCTGCAATTTTTCCGCCGTAGGACGCCTGACGGCTAAATCGCCTTCTGAAGGCATGAAATCTCTGTAACTAAAATGGTAACAGTACTCATATTTGCCATTTTTTGACCACAGGCCTTGCGATGATGCCGGGATCCGCACCCTGCCGGGTTCGAATCCCGGCATATCGGTAGCAAAAAGCCCGTCACCGCGGGGGTAACGGGCTTCTTAATTTAAATGGTGCCCCCAGCGGGATGTCCGCGTGCGGCTGACGCCGCCCGCTTTCGCCGCGTCGCTTCGCTCCTTGCGTGCTGCGCTGGAAAACGCTTCGCGTTTCCTCAGCTCCGCACCCTGTCGGGTTCGAATCCCGGCGCATGGGTAGCAAAAAGCCCGCTACCGCGAGGGTAACGGGCTCTTCAATTCAAATGGTGCCCCCAGCGGGATTCGAACCCGCGATATCCACCTTGAAAGGGTGGCGTCCTTGGCCGCTAGACGATGGGGACAGCGGGAAAGAGTATAGCAGACTTTTTTAGCCGTTCACATATCGTTGGCAAACTGAAAAACCACCACAAAGGTGCCTGTCCCCTTTGTGGTGGCGAGGCGTTAGGGGAGGAGCTTCATCGCGGCGTCGTGGGCGGCGTGCTCGTAGGTGTCGTCGAGGGGTTTGAGCGGCAGCAGGGCTGTGGCCTGCGCATCGCCGCGGCGCTCGAGGGCATGCGCGATCAGCCAGTCGGCGAGTTCGGGGTTTTTGGGCAGCGCCGGCCCGTGCAGGTACGTGCCGATGACGCCCTTGTAGATCAGACCCTCAAGGCCATCGTCGCCGTTGTTGCCGGTGCCCGCGACGACGGACGTTCCGAGCGGCGTTGCCTCCGCGTCGAGCAGGGTGCGACCTCCATGGTTCTCGAATCCCACAAAGGGCTCAGGTGCCAGATCGGTTTTGACGGCTACGTTGCCGATCAGGCGATCGGAGCCACGTACGGTTTCGGCGGCAATGACGCCCAGGCCCTCGATGCGATTTTCGCCCATATAGTACGAACGGCCGAGCAGCTGATAGCTGCCACAGATGGCAAGCAGCGAGCCGCCATCCTCAACATAGGCCGCGACCTTGTCTTTTTGGGCGAGCAGCTCGTGTGCCACGGCTAGCTGGTCGCGGTCGGAGCCGCCACCCATCATGACGATATCGGCATCGGTCAAATCAAGCGTTTCGCCCATACGGACCTCGTCCACGCGCACGGGAATGCCACGCCAGGCGCAGCGGCGCTCGAGGGCGATGACGTTGCCGCCGTCGCCGTAGAGGTTAAGGGCATCGGGATACAGGTAGACGATGCGCAGCGGGCGCGAAAGCTCGACTGGCGCGATACCGACAGGAAGAGCGCTGCCGTCGGCACGGGCTACGGCGCGCCCAGCAACAGCGTCGGCGGTGGCGCCTTTCAGCCCGTCGAGCTCCTTGACCAGCGGCGGGAAGGCCGTGTAGTTGGCGACGGCGTAGAAGGTGTCATCGGCGGCCTCGTCTGCCACGGCGCCAATTGCCTGCGCGACGTCCGAGATAATCGCGGCATCGATGCCGGCGTACTTGAGGCGCACCTGCATGTCGTGCGCGCGCGTGCCTCCGGCAAAGGCGACAAGACCCGGCGTGTCGGCGATGCGCTCAAAGTCGACGTCGTAGATCCACGATACATCGTGGCCGTCGGCATCGTTGTCGTTGAGGAAGAAGGCGCAGAGCCTGCCGCCTGCCGTCTTGATGGACTGAATCTGGCGATCGAAACCCACGGGATTCTTGGCCAGGTTTGCCTCGACGGTTCGGCCGGCGATGTTCCAACGGCCCATGCGACCACCTGCTGGCACGTAGGCGTCGAGCGTGGGCTGCAGGCGTGCGCTGTTCACGCCCAGCTCGTGCGCCGCAAAGAAGGCTGCGGCTACGTTGTAGACCATGTACAGGCCGTTGTAGCGCGTGGCGATGTGCGTTGCGGGTGCGTCGATATCGGGTCCAAAGTTCAGGTCAAAGCCGTAGCCGTCGCAGCCGAGCTCCACGCCCGTCACGCGACGGACAAGCCCAGGGCGGGCCCAGCCGCACGAGGGGCAATGGTATGCGCCAAGCTGTCCGTACTGCACATAGTCGTACTCCAACGGTGCGTTGCACTGTGAGCAAAAACGCGAGTCGCTAATGCGGTCGGACTCGGTGTTGGTGGCGCCGTCGATGCCAAAGGCGATGCTTGCATTGGGAACGCGCGCGGCGATTGCGGCACACAGCGGGTCGTCTGCGTTGTAGATGAGCGTTGTTGCCGGAGAGAGCTCCAACGCATGGGCGATGACGTCTTGGGTATGGTCGATCTCGCCGTAGCGGTCTAGCTGGTCGCGGAACAGGTTGAGCAGCACAAAGTACGTCGGCTTGAGCTTGGGCAGAACGCGTACGGTGTAGAGCTCGTCGCACTCAAAAACGCCCACGCGCTTGCCGCTGCTGGTGTGCTTAAGGCCGCCGCGGGCCTCGAGCAGAGCACCCACCACACCAGGCTCCATATTGTTGCCGGCGCGGTTGCATACCACGGTGGCGCCGCTGGCGGCAACGGCGTCGGCGATGAGGTTGGAGGTGGTGGTCTTGCCATTAGTACCCGTAATCACCACGCTGCGGTCGACAAGGCCAGCGAGGTCGCTCAGCAACTCGGGATCGATCTTCATGGCGATGCGGCCGGGGAGTACGCCGCCCTGGCGTTTGAGGACAGAGCGCAGTCCCCAGCGAGCGATATCGCTCGAGGTGCAGGCAAGAGATGAGCGGAGATTCATGAAACCGTTCCTAACGTAAACGACATGGTCGGGTCGAGTGCGTCACTAAAATCCGTAGCGGCGCGCAAATTCCTGGGCAAGCTGCGATACATCTTCGCAGGCGTTGGCCCAGGGGGCAAAGTCGGGGGTGTCCGAGATAATGCCGTCGGCTTCCCAAACCGCCTGGTGCGAGAGGTCCCAGGGGTCGCGCGGCTCGGGTCGGCAGGGAAGATACGGCGTCTGGTACATGGGGTTCAGCAAGAAGAACGCGCCGCCCTCGCAACGGTTAGCGAACTCACGCAGCGCGCGCGTCGCCGGGCGCATCTTGTTTGTTTTGAACAGCAGAATCGTGCGGGCGAGCAGGTACCAAGGAGAGTTTTCGAGTGCGTCCGCCCCTATCTGTTCCTCGAGCTGATGTGCCAGGGCAAAAAAGCCGTCCTGGTCTTCCAAGCGGGCGAGGGCAAGCAACACGGTGCCGGCGGCCCGGGTGGGATAGCCCTCCGCCTTAAGAACACGGCGAGAGTAGTTGGCGGCGGCGCGGTAACGAGCGCTCGCCATGCACAGCTGCGAGATGGCCTCGAGCGTGTGGAGCCACCCGATAAGTGCCGGCTCGTTCACGGTGAGATCTGCCGCCGTCACGCCGTCCGTCAAAACTTTGTTGGCCCAGTAGTGTGGGGCCTCCATATCGAACCCGGGCACACTTTGCTGCAGGTAATCGGTCGTGGTCGCCTCGAGCTTCATCAGGTCGCCCAGGCAGGCGTCAACGGGCGTGTCCGCCAAAATGATGGCGAGCAGCTGGGCATCGACGGCCAGCGCATCGACGCGGACAATCTTGAGCAGCTCATCGCGCATGTCGTCGAACAGACGATTGCGCGTCTGCTCGAACTCCTCGTCGCTGCCCATATCCTCGATGCGATGGAGCTCGTCGAGCAGGTGGCGATGAACACCGGCGTAGGACAGCAGTGCCTGAGCATGCTCGGTCTGCGCATACTTATGAGGGTTGACGCTCACGTCGTTATGGACAAGCTCGCGTGCTGCATCGGTGAGTTCGGGGTGCGACGCCAGATAGGTGCGCTCCAGGTAGGCGGGGATGTAGACGCTCGGATCCATTAGAGGTCTCCTCCCTTAAACGGCAATCCCTGTTCGGCCGCGCGCAGGATTCGTTCGTCGATCTGGGAGCGCACGATGTCGTTGGTGGCGACCCAGGCGGCAAAGCTGGCGTTGTCGGGCGCGCCTAGGCCCTCCTGCAGCACCGGCGTCGCCTCGGACAGGGCAAGGACAAGCTCATCGGTGGAGCCCGGACCTACGTTGACGCGGGCATAGACGCCATCGGGAAACTCGGTTTGGAAGTAGAGCGCCTCGGCCGCGTGCGGGCACGAGCGTGCGAGGATGCGCAAATAGTGCTCGGCGCCCTCGTAGTCCAGCTCGCGCCAGGCAGCGCTCATCAGCGCGATGAGCGTCCATGGGTCCAAGTCGCGCTCCGCGTCCTTGGGACGACGACGCAGCGGCGTGCTGGCGAGATAGGGGACGGAGTGGGCAGAGCGAAATCGCTTGAGCTCCTCGGCGGGGTATTCGAGCTTTGCCATAGCGAGCATCGCGGTGTGGCGGACACCAGCGGGGTCGTTGGGCGCAAAGTCCAAGCTGCGATTCGCGGCTTCGAGCGACATGCGGTAGCGTCCGCTAATGAGCGCGCGCGATGCCAAGGCGGCAAGCCAGCGCAGGTAGGGGCGGCGCATAAGGTCGCCTGCGGCCTCACGCTCGTAGGGGTCCTGCGCCGAGGCGGTCTTGAGCGCCAGATCGTGCTCCACTTCGTCGCACTTGGACACCAGATACTGCACGTATTCCTCGTTGGAGCCGGCGGTGAGGGCGGTCAGCATGCGCTGAGCGTCCCAGTTGGTCGGGTCGAGCGCGGCTGCCTCGCGGAGCATGTTCTCGGCAGCTGCCTCTTCTTGCTCTGCCTGGGTATCGTCAGGGATAAAGGGAATGCGGTAGTCGACAGCCTCGACCACCTTGGCAATGAGGTGCCCGGCGCGGTCGCGATCGTGCACGATGAGCGGCGCGGGGTTGCGGGTGAATTGCTCCATTAGACGCTCGACGGCGGGGCCGTCAGTGAGCGGGATATTGTCGCGGCGCAAGGCCTCAAGAACGAGGCGATGGCAATCCTCTTGAATGGGATCGAATGCCATGGGGCCTCCTTTGCTGCGGTTAGGGTTCAAATATCTTTATATAAGGTTCTAGTTTACCCGCATGTGGCACACCGGGGGTGCCGCACTTGGACTTGCACCTTTGCACCACGAAGACGGATGTCACACAAATGTCGGCACCTCGGTTGCGCGGGTGGTATCACAGTGCCGTAAACGGTCGATTTTTGGCGGCGAACGGGGCACATTTTGGAGGGGCACAGCCCTGTCCGGGATATGTAGTCAACCCTGATAAAACGTTTTCCCAGCTTGGGAGTATGAATGCCCCACAAGGGTCTTCAGGGATAGAAAAAACGTTTCATCATTATCGGCTTTAGGTGAATAACTGACCAACCAGAACGGTAAAATAGTGTTTGTCTGAGCGTTGAGGCGTTAAGACATCGCGCATTGTCATCGCCGGCAACGCGCAAAACGGTCCTAACGGAGCCAATCGGGTGCTCCGTTATATACGCAAGTCTAAGAGGGGCTTGTTTAGGAGGCACAGTATGGGACGTTTTACCAATCCTCGCGATCTGTACTTTGGTGAGGGCGCTCGCCACGAGGTGAAGAACCTCAAGGGCAAGAAGGCTATCATCGTTTCTGGCGGCAGCTCTATGCGCCGCGGCGGATTCCTGCAGGACGTCGAGAACGACCTTAAGGAAGGCGGTTTCGAGGTCAAGCTGTTCGAGGGCGTCGAGTCCGACCCGTCCATCGAGACGGTCATGAAGGGCGCCGAGGCCATGCGCGAGTTCGAGCCCGACTGGATTATCGCCATCGGCGGCGGCTCGCCCATCGATGCCGCTAAGGCCATGTGGGTCTTCTACGAGTATCCCGAGGAGTCCTTCGATAACATTATCCAGCCGTTCAGCTTCCCCGAGCTGCGTCAGAAGGCTCATTTCTGCGCCATCTCCTCTACCTCCGGCACCGCTACCGAGGTCACCGCGTTCTCCGTCATTACCGACTACGCCAAGGGCATCAAGTACCCGCTGGCCGACTTCAACATCACCCCTGATGTCGCCATCGTCGACCCCGAGCTCACCTACACCATGCCCGCCAAGCTGTGCGCTCACACCGGCATGGATGCTCTGACCCACTGCATGGAGGCTTACGTTTCCACTTGTGCTTCTATGTTCACCGACGCCAACGCTCTGCACGGCATCCGCGAGATCGTCGAGTGGCTGCCCAAGTCCTATGCTGGCGACCATGAAGCCCGTCAGCACATGCACGAGGCTCAGTGCATCGCCGGTATCGCCTTCTCCTCGGGCCTGCTCGGCATCGTTCACTCCATGGCTCACAAGACCGGTGCTGCCTTCGAGAACGGCCACATCATCCACGGTGCTGCTAACGCTATGTACCTGGGCAAGGTCATCCAGTGGAACTCCAAGGACCCGCGTGCTGCCGAGCGTTACGCTTACGTGGCCAAGGAGATCCTGCACCTTCCCGGCGAGACCAACGAGGAGCTCATCGCTGCGCTCGTCCAGAAGATTCGCGACCTCAACGACCAGCTCAACATTCCGCAGTCCATCAAGGATTACGCGAATGGTGGCGTGAAGGTCGACGCCGAGAACCCGCAGATGGTTTCCGAGGAGGAGTTCCTCGCCAAGCTGCCCGAGATCGCCGCGAACGCCGAGCAGGACGCCTGCACGCCCGAGAACCCGCGTGAGACCAAGGCTGCCGACTTCGAGAAGATTCTCAAGGCCTGCTACTACGACACCGACATCGATTTCTAATCGACTCTTGTTATCGTAACGAGGGGCTCCGCACGTATCTGTACGGAGCCCCTTTCTTTTTTCTTTTAGAGAATGGGATAGTTATGGCTGCAATTTTCAATAGCCCCAGCAAGTACATCCAGGGTCCGGACGAGCTCGCCAAGCTCGGCTCCTATGTCGAGCCGCTTGGCGCTAAGGCCCTCGTCATCGTGACGCCTTCGGGCAAGAAGCGCGTCGGTGCCAAGATCGAGGGCGGCTTTGCCGAGGCTAAGGCCGAGCTGCTGTTTGAGGACTTTAACGGCGAGTGCTCCAAGGGCGAGGTCGATCGCCTGGTTGCGCTCGCTCGCGACAACGGTTGCGACATCATCGTCGGCGTCGGTGGCGGCAAGATCCTCGACACCGCGAAGGCCGTCGCCTATTACCTGGAGTCCCCGGTTATCATTTGTCCCACCATTGCTTCGACCGACGCCCCGTGTTCGGCGCTTTCGGTGCTCTATACCGATGACGGCCAGTTCGATAAGTACCTGTTCCTTAAGGCAAACCCCAACATTGTCCTGATGGATACGACGGTTATCGCGGCGAGCCCGGTGCGCCTGACGGTTTCCGGTATGGGCGATGCGCTCGCAACCTACTTTGAGGCCCAGGCGACGCATGATGCCGACGGTGGCACTTGCGCCGGCGGCAAGGGCGGTATGGCTGGTCTGGCACTTGCCAAGCTCTGCTACGAGACGCTTATGGCCGATGGCGTGAAGGCCAAGGTCGCGCTGGAGAAGGGTGCGCTCACGCCTGCCGTCGAGCACATCATTGAGGCCAACACGCTGCTTTCGGGCATTGGCTTTGAGAGCTCGGGCCTCGCTGCTGCTCATGCCATCCACAATGGCCTGACGATGCTGCCCGAGTGCCACGGCATGTATCACGGCGAGAAGGTCGCCTTTGGCACTATCGTCCAGCTGGTACTCGAGGATGCTCCGACTGAGAAACTCGAGGAAGTCTTGGGCTTCTGCATTGAGCTGGGCCTGCCGGTCACGATGAAGGAACTTGGCGTTGCCGAGCTTACGCGCGAGCAGGCCATGATTGTTGCCGAGGCCGCCTGCGCACCCGATGACACCATGTGCAACATGCCGTTTGAGGTGACGCCCGAGATGGTTGCAAACGCCATTCTGGGTGCCGACGCACTGGGTCACTACTATCTCATGGATGAGTAAATCAAGCTAAGGAAGGGGCAAAGCCAACAGATGGCTTTGCCCCTTTTTGCTATGGTGCAAAGGGGTCAGGTTACTTTGCACCAATCGTTGTTTGATGAAGGGCGGATTCTCGTATGGCGCTTCCTGTGGTTTACGGCGGTCCCGGCCGGTATGTTCAGGGGCCGGGCGAACTGTCGCGTCAAGGCAAGTATTTGTCATGGTTGGGCTGCGCTGCCTATGTCTTGTTTGACCAGGGCACCGAGGATCGGCTGTGCAGGCAGATCGTCGATGGATTTCTGGATGAAGATCTAAGCGAGCCGTTCTTTAAGATTTACAACGGTCCGTGTACGGAAGATGCCGTTGTCGAAATGGCCAAGGAAGCCCGGGCCGAGTATTGCGACATGGTGGTGGGCATTGGCGGCGGCAAGATGCTCGATATCGCCAAGGCCGTTGCGTTTTATGCCGAGTTGCCGTTGTGCGTATGCCCCACGGCGGCGTCGATGGACGGTCCGTGCAGCGTGATTTCCGATGGCGATCTGCAGGGTGTTGCAAATGCGGTCTTTAGAAACGAGCGCAATATGGCTAACGAACAGGCCAAGGTGACCAAACAAAAACTCGTGCAGCTCATGTGCGAGGCATAGTTTGGCGCTTGATTGACCTTGTGCAATCGAGACGGCGATAGGCCATGGGCTATTTGCTGCAAAGATGCTCCGCGTGTAATTTGCCCGAGGCGTGGGCCGATAGCGTATCATTATCTCTTGCTTGTTTGCACTGCTCAGGGAGGGGCCGCGCATGGCGCAGGAACACGATCTGTTTGATGACATTATCGAGATCAGCAAGGGTTTCGACTTTCTTAAAAACCCGCTTGGCGGCGTGACCGATGCACTCGATCCGTCGGCGCCGCAGTGGAACCCTGCCGACTACAAGGAGCGCCCGCGCGGCAACACCATTCCGTGCCTGACCTGCAAAAACGAAAAGAGCGGCTGCACCGCGTGCATGGACGTGTGTCCGGTCAACGCTATCGAGGTCGAGGAAGATGCCATTGAGATCCTCGACTCCTGTCGCAAGTGCGGCCTGTGCGCCGCTGCCTGTCCGACCGAGGCGATCATCTCGCCGCGCTTGGCGCCCAAAAACCTGTATGACGATATCGTCTCTGCTGCTACGAGCCACGAGACCGCCTACGTCACCTGCACGCGCGCCCTCAAGCGCATGCCGCGCGAAAACGAGGTCGTCGTCGCCTGCGTGGGCGATATTACGGCCGAGACCTGGTTCTCGGTACTGGCGGACTATCCCAACGTGAGTGTGTACCTGCCGTTGGGCGTGTGCGATAAATGCCGCAACACCGGCGGTGAGGACATTCTGGGCGAGGCGATTGCGAAGGCCGAGGAGTGGTCCGGCACGGGTATGGGCTTGGAGGTCGACTCCAAGAGCCTCAAATGCCATAAGCGCCGCGAGTACGAGCGCAAGGAGTACATGGAAAAGATCGCCCGCACCACGGGCCTGACGGTGACCAAGCTCAATCCGGCGACGGCGGCGCTGGCCTCGGTGACGCAAAAGCTCAAGGCCCATCGCCATCAGATTACCCAGCTGGAGCGCACGCTCAACACCATGTGCGGCACCACGACGACCAAGCGTCGCCGTTCGCTCACGCACGGGCGGCAGCTGGTGCTCTCGACGCTGCAAAACCACCCCGAGCTTGCCCAGAACATGCAGGTGAGCACGCCGGAGTGCGATTTTGACAAGTGCACGTCGTGCGGCGAGTGCGTCAATGTATGCCCCACGTTCGCCTGCGATTTGGTGGGAAGCGGTCGCTTTGCACTGGAGTCCACGTATTGCCTAGGTTGCGGAGCCTGCGTCAAGGTGTGCCCCGAGCATGCGCTCAAGCTGGTCGAGCACGATGCGTCCAATCTGGTCGTTGTCGACCCCGAGGCCGAGGAAAAGGCCGCTCAGAAGGCCAAGGCCCACGAGGAGGCCGAGAAGGTCAAGGCCGAGGCAAAGGAAAAGCTCAACAAGATGCTCGACCAAGTGGAAAAGCTCGCGGACTAGCTAAACGAGCGTAAATGATGGCCGGTAGGACAGGTACTGCCCCGCCGGCCAAAAAATTGCGGTGGAATAGTTCCCGTTTTGCCTTTAAGCTGGCCATTCTAGGAACTATTCCACCGCAACTAATAAATGGTTAGTTCATGCTACTTTGGTGGCCGGTTCGACCGGTACCGTTGCGCGTCACGGTTTCATGGAGCAAAAAGAACCCGGGGACCTGTTTGGTCTCGGTGTATTCCATAAGGATGCCGTCGGCGTTGTAGGTCTGCCCGCGTATAACGGCGAGTGCGTTAAAGTCGTCGAGATCGAGCACGCGCGCATCTTCGGGCGTGGGGTGCTCAATCGTTACATCGCGTTTGCCCGTGGCAATCTTAATGCCAAGGTCTTCTTCGAGGTAACGATAAATCGAATCGTTGACAATCTCGGGTGTCAGTCCCGGTACCTGTGAGCTTAGGTAATAGGAGTCGTCGGAGCACACGGCATGTCCGTCTGCATAACGAATGCGTTTGGCGCGTGTGAGCTCACAGCCTTCGGGAAACCCGGTAATCCCGGAGAGTGCCTTGCTACAGACGAGGAGCTCAAAGACGGTGGTGACAGTCTTGAGCTCAAAGCCTCGGCTGGTCGCGATTTCCTTAAAGGTCTCGAGTCCGCCGCCACCACGACTCTTCTCGTCACTGATGTTGCGAATGACGCGCATGCCTTTGCCTTGCTGGGGGAGCACGTAACCATCTGCCGCAAGCATCGAGATGGCGCGACGGACCGTCATGCGCGAACAGTCAAACAGCTGTGTGAGCTCAGTCTCCGAAGGCAGATAACTCTGATAGGCGTATGTGCCGTCGTCAATCGACTGCTTCACGTTGTCATAAATAGTTTGGAAGATGGCTCGCGCCATGACGGTCTCCTAGAGCTGGGCGCGTGAACGACGGATGAGGGCCGCCCGCGCAGGTGTCAATCGATTTACTTGCTGGGGTCGATTATATATTTGCCCATGGCACGCAGGGCCGGGTCTGACAGGATGGCGCCGAGTTCATCGAGGGAAGCTACCTTTGCGACCATCGAGGATACGTCGAGCCTGCCAGAGTCGATGAGCTCGAGCGCGCGACGCTGCGTATAAGGGTTGATGTAGGACGAGGTGAGCACAAGCTCCTTCTGGAAGACCTCGAAGGGCTTGACGGTGATTGTCTCATCGG
>CATVZP010000064.1 GCA_958348565.1 uncultured Collinsella sp. | reverse complement strand
CGTTCAAGTATCCGCAGGTCCTTTGGTCTTTTGGACCGCCGCCCCCGCGAACGAAGAAGATAATACGATGCCACCTTGGGGGCTGTCAACGAAAACCTCTATATACACTGGGCCGGGCGTATCTATATGCTTTTGACCTGCGGTTTTGCTGAGTTTGGATATGAAGGGAGGTGGATTTGCATGTGGCGGTGACATTTCCCGAGGGAACACTTTGTCATGGTGGAGTACTCCGTCAGGAACGAACTTCGATAACGGCCCTCTTGCACTATTACATAGGTCACGATCGGGCTTCCACGACACGATCGAGCGTGGATAATCTCCCACTTTTAGCGCGACCCTAAGGCCAAAGCGGCAGATTATCCACGCTCATTCTCCAGGCGGGAGAACTAAAGAGCCGCAACTACTCGGGCCAGGCCAAAGTAGACCCATAGAGCGGCTCCCCCTTGGTGCAGGGGTAGCGACTCAAGTAACACGACGATAGCAAGTCGAAGAAATAAGTCATGGCGTATTTCGAATAAACGCCGAGTCGGTCAATTCCGTTTCCCGCATTACCAAGACGATATACACGGTCAAAAGACCTCGATTTGTCATCGTTGCTAAACGCAGTAATTAGAATCTTCCTGCCCGAACGGCAATCAAGATACTCACGCGCCTGTGACACAAATAGCCCGGAGACCGATACGAGAATTATCAATGACTGCGAAGCGTCTCCCATGTTTTTCAATTCCGCGACGTTAGCCCCAGCAACTATGCGAACTATCTTGCCCGCATAAAACATTTCCTGCTGAAATCGTACGAGATTGGCGCTCACATTATTGGTGCACCAGATTTCAACGTTTTTATGGCCATCAATTTCGTCGGCAAGGTGCTTAATAGCGATATCGGACACGCCGCTTTCGACCTCAGCGAACATCTCGATCATGCGAACGTCGAGCTCTGCCCTGTACTCCTCGTAGCCAAATTCCTCCTCTCGATGGCTTAAGTCGCTTGGAAAGACTGATTGAGTAAATGATTCTTTCAAATCGCTAAGAGACTGGTAGCCCAAGCGATTGCAGAAACGACGAACAGCAGAACGGGTCACGAATGCATCGCGGGTTATTGCTGCAACATTGATTTCGCTCGAACGCCTAATGTGAGTGATGAGATATCGAGCGATGGCGGCATCGTTTGACCCAAACTCGCTGTTGATGATGGAGCTAATGCGATTGAGCACATCGAAGTCATTGATATTCACGTGATTCCTCTTTCCGCTCTCCTCGAAATCATGGTTCATTTATTGAATCAAACAGCTTTGGTCGTTCTCCTATGATTCAAATCAGTTGACGTCATCTTAATCGTAATTCCGTCACACGTATCCACCGTGTTGAATGATGGAAAGGGGATTCATGGGCAACGTGAACAACATGCCGTTTCTCTGGGGTTCCGCCACGGCGTCTTATCAGTGCGAGGGTGCCTGGAACGAAGACGGCAAAGGCCTTGGCGAGTGGGATTTCTTTAGCCACACAAGCAATAAGAACATCAACCATGTTGACGGTGATGTATCTTGCGACTTCTACCATCGCTATGAAGAAGATATCCGCATGATGAAAGAAGGCGGACAAAACACCTATCGCTTCTCTCTTTCATGGAGTCGAATCATCCCCACGGGTATCGGCGAAGTGAATGAAGAGGGTATCGATTTTTATAATCGGGTTATTGATTGCTGCCTCGAAAATGGCATAGAGCCCAACGTTACGCTGTTCCATTACGATCTGCCATTCACGCTTGCTTGCAAAGGCGGATGGCTGAACAATGACATGGCAGAGTGGTTCTGCAAATACGCCAAGATTTGCTTTGAGCGCTTTGGAGACCGCGTCAAAATCTGGGCTACCGTTAACGAGCCGCATTTCTACAGCTACTGCGTAAACATGTTGGGCAACTATCCCCCCAATCGATCGCTCGACGTTCAGTCGTACATGCAGTTTCAATACAACCTGATGCGCGCAAGCGCACTCGCAGTCCGAGCATATCGTCAAATGGGCTACGACGGCATCATCGGCGCCGTCCACGATGGCGGCGTTGTCGAACTCGATCCGGCAACCGAGCACCCTGATGACGTATTTCGATACGCAGACTTTTTCGCCAATCGCATGATTCTGGCACCAGCGCTTCAGGGTCAACTGCCGCCAGAAATGGACGAAATCCTTGAAAAACTTGGCGTCTCGCTCTATCGATCCCCAAATGACGTAGAAGAATTCAGAGACGGTAAAGTCGATTTTATTGGACTCAACGTGTATTGCCGAGAGTATGTAACCGACTGGCACGGCGGAGAGCTTGCCGTTTCGGCAAACAACAAGGGCGGTGCAAGCAAAAAGGTCGAAGGAAAATGCATCGCGCCCTTGTTCGAAAGCGCCCGCGACAACAATGTCCCCCGAAATAAATGGGGTCGCGAAATACTCCCGAGCTGCATGTATTCGACAATCATGGATATCCACGAGCGCTATGACGCGCCCCGTATCTTTATTACGGAAAACGGTCATGGCGCCTACGAGCAACCAGACGCAGACGGAATGATCCACGATGATGACCGCATCGAGCTTCTGGGCCAGTTCATCGAGCACATGATGAGGGCTAAGCGCGACGGCGCGCGCGTTGAGGGCTACTACCTCTGGTCGACGATGGATCTGTATAGCTGGATCAACGGCTACGAAAAACGATACGGACTTGTCCATATCGACTTCGAGAACAATCTGGAGCGCACCCCCAAAAAAAGCTGGTATTGGTACCGAGACCTTATCTCGAAGTATCAGGAGCAGGAAGGTTAGGAGAAAGAGATGAAATATCAGGCAATGTCCGAAACAGTCCTAAAGGCTGTTGGCGGCAAAGAGAACATTACATCGGTAACTCATTGTGCGACGCGCCTTCGCATCGACGCACGAGACACCTCGACCATCGATCTCCAGCTCGCCAAATCGGCCGATCAGGCGCTCGGGGCAGTAGTCAGCGGTGGCCAGCTTCAGGTGATCATCGGCCCCAACGTCACCGAGGCCTACAACGACTTCCTCGATTTCACTGGAATCGAAGTCGGCGGCGGCACGGTTGCCGACGATGCCCAAACCGCCAAGGATCTTGCAGAGGGCATCAAAAGCGGCAACACTGCCATGAGCCTGGTTGAGAAATTCGGAAATGTCTCCGCACAGGTATTCATGCCCATCGTCCCAGCGCTCATCGTTGGTGGACTCATTCTTTCGATTAAGAATCTCCTGGTCAATTATTGTGGATTGAGCACCGATAGCGGAACTGCCCAGGTTCTGCTGGCGATCTTCAGCGCCTCATTTAGCTTCCTGCCCGTTTACGTTGGCTATCAGCTCGCTGCCGTCATGAAGATGCAGCCTATCATGGGCGCGCTGCTGGGCGCAATCATGATTAGCTCGTCTATTAGCGGTGCTGAGGGCCTCGCCCTCGACTTTCTTGGCATCCCCATCCCGACGAATGACTACTCGAGCACGGTGGTGCCAATCGTACTGGGCGTTGTGTTCATGTACTTTGTTGATCGCGGTCTTCAGAAAATCATCCCCGACGTTACCAAACTGTTCTTGCAGCCGCTGCTCACCATGTTCATCGTCGTGCCTGTTGAGCTGATTATCCTCGGCCCCGCCGGCAGCATGATGGGCTACGCGCTGAGTGATGCCGTCACGTGGCTCATGGATAACGTGGCATTTATCGCTACTCCAATCCTTGCAGCCCTTAACCCCTATTTTGTCATGCTCGGTCTTGATAAGGCCTACATTGCGATCGAAGTTACAAGCCTGGCGCAGCTCGGCTGGGCGCCCATCATCTTCGGCTTCATCTCAAACCTCTGCATTGGCGGCACGAGTCTCGCCTTGGCAACTGCCATGAAGGGAAACAAGGAGAAGAGGGGTATGGTCACCACGGTTGCCGTCACCGCACTCTGTGGCGTAACCGAGCCCGCGTTCTACGGCTGCCTCATCGAGCGTCCCCGCCTGCTTGTCGGCACGGCAATCGGCGCGCTCTGCGCTGGACTCCCTGCAGGCATCTTTGTTCTGAAAGAATATGTTGCGGGAGCATGCCCCGGCCTTCTTTCGGCACTCATCTTTATCGCTCCCGATGGGTCCATGGGCAACTTCGTGCTGGCATGCGTTGTCGCCATCATCGCCATCGTCGTCTCCTTCATCGCTGCACGCGTGATCATCAAGAAGAACCCCAGCTATATTGAGTAGATGCCCGCTGTTTGCATTGGGGACATCCTCGGCAGACAATTAGCAAGAACCCAAGAAGTCCCTTAGGAGCTCGATTAATCCATTCGGATTCCTGAGGCACAAACGACCCCGATTCCACAATGAAATCGGGGTCGTTGTTTCTAAAGCCGTCGATAGACAATCGGTGTTTACCTTAGCTCCCTATCCAAGTTAATTATCCACGCTCGTTCTCCGGTCGGGAGATTTTCTTCGCTCGCGTGTCCAGAAATCCACGCTCGAGCAGGACATCCAGGTCCGCACCCGCCCTTGTCTAAATCTGTAACAGCAAGAGGCCTATTCCGCTTCTACATGTTGCAGATCAAGATATTCCTAAAACACCCTAAGTTTCATCTCAATCTGTAACGGTTAGATGCCAAATATCGGTCTTGGTGTTACAGATTTAGACAAACTGGAGGACAAGACAAACCAAAAACGGGATGGGCGCTAACCCGATGGCGCACCACCTAAATAGAAACGGGCCCTGTCCCACAAGGAACAAAGCCCGAAACTTTCATGGAGCCAGTGACAGGAATCGAACCTGCAACCCACTGATTACAAATCAGTTGCGCTACCGTTGCGCCACACTGGCACACTTGGCGCTTTCGCGCGAAGCCTGTTAAGAATAAAGGAATTGCGGACGGGGCGCAACAGGCCACACGGCGTTATACAAATATGCAAAATCCAGCAACAACAGGTACCAGGCCCGTTCATTTCTGTCGGTTCATCCTCAATCTCAAAACCATTCGTCATAACGAATAGTTTTAATTACAATTGCTATATATAAAACTATTCGTTCTGGCGAAGGGTTTCGCGATGCTTACTACCAAGGAAGCCGCCGAGCTGCTCGGCATCACTCCGCGCAGGGTGCAAGAGCTCATAAAAAACGGAGCACTTGAGGCCCGCAAGGCTTCTGGTGTATGGCTCATCGACAAAGACAGCGTCGACACGCGACTCCGTTCCGTGACCAAAACGGGGGGACGGCCTCGTCGTGGGCATGGGAAAAGCGAGATCGCATTTACCCTCATGAACCGCACGCACGAAGTCGCCCAGCTGGTCTACAGCACATCGCGAAAAGACTTTACCCACATCGGTGCCGACATCGATTACGCCCACGCCCCTATTGGAGTATTTGGCCCCAATGGCCCCATATCGCTCGACTCCTTCCGCACCTGGTGGCGCGGCCGCGGTATCCCGCTCGCACGCATTGGGCTAGCCTCCCTGCTTACAGAAGCCGCAGTCGATGTTCCCGATGAACTCGTCCAGCGAAATCTCGGCCTCTCCCTATCCGACCAGTATTGGATTAGACCCCAAAGTTCCGGTCTCACCTGGGAGGACATTAACTTCTTCAATAACGCCTTTGATGACGTCTCGCTGTCCATTGCGCCCTTTGCCCCAGAGGGAAAAGCGGCTGCCGCAAAGCCCGATAACACGTCGGACGGCAATCTTCAAAAGTACTGGACATGCGAGGGCGGGCGTCGAATTCTGCATAAGGCAGGAGCGCACCTGAACCAGGAACCTTATAACGAGCTGGTGGCGACCGCGCTCCACCGTCGCATCCTAAACGTCTGCGATTACGTGCCTTACTCGCTCGAGGGCACGGGCACTTCCGCCCTGAGCATATGCGATGTCTTCTTAACTGATGAAGAAGAGTATGTCCCTGCGTTCTATGTAAACCAGCACGCAAACGCAGATGAACGGCTAACCGACTACGAGCGATATGTAGCAAACTGCGAGGAGCTCGGGGCGACAGGCGTCAAGGATGCCCTTGACCGCATGATCGTGTGCGACGATATCATCGCCAACTATGACCGCCATTGGCGTAACTTTGGCCTTGTGCGAAACGTAAACACGCTAACCTGCAGACCTGCCCCCATCTTCGATTCGGGCTCATCGCTCTGGTGCAACATTTCTCTTGAGGAGCTTAGGGCGGGAGAGCACAGTTTTACCAGTGCACAATTTCAATCAAGCCCCGCCAAACAAATGCTGCTTGTTGAGGATATGAGCTGGTTTGACGACGACAAGCTCGAGGGTTTCGTTGACGAGGCAATCGAAATCCTATCCAAAAACGACGCTCTTACAGCGAGACTGCCTTATCTAAAAGAGGCGCTAACTTGGCGCCTCGAAAGAATGATCGACATCGCTGAATGGAGTTAGCGAGACAGCATCGCCCCGCCAACTCCCCTACCTCCCGCGCAACGCCTTGAGCTTGGCCAGGGCATCGGGGCTCAGGCGGCTGCCCAGAGTCATCTTGATCTGCGGAGCTTCCTCTGCCTCGTGAACGTCGTTATCGATCTGTTTGATCTCGTCCACCAGCATACGGCTCGAGATGCGCGTGACGCCCTTGCCCATGACGACGGCCTGGATTGTGCCGTCACTCGAAACCACGGAGCACGCGCGGCCTTCCTCACGTGCCTCGATGCAGAGTTTCTGCACCACGGTATCGGCAGAGACGCCCGTCGGCGAAAACTCGATGCGCACGCCACGGGCCGGCAGGTTGGGGCGCTCGCTGGAGATATTGCCCGCACCGTCGAACACGATCACGGCCTCGTAGCGGCCCTGGGCAAACGCCGCAACATCGTTGATGAGGGCGGTGCGCGCCATATCGTGAACGTCGCTGGAATACGGATCGTCGGAATGGTCGTACACGAGCTTTTCGTAGCGCGGCGTGCAATGGATCACGTTGTAACCGTCGACCACCAGCAGCTCGGGCTTATTGGAGTGCACCGTCGAGACTGGGTCGGCGATAGCCTGCGCAAACGCATTGCCGCCCACGCCGTAGGTCGCGGCCGAAACAATTGGCTTGGCCGAACCCTCGCCAAAGCGCTTGGCCTTGGACTTGGCGCGGTTCTTCTTGGACATGCGCTACTCCTCCCCCATGAGCTCGCCGGCATTGCGGCGCAGCCACTCAAAGCACAGCGCGGTGGTCGCCTGGGCCACGTTGAGACTCTCGGTCATGCCGCGCTGGGGAAGCTTGGTCAAAAAGTCGCATTTCTCGAGCACCAAGCGCGAGATGCCGTCGCCCTCGGAGCCCATGACGAGCGCCACGCGGCCCTCGAAGGGAGCATCCCAGCAGCTGCCCTCGGCGTGCTCGGAAGCACCGCCCACCCAAAAGCCAGCGGCCTTGAGATCATCGAGTGCACGGGCGATATTGGGCACCTGCGCGATGGGCAGGTGCATGACAGCGCCGGCAGAAGTCTTGTAGCTGCCGACGGTCACACCGGCGGCGCGCTTGTTGGCAATGATGACGCCCGCCGCGCCCACGACCTCGGCGGAGCGCACGATCGCACCAAAGTTGCCATCGTCGGTCACATGGTCGAGCACGACGACGAGCGCCGGTCCGTCACCCGCGCGATCGAGGATATCGGCAACATCGGCATAGGGGAAGTTACCAACCTCGAGCGCAATGCCCTGATGAGCGCCATGGCTCGACAGTGCATCGAGCTGCGCGCGCGGCACATACTTAATGCGGACACCCGCGGCATTGAGGTCGTCGACCAGGCGCGACAAGGCGGCATCGCGCTCCCCGCCCTCAGCGATGAGCGCGCACTTGATGGGAAAACCAGTGCGTAGCGCCTCGGCGGCAGCACGGCGACCTTCGATAAACTCGCCCTTGGGAACCTGGACAGCGTCGCGGTTGCGATCCCGCTGTGGACGCGTAGCCTGGGCTTGGGAGCGCTCGCGCTGGCCCTTAGAAGTGGCAGCGCGATCGTTGCGGCGAATCGGACGCGAGCCAGAAGCAGCCTGCTTACCTCCACGCGATGCACGCTTGCGATTGTCGGCCATAAGGCGACCTCCTAAATACAACTATCAAACGAAACAAATAGACCGACCGCCCGAGGTGCGGCAGATTGCCTTGAAAGAGGAGGGCATAGACCTTGAGGTCATGCCCGACGATTGAAAGGCAAGGTGCCGTGGCTCGGGCGGTCGGGTGCTTGGGAAACCCGCGGGGATTAGAGAGATTTGATACGAGTGCCCGCGGCAGTATCCTCGATCGTCAGCCCGAGGTCCTTGAGCTGGTCGCGGATGGCGTCAGCCAGATCCCAGTTCTTGGCGGCGCGGGCCTCGGCGCGGGCCTCGAGAATCTTGGCAGCGGCCTCGTCAACGTCGTCACCCGTATAGGCGACCAAACCGGCGGCAACGCCCAGCAGGCCCAGCGGCAGCTCGACCTTGGGCTCGGGGAGCTCAACGCCAAGCGTATCGAGCAGCTCGGCCAGCGTGTCGGCGGCGGCAAGCGCGGCGGCCTTGTCGGCAGCGTCGCCCGCCTGCTCCAGATACTGGTTGCACTCGGTGACAAAGCCAAAGACGGCACCCATGGCACCGGCGGTGTTAAAGTCGTCGTCCATGCACTCCTTAAAGGTGACACGAGTCTCGGCGGCCTTGGCGGCAAACGCCTCGGCGGCAGCTGCATCGGCATCGGCCGTCGTATGGTTCGCGGCCCAGCGCAGGTTCTCGACCGTACCGGCGATACGCGTGAGCGAGTTCTCGGCACCCTCCAGGCGCTCCCAAGAAAAATCGAGCGGCGAGCGATAGCTCGTCTGCAGCATTAGCAGACGCAGGGCGGCAGCGGAGTGCTGCTCGAGGACCTCGGCCAGCGTAAAGAAGTTGCCGAGCGACTTGGACATCTTCTCGCCGTCTACCAGCAGCATGCCCGTGTGCATCCAGGTGTTGGAGAAGCCCTGGTGCCAGGCGCAGGTGGCCTGGGCGCACTCGTTCTCGTGATGCGGGAAGGCAAGGTCGGAGCCGCCGCCGTGGATGTCGATCGGAGTGCCCAGGTAGCGATGTACCATGGCGGCGCACTCGGTGTGCCAACCGGGACGACCCTCGCCCCAGGGGCTCGGCCAGCTGGGCTCGCCGGGCTTGGCGGCCTTCCACAGGGCAAAGTCGAGCGGGTCGTTCTTGTCCTCGTTCTCCTCGATGCGCGCGCCAACCATAAGGTCGTCGATGTTGCGGCCCGAGACCTGACCATAGTTGGGATCGCTGCGCACGGCAAAGTACACGTCGCCGTTATCGGCGGCATAGGCATGGCCCTGCTCGATAAGCGTCTTGATCATGGCGATCATGGGGCCGATCTCCTTGGTGGCGCGGGGGCGCACATCGGGATCGAGCACGTTGGCGGCGCGCATGACGCCGATGAACTTGTCGGAGAACTCCGTCGCGACCTCGGCAGCCGTACGGTCCTGCTCGTTGGCGCGCTTGATAATCTTGTCATCGACATCGGTGAGGTTCTGGGCGAACGTGACCTCGTAGCCGCTCGCGATGAGCCAGCGACGAATCACGTCAAAGCTGATGAACGTGCGGGCGTTGCCAATGTGGATGTTGTCGTAGACCGTGGGGCCGCACACATACATGCGGACCTTGCCGGACTCGATGGGCTGGAACTCTTCTTTTTTATGGGTAGCGCTGTTGTAGATACGCATTCATTACTCCTTAGCAGTTTTCTGTAGCAGGCAGACGGCCCAGGCGCCGATCCCCTCGCCCTGGCCTTCCCAACCGAGCTTTTCGGTCGTGGTAGCGGCGACGCCCACGTTTTCGACGTCAACGCCCAGGGCATGGGCAAGATTGGCGCGCATGGCATCGCGATGCGGGGTGATCTTGGGTTGCTGACAGGCAATGGTGCAATCGGCATCGACAAACTCAAAGCCCAGCTCACGCGCATAGTCCATCACGCGAGCGAGCAGCACCATCGAATCGGCGCCCTCGTAGGCGGGATCGGTGTCGGGAAATAGCTTGCCGATGTCTCCCCCGCGGCAGGCGCCCAGAATGGCGTCGGCTAAGGCGTGCGCGAGCACATCGGCATCCGAGTGGCCCAGCAGGCCGCGCTCGTAGGGAATGTCGACCCCGCCGATGATACATCGACGCCCCTCCACCAAACGGTGGACGTCGTAGCCGTGGCCAATGCGCAGGTTACTGAACATGGGGAAGGTCCTCTCCCTCGGCCATGCGACCGAGCAGAATCGCGGTTACAGGACGCAGGTCCTCGGGCACCGTCACCTTAAGGTTGTCGCGCGGGCTCTGGACGCAGCGGACGCGCCCGCCCATGCGCTCGACCAGCGACGAATCATCGGTGCCGATAAAGCCCTCGGCAATTGCCTCGGCATGGGCGCGCTTCATGGCGTCGACGCTAAAGATCTGCGGCGTCTGCGCGGCCCAATAGAGCTCGCGCGGCGGCGTCTCGACGATATTATCGCCGTCGACGATCTTGAGCGTGTCGATCGCGGGCTGACCGCACACGACACCGTCGAGCGAGCGGTCGCCCACAAGCACGTCGATCGCATGATCGATGGCCTCGGTCGTGATGAGCGGACGGGCGCCGTCGTGGATGGCGACATATTCGAAGCCCGCCGGAACCGCATGCACGCCGGCACGGGTGGAATCCTGACGGGTATCGCCGGCATCGGCAAAGCTGATGGGCGTATCATAGTCAAACGGGTCGATGGCCAGGCGGCGCATCTCGGCACGGCGCTCGGCAGGACACACCACCACGATGTGGCCGACTTTGTCGCTACGATCGAACGCACGGATGGACCAGCTCATGAGCGGACGGCCCGCCACGTTAACGAGCTGCTTGCCGCCGGGATTTCCAAAGCGCTGGCCGCTGCCGCCGGCAACGACCACGGCGCATACGGGCGCCATTATGCGTTCCCCTGTTTGGTGCCCTTCATGCGGTACAGCGAGTCCGCAAGAATGGCAGGGTTGTTGACGCCAAAGTCGCCCAGGCGCTCCGGATCCTCGCTGATGTCGTCCATGAGCTCCTGCAGCGAGCCGTACTCGTCGACGATTTTCTCGGCCACGCCGTCGCGCACGACGGACACGCGCGAAAGCGTACGTAGGCCCAGCGGCGTCATGACGGAGTCCTCGTCCAGGTCGTCGTAACCCAGAACCGCCGCCACATGTTGTGGGTCGGACAGGTCCTTAGGTGTCATGCGAGCGAGCTCGGCGCGAATCTTCTCGGCGTTTGCCTCGGAGGAATCGCTCGCGTAGTCGCGAATCATCAGGTCATACTCGGTATCCATGCTGGAGCCCGCGAGCTGCTCGAGCTGCATCTGCACGAGCTTGCCCTGGTTGCCCAGCTTGACGATGCAATCCTTAAGCTCAGTCTTTGCCTGCTGCATGATCTCGAAGCTCGAGAAAATACCGGTAATGTCGGCGA
>CATVZP010000063.1 GCA_958348565.1 uncultured Collinsella sp. | reverse complement strand
CCGTTTACCACGAGGAGCCCGTCTCCACGCTCGTCGGCGGCGACTTCGCGCTGTAGTCGCTCGACCCTCGCATCCCTCCGGAAGCCCCGGACACGCTTGCGGGGTTATCACGCGAACGTCCTCGCCGCTTTGCGGCTGCGGGATGTTCGCTTTGATAACCCCTCCCGGCGTGTCCGGGGCTTCCTGCTGTCTCGGGGCAGCTGTTTTCTGAAATGACTTTGCTGCAACCTTTCCTCGCCTTCGGCGGGCGTGGTAGCCTTTGTCGTTGATTGAACTTTTGTGTAACGAAAGGAAGCATATGGCAGCTGCACAGCCGCTCAAGATTCGCATGGTTGCCGGGCTTGGCAACCCGGGTGAGGAATATGCCGAGACCCGTCACAACGCCGGCTTTAAGGCAATCGACGAGCTGGCCCGTCAGGCCGGTGTCACGTACTGGAAAAACCAGGCAGGCGCCGAGGTCGCGCTCATCAACATCAACGATCCCGAGGAAGAGAGCGGCAAGCGCCAGATTGTGCTGGTCAAACCGCAGTCGTACATGAATACCTCAGGCGGTCCCATCTCCAAGCTCTGCCGCGAGTACAAAATCAAGGCCGAGGAGCTGCTCGTAATCCACGACGAGCTCGATATTCCCGCCGGCGACGTGCGTGTTAAGGTGGGCGGTGGCCATGCTGGCCACAACGGCCTGCGTTCCATCATCGACAAGATGGGCAGCCGCGACTTCAGCCGCATCCGCACCGGCATCGGCAACCCTCCCGGCAAGATGGCCGTCGCCGACTACGTGCTCAAGCAGCTACGCGCCCGCGAGGCCGAGGACTTCCAGGACACCTGCGCCCGCGCCGCAGACGCCGCGGGTCTCGCCATCGTGCACGGCGTGATCTATGCCCGCGACCACGTCAACGGCGCCGCCTCCGCCAACGGCAAGCACTAAAACCTACCATTTAGGGACAGGTTTATTTTGTCAGGTTTTACCTGCGGAAACGCCCCAGTTGCGGCATCGCAATAAACCGCGCGCCGCCATACGCACATAGCACCCCAAAGGGGGCCGGCCTCATCACAACCCGAGGCCGGCCCCCTTTGCCGTTTTACCCGATAAAACTGACCAAAATAAACCTGCCCCTGTTTGGTAGGCCGAAGTGGATAAACCCTGCTCCCAACCGCCGAAGACACACGTAAGTGACATGTCCATGAGGGTATAATTTGCACCGTATGTCTGCACAACGCCTGTGCACGTACGGTTTTATTCGGGCTACCGTCCATTTCCGTGGAGGCACGGTTCGGCAGCCCTAACAAGAGAGGGGTTCTATGTATAAGATCCTGGAGAAGACGCAGTTCTCGGAGAAGGTGTTCAAGTTCCGCATCGAGGCGCCTGCAATCGCCAAGCATGCGCACGCTGGACAGTTCCTCATGGTTCGCGCCAACGAGACGGGCGAGCGTGTCCCGTTTACCCTGGCCGGCTGGAACGGTGACGAGGGCTGGGTCGAGTTCATCTTCATGGTGATCGGCAAGACCACCGAGATGCTGTCCACCTACGAGGCTGGCGAGTCGCTGCGCGACGTCGTGGGCCCGCTGGGCGTTCCCACCGAGATGGCTGAGGGCCCCTGCGCTGTCATTGGCGGCGGCGTCGGCTTGGCAATCGCCTTCCCGGTCGCCAAGCACCTGGTCGAGACCGGCCACGAGGTGCACGCCATCATGGGCGCCCGCACCAAGGACCTCCTGCTCATGGAGGACCAGTTCCGCGAGCTCCTCGACGAAGATCACATCCACATCACCACTGACGACGGCTCCTACGGCGAGCAGGGCGTTGTCACCGCTCCGCTGGAGCGCCTGCTGCAGGACAAGGCCGTGAGCCAGGTCTTCTGCGTCGGCCCCGTTCCGATGATGAAGTTCTCGACCCTCACCGCCCAGAAGTACGACACCCCCATCACCGCGTCGCTCAACCCCATCATGGTTGACGGCACCGGCATGTGCGGCTGCTGCCGCGTCGAGGTGGGCGGCGTGACCAAGTTCGCTTGCGTCGACGGCCCCGACTTCGATGCCACCCTGGTCGACTGGGATGACCTTCGTGCCCGCCAGGCCGCTTACCGTTCCGAAGAGGGCGAGTCCCTCAAGGCCTATGAGGAAAAGAGCTGCGCATGCCACTAGTTAACGGTCGTTTCGTTGCCGATATGAAGTCGCCCCGCACCCCCGATAACGAGGAGCCGGCTGCCGAGCGCGCCTGCGACTTCCGCCCCGTCGACAAGGGCTTCACCGAGGAGATGGCGCTGGCCGAGGCCGAGCGCTGCCTCAACTGCAAGAAGCCGTTCTGTGTTGAGGGCTGCCCCGTCAACATCAACATCCCCCGCTTTATCGAGCAGATCCGCGCAAAGGACTTCGGCGGCGCTCTCGATACCATCCGCGAGGACTCCATGCTTCCCGCCATCTGCGGTCGCGTCTGCCCGCAGGAGAACCAGTGCGAAGGCAAGTGTATCCGTGGCAAGAAGTCCGAGCCCGTGGCCATCGGCCAGCTCGAGCGCTTCCTGGGCGACCGCCCCGAGCTCGCCTCCACGCCCAAGATGGCCCCCAAGAACGGCAAGAAGGTCGCCGTCGTCGGCTCCGGCCCGTCCGGCATCACCTGCGCTGGCGAGCTCGCCCGTAACGGCTTTGACGTCACCGTCTTCGAGGCCTTCTTCACCGGCGGCGGCGTGCTGGTCTACGGCATCCCCGAGTTCCGTCTGCCCAAGGCAGTCGTCAAGCGCGAGATTGACGGCCTGGAGGACATGGGCGTCAAGTTTGAGTACAACTCCGTCGTGGGCAACATGGCCACGGCCGAGGAGCTGTTCGAGCAGGGCTTCGACGCCATCTACGTGGCGACCGGCGCTGGCCTGCCCAAGTTCCTCAACGTCCCCGGCGAGAACCTGCCCAACGTCTTCTTCGCTAACGAGTACCTCACCCGCGTGAACCTGATGAAGGCCAACAAGTTCCCCGAGTACGACACCCCCACCAAGCACGGCAAGAACGTCGTCGTCTTTGGTGGCGGCAACGTGGCTATGGACGCCGTCCGTACCGCCAAGCGCCTGGGCGCCGAGCACGCCATCATCGCCTACCGTCGTACCGAGGACGAGATGCCCTGCCGTCGCGCCGAGCTGCACCATGCTAAGGCCGAGGGCGTCGAGGTCCTGCCGCTCGTCTCCCCGCTCGAGTTTGTCGCTGGCGAGGACGGCTCCGTGTGCGCCGTCAAGGTCCAGAAGATGGAGCTCGGCGAGCCCGACGAGTCCGGCCGTCGTCGTCCGGTGCCCATCGAGGGCGCCATCGAGGAGATCCCCTGCGACGTCGCGATCTCGGCTATCGGCACCAACGCCAACCCCTTCGCAAAGAAGATCGGCGGCAAGATGGAGCTCAACAAGTGGGGCTACATCGTTGCCGACGAGGAGACCGGCCAGACCACCGATCCCCGCATCTGGGCCGGCGGCGACATCGTCACCGGTGCCGCTACGGTCATTCTGGCGATGGGCGCCGGCAAGAAGGCCGCCGCTTCCATCACCAAGAGCCTGCTGGGCGAGTAATCACCCGCAGCGCTAGCCACCAAACGGCAAAGTCCCCGTCGAGCACACGCCCGGCGGGGACTTTTTTCTATGCCAGCCGCCCGACCACCACGATAGGGACAGGCACCTTTGTGGTGGTTTGGGGTCTGGTCGGCGAACCGATTCCGGCATTTGTCTCAATCTGTAACAGTTAGGCCCTGTTGAGCATCGTAACTGTTACAGATCGAGATATTGCGCCCGCCGCCTGTTCATCTCAATCTGTAACAGTTAGAGGCCAAATATCTCGCTACGTGTTACAGATCGAGACGTTAGGTTGGCGGCTGAACAGTTCATCTCAATCTGTAACACCTGGAACCCAAATATCTGGCTTGGTGTTACAGATTGAGATTTTGCTAAAGCCGAGGATGGGCGCTGTCGCCAAAACTTAGCGCTTGCGGCGCTTGGTCGCAGCGATGCCGGCCGCGGCAACGGTTGCGCCGGCGATGCTCAGAGCAGCGACCGTCATCGCGGCGGAGTCACCCGTGCTGGCAAGCTCCGTGCCGCCGGACTTCTTGCCGTTCTCGCCCTTACCCTTGGACTTGTCCGTCGTCACCGTGGTCGTCGTCGAAGTCGAACTGCCCGCAGGGACCCCGGCGCCACCAGAGCCATTCGTACCGCCACCCTGCTCGCCGCCGTCAGGCGTCGGCTCGGGCGTCGGGTCCGGATCGGGCGTCGGCTCAGGCACCGCCTCATCGGTCACAGTAATCGTAATGTTCAGACGCTCGGAATACTCGCTGTACGACATGCCAGGGCGCTGTGCCGCAATGCGCACATACATGTTGCTATCGAGCACAATAGGCTCGGTGTACTTTACGCGGCCTTCGTCACGGCAGGGGCAGGTGTCGTTGGTGGTGTACCAAATCGTCGTGCCATCCTCGGCCGAAAGCTCCAGTTTCGTGCCCTTGGGCACCGTAATGTAGTTCTCCTTGGGCGACCATGCACCAAACGTCGTCGCACCAATCGTCGCCACCGGTCGTGCCGGTCGCACTGCCTCGGCAGACACGCGAACGTCGACCTGCTTGGACAGCACCGTGTCATCCACCGTCGCCGTCAACGTCGTCAAACCGGGCAGAGCACCATGCAGCACAAACGTCGCCGCACCGTCCTCGCCCGTCACGGCCTGGGTGGCATCGACAGAGCAGATAGCCGAGGACTCCAGCCCAACACTAACCTTTGCGCCCGCAAACGGCTTGCCCGCCTTATCGGTCACGTGCGCCACCAGCTCAAAGTCACTGCCCTCAAGCATGGTCACGGCCTGCTCCACGTTGAGCTTGAGCTTGTCGGCACGAACGCCCACGACAAGCTCGCCACTTGCCCAGCGCGTCATGGCCGTGCCGGCGTAGTTGCGAGCACCGTCGAGCTCAAACGCCACCGTCGAGCCCGCCTCACGCGCATCGGCATAGCGAATACGCAGCACGCGCGACAGCGGCTTGCCATTGGGATCGTCCTGCTTGTCGAGCCACGTATACGTCACGTCACCCAAGCCCTGCGCGCACAATGCGACCAGGGCATCGTCGCTCGCATCCATATACTGCGTAAACTCAACCTCGACGCAATCGGTGTAGGCATGGGCCGAAGCCACCTCGGGCGCCGCCGTCGGCACCAAGCCAATGTTCACCTCAGTCTGAATCGGCGGCACGCGCAGCCAAGCCGAACGCGCCTCCTCATACCCGTCCTTGGTCACGCGTACCTGATACCAGCCGGTCGGCGTATTCCAGTTGTACGCACCGTCCGCACCCGTCGCAAGCGGATTGTCCTGCTCATACTCCTCGGCATCCCAACGCACTGCATTGGTACCGGCCGCATCGTCGGCGCTCCACAGCTCAACCGTCGCGCCTTCAACCGTATTGGACAGCAGGCCCTCGTACACCACGCCCGCAGGGTCGGGTGCAGCCTTGGCAGCCACATTGCGATAACGCGCCTCGAAGATCGACTGCATCTTCTCGTCCGAGATCAAGCCGTCCTTGTTGGCCTTGTAGACCTCGGCATCGGTCAGCTCGCCCCAGTTGACCGTAATACGATTCTGGCATGCGCGCTCCACCTGCTCGCAGGCAACATCGTAGGCGCATTCGGCATTGGTCAGCTTAACCGCGCGCTCCGAACCTACGCTGGTCGAAGCTGCGTCATAGGCAGCGCCCACCACGGTACCCGCCGAACCGGCCGTCAGCACGCCGGCGATTGTCATAATGGAGCCCACTGCCACATCGGTGCTGTCGTGGCAGAGCTGGCGATACAGCAGATCCTCAAACGCACGCGCCTTCTCCATGGCGTCGCGCAGCGCGTAAATGCACTTCCAGTCGTCCTCGGTCTTCTCGGGCTTGGCAAGTAAGCGCGTATGCTGAAGCTCATAGCCCTCGCGCTCGCCCTTCACCTTCTGCATACGGACGTTCACGTTCTCCCAGTTCTTGCTGGCATCGTTCACGCCGTAAATGCCGGTAAAGATGCCGATGCCCTGGGTCGCCGCGGGAAACGCCTGGCCGGCCGCCTTCCACGCATCGGTCTTAAAGACCTGTCCGAACATCTCGCACTCAATCTTATAGCTCTTGAGCGAACGGATCGTGCGGATGAGCTTCATATGGGCGCTCACGTCGCCGTTGCGCTTCCAGGCCATAAGCCAACCGCGAATCGTAGAGTTATTGAGGCTATGGACCACATTCCAGTTGTCGTACAGGTTGTCCAGAATGTCGCACTGCATGGCGATCGAGTTAAACAGAAGCGCCTGGTTCTTGTTGTTATTGGAGTTCTCGATAAACTCCGACTCGATATAGGCCGTCTGCTCGCCATCGGGCGCGGCGACCTTAAAGCCCTTGACGGTATCGTCGTCAGCCGCCTTGTAGCTCAGTGAGCTGCCGAGCGCCTGGCCCAAATCGCTAAACCCGCTCATCGACTGGCCGTTGTACTCGCTGGCCTTAATGCCCGCACACTTGTTGAGTGCCGCAGCAGTTGCGTCATTCCAGCTTCCGTATTGGTTGAGCTGGCCGATACCCATCGACTGGCCCACCAGGTCCTCGGCCTGCTGGGCAATAAACTCCGCTCGCGATGCATGGTCGACGAGCTCCTTGATGGCGGCCGCATCCGCTGCGTTCGCGCCCTGGGCCGCCGCGAGTTCTTGATACCAATCCTCGCTGGTGCCGTAAGCATCCTCAAAGATCATTTTGTCCACATTGACGCCATAGCTGTCGCCCTGCTGGGTTAGCAGCGCCGCCGACCCGCCGACCGCAGCCTTGAGCTCAGCCGCAAACTGAGCGGCCTCGTCGTTGCCAGCATCATCACCCTCGCCGTCGCTGGCGGCAGGGGCACGGCGGGCCTTGCGAGCAGCACCACCCTGGGCCTCGCCCTCTTTACCGTCCTTGTCCTCCTCGGCAAGCGCATCGGCGACCATCTGGTCAATCGCGTCGTTAAAGGCCTCGTCGACATCATTAAACGAGTTATCCATCATATACTCGTGCCACTGCTGCACGGCATTCGAGAACTCCTGCTGGCGCTCCTCGGCCGCGGCGGAATGCTTTTTGGCCGAAGCGTTGGCGTCAAAACTCAGCATGGTCATAAGCTGAGCATTGGAGATACGGTAGGTCTGCGGCATAAAGATCTGCTCAAAGTTGCCGCAGTTCACATAGGTTGAATCATTCGCCTTGTTAAACTCGTCGAGCAGCTTGAGATATCCCTCGTCCACATACTCCGCCACATAGCGCACACGGGTGCCCTCGCGCGACTTTTGAGTCAGAGGAATCGTCACCGTCTTGCCATCCACGCAGTCCACGTACAGGTCGAGCGTGTCGGCGGCCTCTTCGTTTCCCACCTCGAGCGTGATGTCAAAGGTCCAGTAGGCGTTCTTCTTTTGTGGCAGATGATGGAAGGTCCACAGGCTCTTGCCGGTGTCCTTGCCGTCCTTGACCAAGTTTTGCGTACCGCCACGATACGTCACATCAAAGTTCCAGACCGAAGCACCCGGAACATAGCGCACATAATTGCGAGCCGTTACCTCGGCAGCAGCGGCGGCAACATCGGTCGAGCCCACGCGCGCTTCGAGCGTCACACGCTCGGCGGCAAGCGTATCCTGCGGCAGGTCGTATTCAATCTTGGCACGGCCGAGTTTATTGGTCTTGCCGGTGTACTTTGCGGCCGAGGCGCCCGCGCCCACGGTAAGCTGCACGCTTTTTCCGGGCGCTGCGTATACGTAGGCCACATTGCCCAGTAGGCTGTGAACGTCGGTGCTGTCGACCTCGATGCGCGATCCGCTAACCTCGAGTGTGGTGCTTCCCAGCGGCAATGTCACCTCGCCCAGCGTAATAAGCGGCGAGATGGCATAGATGCCCGCGGTCTTAGGCTTAAAGCGCACAAACACATCGGCGCCCATGCCCTTCTTCATATTGAGAACGAGGTTGTCGCCCTCCCAAGTTGTGCCAGCCCACATGGCATCGGAGCTGGCGCCGGCTTCGCGAGCGCCTGCGGACACATCCTCGACGGCATCCTTGGCCAGCGGAATCTCAATCTTGGCAGCCTGGCTGTCCTTGAGCTCGTAATGAATGCGCAGCTCGGTCTCCACGCCAACGACCGCGGACGAATCGGCGATAACCGAGCCCGCCGTCAGCCCGCGCTCGACACGATACGTCTCCACGTCAAACGTGGGGACGTCGAGCGTCACGTCGAGCTGTTTGCCGTCCTCAATCTTCACCTGCTTTTGCGCGATATGCTTACCCACGGTCAGCCCTAGGCGGCTAAACGTGGAATAGCTCGTCGCTTGGATGTCGTAGCTCGTCTTGTTAAAGGCGACAATGGTGTACGAACCGGCCTTAAGGCGCGGCGTCTCGGCCTTCATGATAGGCGTGGTGCCATCGTCTTCGTAACCCATCAGATAGGTGACGCCGTCGGCGACCAGCTTGCCGTCGGACGTACGGAACACCAGCACGCGGTTGGCGCCCTGGTAGTCGCCCTTGGTCGTGACCGTCGCCGTACCCCAAGGCTTCAAGTCGATATCGACCTTGCCGGCCGAAGGCTTCACCGTCGCCGTCGCCCCACCCAGCTTGAGGCTGTCTCTGGGCTCGAGCGTTATCTCAAGATCCTGGTCTGCGTCGGCAATGGCCTGCGACACCACGAGCGCTGTGCCCTGGATACGGAAGTCGTTTTCCTTGTCGCCCTTAGCAGGTTTGAGCGTCTTGCCGCCGCTCTTCACCGTCAGATCGATGTTATCGAGACTATCGAGCTCAATGCGTTCGGTCTTATCCTGGCCCACAATCGGTTCAAGATAGCCCACGTTGAGCTCAATCGCGCGCGAGGCCGGAATCTTGGTAAAGTCCTCCGCCTTAATCTCTCCGATATTCCATGTGCCCGTCATCTGGTCGCCCGGGCGCGCCAGCACCATGTCATAGTAACCGCTGAGCGAAATGCGCAGGGTGGCTGCTGTCTTGGAGAGAGCGTCCGCTGTAAAGCTGCCGTCATCGCCAACCGCCAGCGGCGTGGACTGCCCCGCCTGCACGAGTGTAGCCGTCGCGCTCTGGGGAAGTTTGCCCGTCACCTGGGCCGCCTCGCCCATCCACTCAAACGTGTAGGCAGGCTTCGAGGAATCGACGGAGTCCTTGCGATCGGCCACGGCATCGGCAAGCTTTTTGACCATCGAGGGGTTGCCAGCCGAATCGGTCGCATAGGCATAGATGGTCTGGCCTTCACTAAAGGGAATCGCATACGTTACGCCATCGATTGTCACGCGCTCATTATAGTCGCCCGGATAGCCCGCCTCACCAAACTGAAGATCGGGGTTCATCACGCGCAGGGCAACGGCATTATGGTTCGTCTCGTTTCCGTATCTCGTGTTCTCAAAAGCTCCCCACTCTATCATTTCCACGCTTTTGGGTAGCACAATCTCTTTGCCGGCAATCGCAGGATCAAGAGAGGCGAACGCGTGCGCTCCGATATATTTAACGCCGTCGCCGATCGTCACCGACGACACATGCGAGCACCCGTCAAAGGCATTGCGCTCAATCCGCTCCACCGTGCCCGGCACATTGATCTGCGTAAAGGTGAGCACTGTTGTGTCCGAGACATAGAACTGTGGCACGCCGCAATAGGCGAATGCAAGATAGTCGATAGTTTTGACCGAAGGCGGCAGCGTTGCCACCACCTTGTCGTCAAGTTGTTCACATTCCTTAAAGGCCTGCTCGGGAATCGTGGTAAAGGCCGCGTTGTTGGGCCAGGTTACCGTTTGGAGCGTCTTGCTTTTGTAGAATGCATAGCTCTTGAGCTCCTCGACCGAATCGGGCAGTGCGATCTCTTTGATGCTGCTGCCGCCCAAGCCTCCAACCGAGCGGACATGCGAATTAGGGGCGAAGGTGATCGATGTGAGCGCAGCGCTTCCCATACCCGTAAGGCTTACGACATTTTTGTCGTCGATGGTCGAGGGCACCTCCAACGTGGTAATGCCCGCGTCGCCATACTCGATAGAAATTTCGTTGGTGAGGCTATCAATCGAGAAGTAGTACTGCGCGGGGGTCTGCTCGCCGGCCACGTAGCCATCGTCGTATTCGTCCTTTACGCCCGTGGCGCCCTTCGAGGTCATCCAGAGCCCAAGATCCTCATTCCAGGTTGCTTCGGCTTCGGCGGTCTCCTCCTGCTTCTGCTGTTCGGCGAGCTCCTTGCCCTCGACAAGATCGATGGCGAGCGTGGCCACGGGCGTGCTCTCGGTCTGCCCAGCGCCCGTCAGGCCTGCCGCCGATGCAATCTCGGAGTCCGGGGGCGTAGGGGTGTCACCGGCGGCGGGCACCGTGGGATCGGCAGCGCCGGCATCGGGCGCGGGGTCGGCGTCGGCGGCATCGGGCGCGGGGTCGGCAGCGCCGGCATCGGCTGCTTGGCCGTTATCCGTCTGCACAAAAGTGCCGTCGGTGGTGAGGGTCTCGGCAAACGCGCCCGCGGGCAACGAACCCGTCACCATAGTGAGGGTCACCGCGGCAACGGTCAGGCGGCGGCAAAGCGCTCGAACAGTAGTCCACCTCATGGTCGTTCCTTTCCTGAAACCAAAAGTCATCCAGCGTAATCGTTGTCCAAAAACAAAGCGAACGGTAGGTTCATATATACGAACCTACCGTTCTACCTGCGCAAACCGCCACAAAGGGGACAGGCACCTTTGTGGCGGTTTGGGGTCTGGTCGGCGAACCGATTCCGATGTTTGTCTCGATCTGTAACAGTTAGGCCCTGTTGAGCCTTGTAGTTGTTACAGATCGAGATATTGCTCCAGCCGCCCCCGCTTTGTCTCAATCTGTAACAGTTAGAGGTCAAATTCCCCGCTACGTGTTACAGATCGAGACGTTAGGTTGTCGGCCGAACAGTTCATCTCAATCTGTAACATCTAGAGCCGTTTTGGGCAGTTTGGTGTTACAGATTGAGATTTTACTGAGGCCGAGAATGAGAGCCGTCACCCAGCTCTAATGCTTGCGGCGCTTGGTCGCGGCGAGGCCGGCGGCGGCTACGGTCGCGCCGGCGATGCCTAGGGCGGCGGCCGTCATCGCGGTGGTATCTCCCGTGGTAGCCAGGACAGCATCGCCCTTCTTGGCCTGCGTGGTTTTCTCAACCGTCTTGCTCACCGTGGTGGTCGTAGCCGGCTTGGCCGAGGGTTTGGTCTCGGGCTTCACCCCAGGCTGCGGCGTCGGCTTGGAATCCGGCGTAGGCTGCGGATCGGGAGTCGGCGTGGCTTCAGGCGTAAAGGTCAGATCGGTGTTGAGCCACAGGGTGTAGATCCAACCGCTGTCCTCATCGGATACGCTGTCCGCGACCTGGTAGCCGCACTCCTGGCCGTTGATCACCAGCTTGGTGTCGGGCGTAAAGTAGAAGCCGCGCGCGGACTTGAGGTAGATACCGTAACGATAGGTCACGCCGGGCTTAAAGGCGTCGATGTGGTTCGTAATGTTCTGATCCCAGAACTCCTGAGAGTTCACTTCGCTGCCATCGCTGCCCGTCCAGAACTCACACTGAGGAAGG
>CATVZP010000062.1 GCA_958348565.1 uncultured Collinsella sp. | reverse complement strand
CGTCGTATCTCGGCCTCCCGGGCTGGGCATCTGTAGTTCTCTCTTGTGTGGTCTGTACCGTTCTCGGTGTTCTCATCGAGGGTCTGGCATACAAGCCGCTGCGTCAGGCGGGCCCGCTGGCCGTTCTGATCACGGCTATCGGCGTGTCCTACTTCCTGCAGAATGCCGCGCAACTTCTGTGGGGCGCCACGCCCAAGAACTTCACTTCGCTCGTCACCTTCCAGGTGCCGGAGTTCTTGGCCAAGTTCAACGTAAGCGCCGTCTCGCTCGTCACCATCGTCGCCTGCCTGGTCATCATGGCCGGCCTGATGTTCTTTACGGGCAAGACCAAGATGGGTAAGGCCATGCGTGCCGTGTCCGAGGACAAGGCCGCCGCCCAGCTCATGGGCATCAACGTCAACCGCACCATCTCGATGACGTTTGCCATCGGCTCTGCCCTTGCCGCCATCGCCGGCGTGCTCCTGTGCTCCTACTCGCCGGTGCTGCAGCCTACGACGGGCGCCATGCCCGGCATCAAGGCCTTCGACGCTGCCGTCTTCGGAGGCATCGGCTCCATCCCCGGCGCCTTTGTCGGCGGCATTCTCATCGGCATCATCGAGGCGATGGCGCAGGCCTACATTTCCACGAGCCTTGCCAACTCCATCGTCTTTGGTGTTTTGATCATCGTCCTGCTCGTCAAGCCTGCCGGCCTCTTGGGCAAGTACGTCCCCGAGAAGGTGTAGGTGAGCGTTATGAAGTTTCTTAAAGATAAGCAGACGCGTCACGACTTTGTTACGTACGCCATGTGTATCGTGGCCTTCGCCATCGTGTTCTTTATGCAGTCGAACCACATGATTCCGCGCATGATCGCCGGTCAGTTGGTTCCTATTACGGCCTACATCGTCATGGCAATTTCCCTCAACCTTGTCGTCGGCATCGCGGGCGACCTGTCGCTGGGCCATGCGGGCTTTATGAGTGTCGGTGCCTACACGGGCATCGTCACCGCGGTCGCCCTCGAGAGCGCCGTTCCCTCCGATCCGGTGCGCCTGATCATCAGCATCGTGGTCGGCGCTATCGCCGCTGCCATCTTGGGCTTCTTGATTGGCATCCCGGTCCTGCGCCTGAGCGGCGACTATCTGGCCATCGTGACCCTGGCTTTTGGCGAGATCATCAAAGAGATTGTCACTTGCCTTATCGTGGGTGTCGACTCCCGCGGCCTGCACGTGATCTTTAACATCACGGGCAACTCTACGATCGACGACCTGCACCTGCTCGAGGACGGCACCGCCATCATCAAGGGCGCCCAGGGCGCCTCGGGCGTGTCGACGTACTCGACCTTCCTCGCCGGTGCCATCCTGGTCATGGTCGCGCTCGTGATCGTGCTCAACCTGGTTCGCAGCCGTACCGGCCGTGCCATTATGGCCGTGCGCGATAACAAGATTGCAGCCGAGTCCGTAGGCATCTCCGTCACCGAGTACCGCATGATCGCCTTCGTGGTTTCCGCTGCCCTCGCCGGTGCTGCCGGAGCTCTCTTCGGCGGTAACTTCTCGCAGCTCTCCGCCACCAAGTTCGACTTCAACACGTCCATCCTCATCCTGGTGTTCGTGGTCTTGGGTGGTCTTGGCAATATGCGCGGCTCCGTTATCGCGGCGGCGTTGCTCACGGTGCTTCCCGAGCTGCTCCGTCAGTTCTCGGACTACCGCATGCTCATCTACGCCATCGTGCTGATCCTGGTCATGATCTTTACCAACAACCCGCAGCTCAAGGCGTTCTTCGGTCGCGTCAAGGACCGCTTTGCTTCCAAGAAGGAGGTGGCAGCCGATGCCCAGTAAATTTGAGTTCAACAAGGGCAAGATGGTCCCGTATCCTTCTGGCGCCATCGTTCCCGACCGCGACCTGGGCGAGCGCCCGGCACTCGAGTGCATCCACCTGGGCATTGAGTTCGGTGGCCTTAAGGCAGTCGACGACTTTAGCCTGACTATCGGCAAGACCGAGATCGCCGGTCTGATCGGCCCCAACGGTGCCGGTAAGACCACGGTCTTCAATCTGCTCACCAAGGTGTATCAGCCCACGCACGGCACCATCCTGCTCGACGGCGAGGACACCTCGGGCAAGTCGGTCTATCAGGTCAACCGCATGGGTATTGCCCGTACATTCCAGAACATTCGCCTGTTCAACACCATGACGGTGGAGGATAACGTTAAGGTCGGTCTGCATAACCAGGAGCGTTACTCCGGCTTTGAGGGCGTGCTGCGCCTGCCGACGTATTGGAAGCACGAGAAGGCCGCCCACGAGCGTGCCATGGAGCTGCTGTCCATCTTTGATATGGAGCATCTGGCAAACGAGCAGGCCGGATCGCTGCCTTACGGCGCCCAGCGTCGTCTGGAGATCGTCCGCGCGCTTGCCACCAACCCCAAGTTGCTGCTGCTCGACGAGCCTGCCGCCGGCATGAACCCGTCCGAGACCGCGGAGCTCATGGAGAACATCGTTAAGATTCGCGACACCTTCGGCATCGCCATCATGCTTATCGAGCACGATATGTCGCTCGTTATGAACATCTGCGAGGGCATCTGCGTGCTCAACTTTGGTAAGGTCATCGCCAAGGGCACGGCCGAGGAGATCCAGAACAACGACGCCGTTATCGAGGCGTATCTGGGCAAGCAGGATAAGGGGGAGAACTAAATGGCAGAGCCGATGCTATCCGTCTACAACATCAACGTCTGGTACGGCGCTATCCACGCCATCAAGGACATCTCCTTTAACGTCAACGAGGGCGAGATCGTTGCTCTGATCGGTGCCAACGGCGCCGGTAAGTCCACGACGCTTAAAACCGTCTCGGGCCTGCTGCGTTCCAAGACCGGCTCCATCAAGTTTATGGGCGAGGACATTACCCATACGCCTGCCGACAAGCTGGTGGGCAAGGGGCTGGCCCAGGTCCCCGAGGGCCGTCGCGCCTTTTTGCAGATGACGGTCGAGGAGAACCTGGAGATGGGCGCCTACACGCAGCCCAAGTCCACGGTTGCTCCGGGCCTTGAGCGCGTCTACGAGCAGTTCCCGCGCCTTAAGGAGCGCCGTCGCCAGGTCGCCGGCACCCTTTCGGGCGGCGAGCAGCAGATGCTCGTCATGGGCCGCGCCCTTATGAGTAACCCCAAGCTGCTCATGCTCGACGAGCCTTCCATGGGCCTGGCGCCGATTCTGATTGAGCAGATCTTCCAGATTGTCGAGGACCTGCACAAGGCCGGCACCACGGTGCTTCTGGTCGAGCAGAACGCGCAGATGGCGCTCTCGATCGCTACGCGCGGCTACGTGCTCGAGACCGGCAAGATCACCATGACCGGCACGGGCCAAGAGCTCCTGCATGACGATAACGTCCGCAAAGCCTATCTTGGTGGTTAACTAGTTACGCGGTTTTACCAAACCGCGTAACGACTCGACGCTGCAAGCCCGCCAGAGCGGCAATCTGCCTTTCAACTTCGGCGGCATGACCAGAAGGTCAATGCCGCCTCGTTTCAAGGCACCTTGCTCGCTCTGGCGGGCTTTCGCTGTCGTTGCCAAAACATCGACGTCCCCAACGACTACTTTGTATAAACCTGACCCCCTGGCTTCAAAATAGGGCCCCGTTCTGGAGTGTTTCGGAACGGGGCCTTGGTGGTTGGGGTCTACTGGGTTTTGTTCGCTAGTCTACCTTTTGTCCGCATGTGGGGCAGAACTGGGCTTCGGGTACGAGCGGGGTTCCGCAGTGACGGCAGAAGCGGGCAGGCTCGGTTGGAGCTGCCGGTGCTGTGGGCGTCGCCGGTGCTGTGGGCGTCGCGACGTTCTGCTGGGCGCCCTTCTGGCGGCGACGCTGCTTTCGCTGGGGCTTGGGTGCTGTGGTTGCCATACCGTTTGCGGCCTTTACACGCTTCTTGCGGATGCAAAGGACAACGATCGCGCCGCCGATGATAAGGACAATCGCCACGCCACCGCCAATAACAAACGGCAGGTGAGTCTGGACAAAGTACAGCACATCCTCGGGCAGCGAGTGGGGAATGTTCGATTTATAAATGTTCACGTGGAGTGTGGTGGGGTCATTCTCGTCGAAATAGGTTGCCAAAATCTTGCGATCGCCGTTCATGAACGAAAGTTGGTCGCACCAATGAGAGTCAAACTCGCTCTTTGCCCCGGTCTGAGCATCGACTAGGCATGCTGAGGACTTGTCGTCGTCTGAGTATTTTCCAAGTAAGATGCTGCCATCATGCGAAATATCGCAGAGATATCCATCGCCGAAGGGAAAAGCAATCGAGCTGATGGTCTCGCCGCCATTTAAATCATAAATACTAAGATTCGCATCCTCTTCATTTAAATAGTAATAGCCGTCATCTTCTTCAAAAAGATCGTTCGATCCCTTCTTTGTATAGAGGGCATAAAACTCCGCTGAAGGATATGAATAAAGCCATTCAGGAGCGTGGTCGTCATCGTTGAAAAGAGCACTCATATTTCCATCGCGGTCAGCTTTTATTAATGCGGTGTCGCTCTGAAGATAAATATCGTCTGAGTTCAAGCTGGAAAAATCCCATCCGATGTCTGAAGACCTATCGTCTTTCTTTACGCTGACGGTTTTTAATTCCGTTGATCCCGTATCGCAATTGAAAACTTTAAGCGCAACAACGCCCTTCTTGGTATTGTCCTGGAGGGTATATAAACGGCCCATGTCGTTTGAGTAGATGTACCAAGAGTCATCTTTATCTGGTTGATATGTCTGGATTAGCTTGTCGGATTCGAGGTCATAGATCTCGATTTTTTTAAGCTCAGATTCATTGTCATAGTGTTCCACGGCTGCCCTATTACCGTCGTAAGAGACGGTTGTACTGGTGTAGGCATATTTGGCCGAAGTGATGGGATGGGCTGTTTGGGAATGATTTTCTGGAGAGAATACGACCAAATTATTGCCGTCTTGCCAGCAGAGTTGATTGTTGGATGTGGGGCAAGCGGAGCCAAGGCTATTTTCCGGGATGGCGATGGGGCTTGAGCTGCCATCGCTGTAATTGATGAGAGAAATCCTCTTTAAGCCGTCATCATCATCGTAATCGTACAGATAGCCGAATTTTCTATCGCCGTTTGTTCTGATATCCGAGTATTCACTACTTACCTTAAAGCTGTACGACTTCTCAAGTTCAGGCGTCGGTACGCTGCCGCTGGCTAATGCTGCTGGAGGGGCTGCGAGCGGAGACAAGGCCGCGATCAGGCCGATGGCGACTGCTGAGATCCTTCCGCTCTTTTGGATGCTCTTAAACATGGCAATCCTTTCCTCTGGATACGAATGTCGATACTGCTATGGTTGACCAAGATTTGCGAACCATGTTGCGCAACATTTACCATCGGCAACATTTTTCGGCAGCCGTGCCGTCCCCAAGAGATCATTCTGAGTTGCGGTGAAATAGGGACTGAATACGGGCCCCAGAGGCCAAAACAGTCCCTATTCCACCGCAACTTCATGGGGATGTGTGACAATGCCCGTCGGAAAACATCTGCTGTCATTGGGGGCCTATCTATGCTGTACGAGTTTTGTGCCGAGAACTTTGAGCGAGTGCCGGCGGCCATCGAGGCCGGTGCGGGGCGCATTGAGCTGTGTGACAACCTCGCCGTCGGTGGCACCACGCCTTCCGCCGGCGTTATTAGCGCTACAGTCAGCTACGCTCACGAGCATGACGCGCGAGTGATGTGCATGATTCGTCCGCGTGGTGGAGACTTTCATTACAACCAGGACGAGTTACGTATGATGGAGATGGACCTGGGCCTTGCCGTGAGCGCCGGCGTCGATGGCCTGGTCTTTGGATGCTGCAAGCCCTGTGCCGGCGGATGGGCGCTCGACGAGCTCACCCTCGGCGCCCTTGTGATGGCTGCGGGCTGCGCGACCGAGGAGTGCAAACGCGAGTCCCTTGACATCACCTTCCACATGGCATTTGACCAGCTCTCGCCCGAGGCTCAGCTCGATGCGATTGATACGCTCGCCGACTGCGGCGTCACGCGCATTCTGACGCACGGTGGTGCTGCCGGTACGCCGATCGAGGACAACTTCGAAAACCTGGCTCGTTTAATCGAGTATGCGGGCGATCGTTTGACCATCCTTCCCGGCGGCGGCATCACTACGGCAAATCGCGACGCGGTCGCGGCGGCGCTAGGCGTCTCCGAGCTCCATGGCACCAAGATCGTGCCGCTGGAGGCATAGCCCGTGGCGCTGGTATTTGACGTTCAGCAGGCGAGCGGCAAGCCCGACGATAATCGTCGCCCTGGCACCGCGTGCCCTTTTTGCGACACGGAGGGACTCGCCAACATCATCCGGCGCGATGGCGACTGCATCTGGCTCGAGAATAAGTTCAAGACCTTGCGGGCCACCCGCCAGACCGTATTGATCGAGTCGGCCAATCACGACGCCGACCTGCTGACTTATGAACCGGACGAGCTGCATCATGTGATGCGGTTTGCCCTGGGCTGCTGGCAGCAGATGATCGATTCCCAACAGTACCGCAGCGTGCTCATGTACAAGAACAAAGGCCCGCTTTCGGGCGGCAGCCTCGTCCATCCACACATGCAGATTGTGGGTTTGGAGCAGGAAGACGGCTATGCTTCGCTGACTTCCGCCAATTTCGAAGGCATCGATGTCTGGCGGCAGGGGAGAATCTCGGTCAACATCTCAACCGAGCCGATTATGGGATTCTTTGAGGTCAACGTCTCGGCTCCACAGGGAATCGCCGCCAGCGACGACGCCCGCAACCAAGCCGAAGCGGACCTGTTTGCCGATGCGATTCAGGTAGCCCTGCGCTATATCCTGCACGAGCACCACGGCGGTCGCGCAGAGTCGTACAACTTGTTCTTCTACCATATGGACGGCCGGACCATTGCCAAGGCGCTGCCGCGTTGGGTGGTATCGCCCTACTTTGTGGGCTATCGTCTGGCCCAGGTCAATGCCGAGACCACGCTCGATATCGATGCTGAGCGCCTGCGTGCGCATCTGGAAACGCTCGCGTAGCAAGGCGAGCGCCTGCGAAAAGTGTGCTGTCTAGCGTGCCATCGCGTCGCGCCCGGCCTTGACCCGCTTGCGCTGTTTGGCGCGCTCCTCGCCGGTTAGGCGCTCAAAGAGATGCCCGATAATCGAGGCAAGCACCTGCTGAAACAGCGTGCCGCACATGACGGGGAACACGACCTCGCCGGGAAAATACTGCGTGGCGATGACGGCGCCCGAAGAGATGTTACGCATGCCGCAGGTAAAGCACATAGTAGTCGTCTCGCTATACGGCAAATGCAGGGCACGTGCGACCAGGATGCCGATGATAAAGCCACTGATGGCGAACGAAAGGATAAAGAGGGCGACTTCCAGGCGCTCAACATTCATGTGCAACACGTACTCGCTCATGGCGGTGGAGTTGGACGCGATGACACCCATCATCATGAACTTGCAGGCGGGCGAAAGCGCGGGGGAGAGTTTCTCGTGTCCCCATCCGCGTGTGAGTTCGTTGATCACGATGCCGAGCACGGCGGGTATGGCGATCATAAAGGCCATGTCTTGCATCATGCTCGGCACGTCGATTGAGACGGTGGCGCCCAGCAGGAGCTTGAGCGTAAGAGGAATCGTCACAGGCGAGATAACCGAGGACGTCAGGATGATGGTGAGCGCGAGCGGGCCGTTGCCGCCGAACATGCCAATCCACATAAAGGCAGTGACCGCCACGGGTACGCTGTACTCGAGCACGATGCCGCAGACAAGGTTGGGGTTGGAACCAAAGAACAGTGAGCCCATGGCATACGCCGCGATGGGGATGAGCACAGCCGAGACAAATAACGCCAAAATCAAATGCAGGGGACGGCGGAACACCTCAGCCACCTGGTGAAAGGTGTTGCTGAGCGCACCTTGGAATGTCATAAAGGCGAAGAGGACGGGAACGATGGGCTTAAGTACGCCGATCTGCTGGGGAAAGATCACACCGAGCGTTACGCAAATCGGAACGATGACCTGCATATGCCCCGCGAGAAACTTGCCCAGTCCAACCCATTGCTTCATATGCGCTTGTGACTCCCTTTGCTCGTGAATCCGTTTTGAATGGATATGCTAGACGCTCGCATGCGTCCGTGCGTCAGAAACGCTCGAATATTTCGAGGGTATTACCGGCATCGTTTACCGAAACCGCGGCGTGCTGCGGCGATTTGCGTCCGCGCTGCACGGTATAATAAATCCGTTCAACAGATCTGCCTGCCGAAGCGGGCATACACAGAGGACTCATCGCTATGAACCGTGAGAGGTATCGCGGCGACCTGCCCCTATCGGGGGTGGGCGCCTATGTCATCGCTTAAGACGACGCATCGTTGGGCGGTCGCTCAGCAAAACCCCGAGCTCGAAAAGGAGCTTTCGGCTGGCCTGGGCATACCCGGGCTGGTGGCGCGCATTATGGTTGCGCACGGCATTACATCCATCGAGGAAGGCCAGCTGTTTTTGACGCCTTCGCTCGATCGCGACTGGGCCGACCCACTCATTATCCCGGGCATGTCGGTCGTTGCCGACCGCGTCGAGCGCGCTATTCGCAACCACGAGCACATCGCGGTCTTTGGCGATTTTGACGTTGACGGCATTACATCGACCTGCCTGTTGACCGAGGCGCTGCGCACGTTTGGCGCCGATGTCACGCCGTTTATTCCGCATCGCTTTGACGAGGGCTACGGTCTTTCGCGCGCGGCGCTCGACCGCGTCAACGAGCTCGCTCGCCCCCAGCTGATCGTGACCGTCGATAACGGCATTGCCGCCAAGGAAGAGGTCTCCTATCTGGAGAGCCTGGGGATTGATTTGGCGGTCACGGACCATCACGAGCCCTCAGATCAGGTGCCGCAGGGCGTACCCCTGACCGACCCCAAGCTCGAGGACGAGGGTCCCTCGCGCGAGCTCGCCGGTGCCGGCGTGGCGCTCAAGCTGGTGCAAGTCCTGGGCGAGCGTCTGGGCAAGCCGTCGTATTGGCGTTCGCTGATTGAGGTTGCGGCGCTGGGTACCGTGTCCGACATGATGCCGTTGACGCCCGAGAACCGCGCGCTGGTCGCCGAGGGCATCCAGCAGATGCGCGTGACCGCTCGCCCCGGCTATATCGCGCTGGCCGCGCTCGCCAAGGCCGACCTCTCTAGCATTACGGCCGATGGCCTATCGTTCTCGCTCATTCCCCGCTTAAACGCTGCCGGCCGCATGGCCGATCCCAAGCTGGCGCTCGATCTGCTGCTTGCCCGCGATCCTATCGAGGCAAGCGCGCTTGCGGCCGAGCTCGAGGAGATCAACCGTCAGCGTCGCGAGATCGAGGCGGAGCTCACGCGCGATGCCATGGCAAAGGTCGAGGAGACCTATGATGGCGGTCGCGCAATCGTCGTGGGTGGTGAGGGCTGGCACGAGGGCGTCAAGGGTATCGTAGCAAGCCGTCTGACCAACCGTTATCACGTGCCGGCGCTGCTGTTCTCGATCGAAGACGGTATCGCTCGCGGTTCGGGTCGCTCGGTGGGCAAGGTCAACCTGTTCGACGCCGTAGAACGTTGCTCGGATCTGCTGATTCGTCGCGGCGGACATGCGGGTGCGGTGGGCGTGACCATCGAGGCGTCCAAGCTCGACGAGTTCCGCCGTCGTCTTTCCGCCGTGCTGTCCGAGCTTCCCGCCGAGGACTTTGAAGACACTGACGAGGTTGCCGCCACGGTCGACCTTTCCGAGCTGAATATCGAGACCATCGAGCAGATCTCCCGTCTTGAGCCGTTTGGCCAGGGCAACAAGGTGCCGCTGTTGGCGGCCGAGGGCGTGACAATGTGCGATCGCGCCGTGGTGGGCAAAACCGGCGAGCACATGCGCTTCGTGGCGACCGATGGCGCCGCGAGTGTGCCGGCCATTATGTTCCGCGTGCCGCAGATCGATAAGCTCATCAATTGCGATAGCGCCGTCGATTTGGTGTTCGAGGCCGTGGCCGAGCATTGGCAGGGTCGCGTAAAGCCAAAGCTCATGATCAAGGATGTTTTGGTCCGCGATACCACGGCGCTCAGCGTTGACGACCCGGCATGTGAGCTTCGCCGTGGCGTGGAGCCTGCGGACGCCGGCCTTCGTCTAGAGTCCCGCAAGCGCCAAACGCTCGCCCAGCTTTCCTATACCGAGCTGACGCGCTCGCTTATCCATAGCTTTATCGGCTCGAACCAGCCGCACCGTGCTCAGGTCGAGGCACTCGACGCGCTCGCCGACCACCAGAGCGTCTTGGCCGTTATGGGAACGGGGCGCGGCAAGTCTCTTATCTTCCATGTGCATGCCGCGCGCGAGGCGGTCCTTCGCGGGCGTGCGAGCATCTTTGTCTATCCGCTGCGCGCGCTCGTTGCCGACCAGGCCTATCACCTCTCGTCGACGATGGCCGCGCTCGGCATTGGCGTAGGCGTGCTGACCGGCGAGACCGTGGAGGCGGCGCGCGATGACGTGTTTGCCGGCTTGGCTTCGGGCCGCACCGGCATCGTGCTCACGACGCCCGAGTTCCTGTCCATTCACCGCGACCGCTTTGCGCGTTCGGGGCGCATCGGTTTTGTCGTTATCGATGAGGCACATCATGCCGGTCTTGCCAAGGGCGGCGACCGTAGCGCCTATCTCGACATGCCCGATATCCTCAAGGCCCTGGGCGACCCGGTCGTTCTGGCCACGACTGCCACCGCAACGGCTCCGGTTGTGGCCGAGCTCGCCCGCGTGCTACCGATTACCCGTACGGTGGTCGACGAGACGGTGCGCGAGAACTTGCAGCTCGAGGACGACCGAGATCTTGCAAGCCGCGAGAACCGCCTGGTGTCAATCGTGGCGACGGGGGAGAAGACCGTCATCTACGTCAACTCGCGCGACCAGTCCGTGGCGCTTGCTAAGACGCTGCGCAAGCGGGTGCCCGATTGCGCGACCCGCATTGCGTTCTATAACGCGGGGCTTGCGCGCTCCGATCGTCGCCGTGTCGAGGAAGCGTTTCGTGACGGAAGCCTCAGCTGCATCGTTTCGACCTCTGCCTTTGGTGAGGGCGTGAACCTGCCCGATATCCGCCATGTCGTGCTCTACCACATGCCGTTTGGCGCCATCGAGTTCAACCAGATGAGCGGACGCGCCGGTCGCGATGGCCAACCTGCCGTGATTCACCTGCTCTATTCGTCGCGTGACGCTCGCATTAACGAGCGCCTGCTCGACTGCTACGCGCCCGAGCGCGACGAGCTCGTCACGCTCTATCGAGCGCTGCAGACTATGTGGCGCTCCAACCGCGGCAAGACCGGAGACGACTCCTTTAGTGCGAGCGATATCGATATCGCGCAGATGTGCCTTGCCATCGATGCTCGCACGCCGGTCGACGAGCGCTCGGTGGAAAGCGGCCTGGGGATCTTCGAAGAGCTTGGTTTCTGTCGCGTTTCGGGGTTTGACGACACCCGTCGCATCGCGATGGCCGAAAACCCCGGCCGCGTGCAATTGAGCAGGTCGATTCGCTATTTGGAGGGCTTGCGCTCGCGCATGGAGTTCTCGGCTTTCCGGAGTTGGGCGCTCGATTCGTGCGCTTCTGATATGCTAGCCAAAGTTAACCGCCCGATCG
>CATVZP010000061.1 GCA_958348565.1 uncultured Collinsella sp. | reverse complement strand
GCCGGACGCTCTAACCAACTGAGCTACAGGTCCATCGCGCAAGGGATATATTAGATGAGTCGTTACGCGCGCGTCAACAACTTTTTTGAAAAACTTTGGAGGGTGCCCGCCGAGTGGGCGAGATGGGTTAGGTTTGCTGCTCGGACAGTCCTGCGCAAGACGAAGGCCACATTAAGTGGCCTTCTTTGCGTGCGGAACTCGCGACAAACCTAACCCATCTCGCCCACTCGGCGGGCACGGGGTCCAAGGTTGTCAAAAAAGCGGTCGGCGCGCAGTGCGCCGACCGCCGATATATGGGGTCTGATATTTTCTACCAGCTAGTTCCTCTTACTCGTCGAGGAGATCCTCTGGCATGTCGTTGCCGTCGCCTAGGTCGACAGGGGCCTCTTCGGTGTCGGCTGCGGCCTCGGTGCCTTCACCTTCGGGCTTCTCTTTGGCCGCTGTCATGCGGGCTACGGCGCAGATGCGGTCGTTATCGTCGACGGTCATCATCTTGACGCCCTGGGTGGCGCGACCGGTTTGGCTGATCTCGTCGGTCTTGACGCGAATGACCGTCGCGCCCTCCGTCACGATGAACAGCTCATGCTGCGGGCCCACCGTCTTCATGGCTGCGAGGTTACCCTTGCGCTCGGTCATCTGGATGGTGTAGACGCCCTGGCCGCCGCGGTTCTGCTCCGGGTAATCCGAGACCGGCGTGCGTTTGCCGTAGCCGCGCTCGGTAATGACGAACAGGTCGCCGTTACCGTTGGTAATCTCCATACCAAGAACGCTCACGCCTTCCTTCATGCCAATACCGCGGACGCCGCTGGTATCGCGACCGGTGGCGCGCACCTGGTCCTCGGGGAACATAATCGCCTTGCCCGCGGTGGTTGCCATGATGATCTTGTCACCCTCGCGCACGCGACGTACAGCGAGCAGCGCGTCGTCGTCCCTCAGGTTGATGGCAATCAGGCCGTCGCGGCGGCTACGGTCGTAGGCGCTCATCACAGTCTTCTTGACCATACCGCTCTTGGTGGCAAACATCAGGTACTCGTCGGCGGGGAACTCGCGGCAGCTGATGACGCTCGCGATCTTCTCGCCCTCCTCGAAAGGCAGCAGGTTGACGATCGCGGTGCCGCGCGCCTGGCGCGTGCCAACCGGCAGCTCGTGCACCTTCAGGCGATAGACTTTGCCCTTGCTCGAGAAGAACAGCACGTACTCGTGCGTGGATGCGATAAACATCTCGTCGATAACGTCGTCCTCTTTGAGATTGACGCCCGACACGCCCTTGCCGCCGCGCTTTTGGGCGCGATAGGCGGCCACCGGGATGCGCTTGACGTAGCCGGTGTGGGTGATGGTCACGACCATGTCCTCGTCGGCAATCAGATCTTCGACGTCCAGGTCCTTCTCGACATGGCTGATCTCGGTGCGGCGCTTGTCGCCGAACTTCTTGGAAATCTCGCGCATCTCTTCCTTGATGACGCCCAGGATTTTCTCCTCGTGCGCCAACAGGTCCTCGTAGTAGGCGATAGCACGGCGCAAGCCGTCCAGCTCTTCCTGAATCTTGTCGCGCTCCAGGCCGGTCAGGCGGCGCAGCTTCATCTCGAGGATGGCCGTAGTCTGCTCGGGCGTAAAGCCAAAGCGCTCGATCAGGCGACTGCTGGCCTCAGAGTCGGTCTGCGAGGAGCGGATGATGCTGATGACCTCGTCGATATGGTCGAGAGCCATCAGGTAGCCCTCGAGGATATGGGCACGCGCCTGGGCCTTCTTGAGGTCAAAGCGGGTGCGGCGGGTGACGACGTCGACCTGGTGGTCGATGTAGTGCTGCAGCATCTCGCGCAGGCTCAGGCATTTGGGAACGCCGTTGACAAGCGCCAGGTTGTTGGCACCAAAGGTCGTCTGCAGCGAGGTGTACTTGTACAGGTTGTTGAGCACGACCTGTGGGATGACGCCCTTCTTGAGTTCGATGACCAGACGGATGCCCTTCTGGTTGGACTCATCGCGCATATCCGAGATACCCTCGATGCGCTTGTCGTTGACGAGCTGGGCGATCTTCTCCTGCAGGGTGCCCTTGTTGACCATGTAGGGAATCTCGGTAAAGACCAGGCGGCTACGGCCGGTCTTGGTGGACTCCACATGAGCCTTGGCGCGCACGGTGATGGAGCCGCGGCCGGTCTCGTAGCTCTGCTTAATGCCGGCACTGCCCATGATGATGGCACCGGTGGGGAAGTCCGGACCGGGCATGATCTGCATGAGCTCGTCGACGGTGGCGTCGGGGTTGTCGATAAGGTAGCACGTGGCCTCGATCGCCTCGGTGAGGTTGTGCGGGGCGATGTTGGTGGCCATGCCGACGGCGATGCCCTGGCTGCCGTTGACCAGCAGGTTGGGGAAACGCGCGGGCAGCGCCACGGGCTCGGCGAGCGACTCGTCGTAGTTGGGCTGCCAGTCGACGGTATCCTTCTGCAAGTCGCGCAGGAGCTCCATGGCGGGCTTTGCCAGACGGCTCTCGGTATAACGCATGGCGGCGGCGCCGTCGCCGTCGATGTTGCCGAAGTTGCCGTGACCGTCAATGAGCGGCGTGCGCATGGAGAACCACTGTGCCAGGCGGACCATGGCCTCATAGACCGCGAAGTCGCCGTGCGGATGGTACTTACCGATAACTTCGCCGACCGTCCAGGCCGACTTCTTGTGCGGACGGTTGGGGTAGATGCCGCTCTCGTTCATTGCATACAGGATGCGACGGTGTACCGGCTTTAAGCCATCGCGCACGTCCGGCAGGGCGCGCGCCGTGATGACCGACATCGAGTACTCGATGAACGACTGCTTCATCTCACGGCCGAACTCCGAAATCTGGAGCTGGCCACCGTTGATATCCTCTCCGGCCGAGGCACCACGGTCGACTTCGCCAAAGCTCTCCTCGAGCTCGCCGTCGTCGTCTTCTTCCTCATCATCATCGGCATCGGGGTTATAGGCGTCCGGGTCGCCATCCTCGCTCTGCTCAGCACGGGCAAGCAGGCGCTTCAGATCGTCGGGCATGCCGGCGTCGCCGGCCTCGCCCATACCCTCGTTATTGTTGATATCGTCTGCCACGTTACCTCCTCATGGTTTGCGTGGTCCATTAGTTCCCTACCACGGAGACGGATTACCGGGAACACCGGATAACCCTCCTAGGTTTTCCAGGTGCCCCAGGTTGCCCTGAAGGATGAGGGCGCACGCCTTGCGTGCGGCGCCCGAAATCCTGAAGGGCAAGATGGGGTGCCTGGGAAAGCTAGGCGTCCAAGAAGCGTGCGTCGTGGGCGTGCTTCTCGATGTACTCGCGGCGATAGCCGACCTCGGAACCCATCAGTTCGCGCACGGCGCGGTCCGCCACCGCGGCGTCTTCGATCGACACGCGCTGAAGAATGCGGGTCTTGGGGTCCATCGTCGTCGAGGCAAGCTGCTTGGGGTCCATCTCGCCCAGGCCCTTATAGCGCTGGACGGTGTAACCCTTGCGCTTCTTAGTGATCTTGCCGTCCTTGGCTTTGCCGTCCTCGTCGTTGTCATCGGGATTCAGGCCCAGGCTCTGGATAGTGTCGCGCAGGATCTCGTCTTCGGGCTGGCGGCCGTTGGGATACACGTAGTGAATCTTGTTGCGCACCTTGATGCCAAAGATGGGCGGGCACGCGACGTACACGTAGCCGGCGTCAATCAGTGGGCGCATGTACTTGTAGAAGAACGTCAGCAGCAGGATGCGGATGTGCGCGCCGTCGACGTCTGCATCGGTCATGATGATGATCTTGTGGTAGCGGGCCTTGGTGATATCGAAGTCACCGCCGTCGCCGGCGCTCGTCGTGACGCCGCAGCCGATCGCGGTGATGAGCGACTGGATGGTGTCGCTCGAGAACGCACGATGATCGCCCACGCGCTCGACGTTCAAAATCTTGCCGCGCAGGGGTAGGATCGCCTGGATGTCTCGGCGACGGCCGTCCTTGGCCGAGCCGCCTGCCGAGTCGCCCTCTACGATAAAGAGCTCAGTCAACTCGGCGTCGCGCACCGAACAGTCGGCGAGCTTGCCGGGCAGCGACGCCGTCTCGAGCAGGCTCTTGCGGCGGGTCGCCTCGCGCGCCTTGCGGGCGGCGTTGCGCGCCTTGCAGGCCTGCTGGGCTTTCTTGACGATCTCGCGAGCGGGCTTGGGATGCTCCTCGAGGTAATCGGCAAGCCCGTCGGTCACGATCTTGAGCGTCAGCGCGCGCATATAGGAGCTGCCGAGCTTGGCCTTGGTCTGGCCCTCAAACTGCGGATCGGGCAGTTTGACCGAGATAACGGCCGATAGGCCCTCGCGCACATCGTCGCCGGTCAGGTTGGCGTCTTTTTCCTTGAGCAGATTCTGCTTGCGAGCGTAATCGTTAATCACGCGGGTGAGTGCGGTGCGGAAGCCCTCGAGGTGCATGCCGCCCTCGGGAGTATAGATGTCGTTGGCAAACGACATGACGTTCTCGCCGTAGCCGCTATTCCACTGCAAGGACACCTCGACCTCGCCCATCTTGGTCACGGGCGCATCCGGATCCGATTTGCCCTCAATATAGATGGGCTCCTTAAAGGTCTCGGGGACATCCTTGCCCTCGTTGAGGAACTTGACGAAGTCGATGATGCCGCCGGCATAGCAAAACTCCTCCACATGGGGAGTCGCCTCGCGCTCGTCGGTCAGCACGATCTTGAGGTTCTTGTTGAGGAATGCCGTCTCCTGCAGACGGTTGTGCAGCGTGTCGAAATCGTAGATGCAGGTCTCGAAGATCTCGTCGTCGGGCCAGAAGCTGACAGTGGTGCCCGTCGTCTCCGAAGTGCCCACGACCTCTATTTTCTTGACGGTCTTGCCGCGCGAAAACTCCATCTCGTAGATGTTGCCATCGCGGCATACCTGCACGACCACACGCTTGGACAGGGCGTTGACGACGGAGATGCCCACGCCGTGCAGTCCGCCCGAGACCTTGTAGGCCGAGTTATCGAACTTACCGCCGGCGTGCAGGATCGTCATGACGACCTCGAGCGTCGGGATCTTTTTGATAGGATGCTCGTCGACGGGGATGCCGCGGCCGTTGTCGACGACCGTGATGGAGTTGTCGGCGTGGACCGTCACCTGAATCTCGGTGCAGAAACCGGCCATGGCCTCGTCGACGGAGTTGTCAACGATCTCCCACACCAGGTGATGAAGACCGCTGGCGCTCGTCGAGCCAATGTACATGCCCGGGCGCTTACGAACGGCCTCGAGACCTTCGAGAATCTTAATCTCGCCGCCATCGTAATCGTTTTCGTTTGCCACACGTCCTCCTTCAGTTAAGAAAATGTGTACAGCCTTACTAGTTTATCGTAAAAAAATACCCTCGGGGACGAGGGTATTTGGCTCTACAAGGCCACCAGATGCGATTTAAGGCTCTTTTTTGCTCTGCACGCCCTTGGCCCACTCGGCACTGGCTCTCATGGCGTTCTCGAGGGCCTCGCGCAGTTTTTGGTCCTCGATGGGTGCCACTTGGTGCTCGATCTCGGCACGCTCGGCATCGCTGAGGTCGGCATGCGGAGCCGGCGGACGCTCGGCCACGGCCGGGCGCAGGCGCTCTTTTGCAGCGGGCGGCGTGTGGCCGGGGGCGGTCGTCTTGAACACCAGGCCGTCGACGTGCGCGCCGGCGCGCTCCATGCGCGCGCGGATAATCTCGCGCAAAAGTGTCATCTCCTGCGTCCATGAGGGCGAATCGAGGTACACCAGCAGTTCGTTGGACTCGGGCAGGTAGCGCAACCCCGTCACATGGCGTCCCTCGCGCGTGCCCGAGCACACTGCATTCCAGGCGCGATAGACCGCACGAGACTCCTCCGCAGCCTCCATTTGCGCGCGGCGCTCAGGTGTCGCGGCCGCCAGGATGCGCTGCCGCTCGGCATCCAAAAAGTCGCCAAAGGCAACCATTCCGTTCTCGCGCTCGTAATTAGCACGTCTCACCCATGCTCACCACCTTGGCTCGATCAAGCAGGTCATCGGTAAAATACCCCAGATTGGTGGTGGTTATGACCGTCTGGATATCATCGCCGATCAGCTGCAGAAAAGCGCCTCGGCGCCCGGCGTCGAGCTCGCTCATCACGTCGTCCAAGAGCAGCAGTGGCGCAGTGCCCAGGATATCGCGCGCCACGGCCACTTCTGCCACCTTCCAGGCAAGTACCAGCGTTCGCTGCTGGCCCTGGCTGGCAAATGAACGGGCCGATCGGCCCGCGACGGAAAACTCAATCTCGTCGCGATGCGGACCCACGAGCGTCACGCCGCGGCGAATCTCCTCGTCGGCGCGCTCATCGAGCGCCGAGAGCATGTGCTCATACGCCCAGCCCCTGAGCTCGTCGCGATCCTCGGTGCGAGGCAGGTCGCCAAGCGTGGACACATAGGACACGCCGGCGGGCTCGCCGGATGCCACGCGGCCATAGGCGTCACGCACATGGCCCGACAGCCGGTCGAGCAGAGCCAGACGATGCACGAGCAGGGCCGAACCGGCGCGGGCGATAGATTCGTTCCAAGCGCCGAGCATCTCGCGGCAGCACCAGGTCTCCTTGAGCAGGGCGTTGCGCTGGGTCACGCAGCGCCCGTAGGCACTAGCCAGATCGGCATAGCGCGCACTCAGTTGAACGCCAAAGTCATCAAGTGCGGTGCGGCGCACGCTGGCACCCCGCTTGACCATATCTAGGTGGTCCGGGCAAAACAGAACGCTCGGCAGTACCCCGCGCACGCCGGACGCAGCACAGCGCTTGCCGTTGCGGCTAAACGAACGCTTGCCGTCTACCACGCTCAGCCCCATGTCCAGCACGCGCCCATCGCCTTCGAGCCTCAGCTCGACCTTGCATGAGCCCACGCCGTCGTGCACGAGCTCGGCTGCGGTCGGATGCCTAAACGAGGCGCCACTCGTCAAAAGCTGCAGCGCCTCTATGAGGTTGGTCTTTCCCGCCGCGTTGGGACCTGCGAGCACTGTCACACCGTCGCTCAGGGCAAGGCGATAACTGTCGAAGCTGCGATAGCGCGCAACGGAAAGATCGCGTGCGAACATGGTCATGGGCAGTGCTAGATGCGTACCGGCATGACCAGGTACAGATAGTTGATCTTGTCGTAGGACTTGAAGATGCCAGCCTGCGAATAGCTCTTGAGCTCCAGCGTGATTTCCTTCTCCTTGGACAGGGCATTGAGGCAGCCAAAGATGTAGTGGTAGTTGAAGGCGATGGTGCCCGACTCGCCCTCGGCCTCGACATCAATCGTCTCCTGCGCCAGATCCTGGTCGTTGGAAATGGAGGACAGGCCCATCTGGCCGTTCTCGACGTCAATCTCAAACTTGACGGCGGGGTTGGCGCTCGCGATAACGGCCACACGTTTAAGGGCGGCGTTAAAGGCGGCTACGTCGATCTTGACGCTCGTCGCGCACGAATCGGGGATGAGCTGCTTGTAATTGGGATATACGCCCTCGATGCGGCGCGACACGTAGGTGGTGTTGCCGGCCTCAAAGACAACCTGGGTGTCGGTGGCGCCGATCATGATAGTAGCCTGGCTGGCCATGATGCTCAGCGCGTCGTTGAAGGCGTCGGCAGGCACGTTGAGCTCAAAGGAACCTTCGAGGGTCGAGGTCTCGACCTGCGTATCGCACACGGCCAGTCGGAAGGAGTCGGTCGCGACCAGGCGCACGGTGTTGTTCTCGACCTTCATGTGCACGCCGCCCAGGATGGGGCGGGCCTTGTCAGTCGAGGTGACGCGCCATACGCGGCTTACCATTTCGGACAGAATATCGGTCGGCAGTTCGACGGCGCTCTCGATGGCGTATGCCGGGAACTCGGGGAAGTCGTTGGCATCGAGCGTGTTGAGGCGGAAAGAGCTCTTCTCGCAGCCAATCAAAACCTGACGCTCGGACAGCTCAAAGGTGACCGGGGCATCGGGAAGGGTCTTGGTGATGTTGGAGAGCATCTTGCAGGGAATCACCATCTCGCCCTCCTCTTCGACATGAGCCGCAATGCGGTGACGAATCGAGATGGTGTAGTTGGAGGTCTGGAATTCCAAGATGCCGTCTTGTGCCTTAACGAGCACGCCCGACAGAATGGGGAGGGTGGATGCCGAAGCGACGCCTTTCATAACGACGCCGATGGCTTGCGTAAGCGAGCTCTGGCTGACGGTGAACTTCATCTTTTAATACCTTTCTATAGATATAAATATCTTAATAATAGTAATAGTACTGACGAAACTGTTGATTACTCCTAAAAGTGCAGGTCAGCCCTAAAAAGAGAATCGACAGGAACCTGTGTGCAACCGGGCATGTTTTCCACGTTCAAAACCTGCGCAAAACTTTTCATCACCGCGGCTCGAGTTTTTGACACCTTATAACCGCCGTTTCGACAAGTTTTCAACAGGTGTGTCCATTTACCTACGAGCGCAGTGTAATTTTATCGCGCAGTGACTTGAGGTCTTCGGTAACAGTCCGGTCTTCCTGAATCATCTTCTGAACCTTTTTATAGCTCGTGCTGACGGTCGAGTGGTTGCGGTTGCCAAACTCGGCGCCCACGGCCGTCGTCGTCATCTCGCACATCTCGATTGCCAGATAGATAGCGATATGGCGCGCCTTGGCGATATTGGCGTTGCGGCGAGGCCCAATGAGTTCCTCGTGCGTCACACCGTATTGCTCCTCGATGACGGACTGGACCGTCTGTACATTGATCTTCTTGGCCGATGTGTCGAAGTACTGGTTGGCGATGGCGTCGATGTCGTCAAAGGTGAGCTCCCCGCCCTCGCGCTCGCGATCGCCCGCTTCGCCGGCACAACGCTCGCAAAAGCTCTCGAGCTCGCGAATGTTGGTGCCCGAGACCTCGGCCATGTGTTTAAAGTGCGCGTCGGTTAGATGCCCGCCGTCGCCCCCGTAGGCCGCCAGCAGCGAGTCGTTGCCTGCCTCGGGTGCGGCGGCGATCGTGTTCTCGTAATAACGCTGCAAAATCTTGTACTTCATCTCGTAGCTGGGCTCCGCCACCAAGCACAGCAGACCGGCATTAAAGCGACTGGTCAGGCGCTCGTCCATATTAAGGTCCTTGGGAGCGCGGTCGGCGGCGATCACGACCTTCTTGTTGTTACGGATAAATTCATCCATCAACTGGAAGAAGTAATCCACGCTCGCGCGCTTGCCAATGATGTTCTGGATGTCATCGATGATAAGCACGTCGACGCCGTGGTACGCCTGCATAATGGGAGCGTTGCTCTTCTTTTGGCGGTCGAATTCTGTCATCAAGTCGTCCAGATATGCCTGCGAGTTGGCGTACTTCACCTTGATCTCGGGCGATTTCTCTGCCAGCTCATTTTTGATGGCGAGCAGCAGGTGCGTCTTGCCCAGGCCCGATTTGCCGTAGATGAACAGCGACGTGCAGGTGCCGGGCGTGTCTGCAAGCATGGCGAATTTGAGCGCCGATCGGTAGGCGAGACTGTTCTCCGGTCCGAAGACGAAGTTTTCAAACGTGAATTTCGAATTCGCTGCGAGGGGTGCCCCGTCCGCGTTTTTCTCGACTGCCGTCGGGGCCGCCGAAGGTGCTGCCGGCGCTGCGGACGAACTCGCGCTTTTCGCCGGTGGCCTGCCATTCATTTGGGTCATCATGCGGCGGAAATCGTCGGCGGACAACGTGTTTTTAATTGCAATGCCCGATTCCTCGCCGGGTGTCGTCTCGTGTGCGACGGGCATATGCGTGGCGGTCGGGATGGGCGAGGGGGCTGGCTCTACCGCCGATGCGACCGAAGCGGTCGGCTGCGGTGCCATGGTTTCACGGGAAACATCGTCGCGTCGAGGCTCGGGCGCCGGCGTTGCCGCTGCGGTGTCGGTCGCTACCGGGTGAGTGACCGGGGCCGTATTTGCCGAGGCACCTTGCGGTGCCACGATATTGAGCGCGATCGGCGCAAAGGCGATCTCTTCTAGGTACGCCTCGATGGTTGGTTGATGCTTTTTGAGCTGAGCGATGGCAAATCGTGAGGGGGCCTCAATCGTCAAGGTGTCCTCGGTTAAGCTCACGGCGCGCGATTGTCCCAGCATATTGATGAGGCGTGCATCTTGGCCGTCGCGCTGGCAAAAGGCGATGGCATCTCCCAGGATGATGCTTGCTTCCTCGTCCACTGTTTCTCCCGTTCCTTAACTTTGGGCTCGCACGCGAGCGCCGCCTATTTCGGTCAGATGATATTTCTGGCCATGTTTGATTACCAAGCCGGCCTGTGCCAAGTCGTTGAGCGTTCGCGACCACGTGGGCGCTGAGTTTCCAAACGCTCGTGCCAGGTCGGTTGCGCCACACTCTTGGTTTTGAGCCAGATAGCCCAGTGCCGCTTCGCCGCGCTCGCTCACAAATACGTCTTGCTGCGGCTGTGCATATTGATTCGCCGCATTAGGATACATCATTTGAGCTGCTGGTTGTTGAGAACTCTGCATGGGCAGCGGCTGCTGTTGAAAACTTTGCGGCCACTGTTGGTAAGGCTGCGGAGGCATCTGCTGGGCCCATGGGTTGTACTGCGCCTGGGGCATCTGTTGGTACGGCTGCTGGTATCCCAACGGGTATTGCTGGGGGTATGCCTGCGCATATCCCGTTTGCGGCGCGTATTGAGCCGGATACCCTTGCGGGTTCGGTTGATAGGATATCTGCTGTGCAGCCGATGCGCCTGCCATCTGCTGTAAGTTTCCCACATCCTGGCCCATCGCTGGCATTGCATCGGGTATGTTCTGGGGAATCGCGCCCGAGGGTGCCTGGGGCTCTTGCACGGGGGGCATGCCAGGCTGCAGCATAGGAGGCATTTGCTGTTGCACCTGCTGCATTGCTGCGGGTTGCTGCGCGAAGGCGCCCGGCATGGGATATGCCTGCTGCTCTGTTTCGGGTCGCACGGCTGCCCCGCGCCCGCCGGCACGCTCGATTTCCTGCACGCGCTTGGGGTTCAGACTTACCGTCACGACGGTGCCGTTGCCCATGTTGTCCTCGATGGAGACGGCGCCGCCGGCGTTTTCCAGGTACTCCTGCACCATGGGAAACCCGGCGCCGGTGCCGCGGATATACCGTTTCATCTTGCTGTTAGCGCTGGTTACGCCAAAGTCGAAGGCACGCTCTTTGTCGTCGATGCCCGGACCCTGATCGGCAAAGCGGATGGTATCGCCACCGTCGAGAATCGAGATGATGGGCTCTGCGAAATGCGCGTGGATAAAGTTTTCGACAATCTCGCGGATAACCATCAGCGAGATGCGTCCTCCCTGTTCTTTCATGCACTGATAGACGGTGTTAGTTGTCTCTTCCAAGTAGGTACGGACGTCTTGCGGTTCGATGACGATGACACGTGGTGTCGACAGCATGTCGTCGTAGACCGCGATGCGCGCTGCATACATAGCCTTTGGTGCTTGTGCGGTGACCTGCTCGCTCTCGTTGCGTTCTTCGCGCACGCCGGTGATGTGCTCGTTGTCGGGTGCCGGATCACCGGAATCGACCATGGTGTAGAAGTCGTCAGACATGCCGCTCGCAATCTTTCAAAAGGTTTTGAACAAATAGTAGCTCACCACGCAATGTTTCTCATCTTTCGACAAGTTTTCAAAACCTGTTGAAAACTTTGGAAAACGGACGAAAAGTTCTCAACATTTCCAACACGACCTGTTGAAAACTCGATGAAATATCGTGAAAAGTTGTCTGCTGCCTCAAATGCCGGTTCTGCTTATGGGGGAACCGTGTACTCTTTGCAACCTTTCACCTTTGATTTCTTGACATTTGAACATTGATTTCCCTACAATCTTCAAGCTCACG